>NZ_AP031573.1:1263533-1579416 GCF_041154745.1 Flavobacterium sp. CFS9 | reverse complement strand
AAATATGGTTTGACTATTCAATTCATTAACGCTTCTCTCCGAGGAGATAGACAAAGTGATACTTCCATTAAGATTTGTGAGGATTACAAACTAATGGAAAAGGAGATCAATAAAACAATCCAAAGATTATAATAATAAACCCGTCACGGCTTGCATGGTTTCGACACCACGACGGGAACAAATTCATTTTAAAATGTACGAATATCACAATAACATACTCTCCATACCTGCCAAACTTCTTTATGAAGACTGGGGATTAATTTCGTATGGCAATTATCAAAAATTATGCAACAGAGGAAAGTTGATCCGTACAAAAGAAGGAAGAGGACCAGGTAATGAACCCTTTATAAGCTTTCACGATTTACCCGTACATCAAGGAACAGATTTCAAAAAAGTATGTATTGAAAAACTGAAAGACCCTAAAGATGTAGTTGTACGTAATCATCTTGAGAAGTATATACTTCCGGATTCGAAAGCAATCAAGTTTTTTGCAGAACATCGTAAGCCATGCGGCAAACCACTATCTCTGGAAGATCAAAGAGAAAAAGCGACAAACGCAATCATTTTAAACGCCATTAAAACAGTGCTTAATGATCGTTTAGTTAGATCTAAAGTATTTGGCCGCAAAACTACGGAGATTTGGAAAAACATCAGTGAAGCCGTTAATGCTATTAATACCAAAAAGTGGACATATTCCCTACCGGGCAATCCGCGTAGATTAAAGGCCAAATATGACGAGTATCTAAAAAACGGTTACGAAGTATTCCTTCACAAAGGAGAAGGCCAAAAAAATGCACAAATAATTAAAGACGAAATAGCTGATTTTATCTTAGCTAAATATTGTTTGCCAATAAAAATGTCTATTCCGGAAGTTTTACAGGATTATGAACGTGAGGCAATAAAACACGATTGGAAATCTTTAACCGAATCGGCGATTTACAATTGGCTCTATCAACCAGAAAGAGAACGTATATGGACATTAGCCCGCCACGGATTGGCAGCTTACAATAAAAAATACAAGCACACCATCACCAGAGATAGAAGCGATTGGTTCCCTAACGCATATTGGGCGATTGATGGTACAAAACTGGATTGGATTCACTACTGGGATGAAAGCTCAAATAAAATGGGAGCAAAACTTAAAATTGACGTGATGTTTGATGTGTATAGTGAAAAGATCATAGGTTGGGATATCTCATTTACCGAAAGCCATATTGAACATTTCAAAGCTATTAAAATGGCAGTCAATGAAGCACAATGCCGTCCTTACTATCTGACTTATGATCATCAAGGAGGTCACAAAATGGACAGAATGCAGGATTTGTACGATTCACTTATGGCTATTGATGGTCACGGAACACATCACCCAAACAAGGCAAAAAATCACTCCAACCCTGCTGAGAATCTTTTTGCACGTATTCAGCAGGAAGTCATTACCAAGTTTTGGTTTTCGGATGGACAAAGTATAACTGTAAGACGTGATGATAATAAAATGAATGCTGATTTTATTCTGGAGAATAAAGCACATCTAAAAACGGTTGACGAGTTGCAAAAAGCGTGGATAGCAGCTGTAAATATATGGAACAATGGCGAACATCCACATTTTGATAAAACATCAAGAAACCAAGTGTATCAACACGAAATGCCAATGAAAGAACCACTAACGCTTTGGGAAATAATGGATAAAATGTGGATAGAAGAAACCAAACGATTAGTGACCTACAAATCAAGTGGTATGAATTTAAAAATTGGAGGTACTGATTACGAATTTGAAGTGTATGACAAAACCGGAGCGGTTGACCTTAACTTTAGATACAAAAACATTGGCAATAAATTCAAAGTACGCTATGACCCTGATTTTCTTGATGGCTATGTTCAACTCTATGCTAAGGACGAAAAAGACAATTACGTTTGGATAGCCAACGCAGAACCTAAACGAAAACATCAAAATATCCCTGCCCTAATGAAAGAAGGTGATAAAGAAAAATGGCTTGCAGATATGCAAGTTAGAAAATTAGAATTAGAACGCACCCAAAGAGAGCTTAAAGCCCTTGAAAATAGGACAGGAATTAACAGAGAAACACTAATAGAAGATACTGAACTACTTATAAAAATGGGTGGAAATATTAGCAAAGTAGAACAACTAATTGCTGAAGCAGCAGACCAGGAGTACGATTTTTAACTTAACCAAAACTACCATGACAACATCACAAAAACAACAGATTACCAAAGAAATAAAGCACTTATGTGCGTTAACCTCTCAAAATAAAGTAGCTACCAAAGCAGGAGTATCATCGGCCACCATAAGTCAGATGATAAATGAAAACTGGGGGCTTATAAAAGATGAAATGTGGCGCAAAGTAAAAGTGAAACTTCGTATAGAGTTAGACTGGAAAACTGCTCAAACTACCAATTTAGAGTATATCTATCGCCATGCTGAAAAAGCAAAAGAAAAGTCTATAAGTTTTGGAATTTCTTACGATGCAGGCGCAGGAAAAAGCCAAGCCTATAAATTAATTGCTAGCACTTTACCAAATGTGATTTATATCGAATGCAAAACATTTTGGAAATCAAAAAGTTACGCTAAAGCCTTGGTGACAGCTTGCGGATTAGATGATTTTGGAACCACAGAAGATTTGGTAGAGCGTTTTATTGATCATTTGAGCACACTGGAAAAACCTTTAGTGATAATTGATCAAATGGACAAACTAAAAGACGGCTCTATGGATTTCTTTATTGATTTCTACAATGATCTGGTTGGGCATTGCGGCTTCTTACTCTCCGGTGTACCTGCACTAGAAAAAAGAATCAAACGAGGAGTGAAAGCAGATCGCTCCGGTTACTTCGAATTATGGTCAAGAATTGGCCGAAAGTTTCTAAAATTAAAACCTCTTACCCTAACTGATGTATCTGCAATATGTATAGAAAATGGTTTAACTGACATGGATAGAATCGAAACAATCTTTTGTAATTGTGAAGGTGATTTAAGACGCGTTAAACAAGATGTAGAAAGTTATTTCCTTAATCAAAAAAAGGCTGCCTAATATGATAAAAGTTCCAAGAGCTTACAGCTACGAAGATATAGACCGGATAAATTTTAAAACCATAAAAGTAGATAAAGAGTGGAAGGAACACCTAGGTGAACCTCAGTTAGGAAATAGTCATTGGTTGGTTTATGGAGGTTCAGGCCAGGGAAAAACATCTTATGTGTTACAAGCTGTAAAACAGATTTGTTTGAATTCCCAAAAAGTGCACTACAACACTTCTGAGGAAGGAATGAAAAAAGGGTTTAAAATGGCGTTGAAACGAAGTAACATGAAAGGTGTACCTGGATTTAACTACCATCAGGAAAATATAGTTCAGCTAACAGCAAGGTTAAGCCGACAGAGGCAGCCAAAAATAGTAGTTATTGATTCGGTTCAGTACTTTTTTAGGAAGATGAGAAGCGAACATTATTTTGAATTTATTAGCCAATTTCAAGATACAACCTTCATTTGGATTAGTGGTGCTGATGGTAAGAAACCCAAAGGAAAAATAGCAGAAGATATTTATTATGATGCAGATATAGTAGTCAATGTGACAGATTATCAGGCAATAATTGAGAAAAATAGATTTGAGGCTTACGAACCTCATGTCATTTGGCAAAAAGGTTACAACGACAGACAAGTAAAACTATTAGAAAAAGGATAAGTTATGAAAACAACAACAAAAGAATCTGCAACAGATTATTTAATGGATCATTTAAAAGTATGTGAAACCAAAGAAGATTTAATACTTGCATTTTGGTTTTACTGGGTCGAAAGTGTAACGATTAGCTCTTTCGAGTTTAGAAAAGTTGTAACCTCTTCGGCAGTTAGTAAATGGTTTACAATCGAACTTCATAAAGAAGAATTAGAGTTTAAGGATTTAATAAAAAGATATCCTAGAGTGAATGGAAGAGATAAAGACAGACTTTATTGTAAGTGCATAAGTAAACTGATGTCACGCTTTCCAATACCGTTGCTTAATGAAGCAAAAAAACGAGATCAACAACCTTCAAAAGTACCAGGTATCAGAGTACCATTCCCAATAGAAATTTTAAACTAATCACTATGACACCACAACAAGTAAAAAATAAAATTGCCGATTTAGAGCAATGGTTGAGGGATAATCCAAACCATTTAAATAGAGTTACAATTGAATCTGATCTTAGAAATTTAAGAAGTAAGCAGGTAAGTAAAAACAAAGATAAACTTTAAAAGGATGAATGATAAAACACAAATAGACCAAAGATTATCAGATTTACACAATGTACTGTATTACTGTTCAGAACAGCAGAAACATGGCCGTATTCATGTCTTTAAAACATGTGAAAGAATCTGCATAAATCAAGAGCGAGGTGCTCTACTGTCACAGATTAGCAAAGAAAACTTCCCTAGCGAAGTCAGGTACTACAAAGTAACGGCAGCACTGGAAGCCAAAGTAAAGTTAACTCTCGAAAAGCTTGAACAGACATCATGGGGCAACCTAATTCAAAATCCTTTTGAGAATGAAAATTACTAACGAAATAAAAAACATTAACGTAAAAGACCCAATTATCATGGAAACGCAACAATTAGATATTACAAAATTATCCCCAACAGATAGAAAGACTTTAATGCAGGAGTTAGCAGCTGAAGAAAAGGCAAATAAACAAAAAGCAAGATCCGACAAGGCAGCATACAAAGAGCTATCCACGGAATTTTTGATCAATAACATTGATCCTCTTATTGATCGTCAAAACAATATGGTTGAATTAGTTGATTCTGTTTTCAAAAACTTTAATGATGTTTTAAAACTGAAAACAGATATCTACGGTTTGGATAAACTGGAACAAGAAAGTCATACAGTCACACATCCAGACGGATCATGTAGTATTACAATCGGTCATAACATTACTATTTCATTTGATGGAACAGAAACCGCCGGAATACAGAAAATAATGAACTATATAACTGCATTATCCGGCGATGAACAGGACGAAAATAGTGTGAAGTTAACCAAGGCGGTGACACATCTTTTGAAGCCAAATATTAAAACCGGAATGTTGAATCCTGCAAAAATCATCCAATTAAATCAAATGCGAAGCGATTTTAACTCACCGGAATTTGACGAAGGAATGGACATTATTATTGAGGCTCAGAACCGAACAAAAGGCAGCTCCTATGTAAGCGGTTACAAGTTTGTAGAAGTTGGCGAAAACAGAACAAAAAAGGTAGAGTTCAGATTCACAGTGTAATGGATAAGTATCTAAGTACTGCCATTTTAGCGACAGGGTTGCTAATCTGGTCAAACAAAAAAGTAATTGCCACACAAATTGAGTGGTTCTGTTTTAAAGTAAAAACAATTTATAAACAAAATCGAAATGACCGTCACAATAATACCAATAGCAGATCACGAACATTATAGTGTAAATGGACACCAAGTCCATAAAGACAGTTCTGAAAGATACAGAAGCATGACACCATTATCAGATACAGAGCTGAAAGCTTTTAACAGATATAGGAAGTTAGTTATTGATAACCAAAGATTTAGACGCCATATAAAATCAACATATAAAGACTAGTAAAATGACACCCACTAAGCCACAAGTTTACACTGGAACTGGTTCTGCGATAGACAACTATAACAAGCCCAAACAACATCTTAAAAATATCGTTCAGGGCAATAGTAACAACTGGGGATTATTTGATAAAAATAACAAACAACATTTAACTGTTCTGGCACATTTACGCACATTACAATGGACTGTTAAAAATGATCGTTGGGGCGAAGTAGCTGATATTAACCGTTTATCTGACTTTTTAAAGAGTGATAAAAGCCCAGTTAAAAAGCCTTTAAAGAAGATGGAACCACAGGAACTTTCAAAGATAATTACCTGTTTAGAATCGATGATAACAAAAAAATACAAGTAACATGACAAACATATTAATAATTATTGCCCTTTTTTCAGCTTTCCTTTTTGCATTAGTTGGAGGCTTCTTAACTGGTTTATATCTCGTTTGTAAAATTGAAGCTGACGATTATAACGACGAAGCCCTCCCGGATGAGTATTGTTTCGAATGCGAAATTGAAATGCCGGTCAAAGAAAAGAATGGTCGTCTATACTGCGCAAATTGTGGCTTGTATCATTGACATCCAAAAGCCCGAAAAGTGCCCCCACAATAGTACAAGAATAAAAGTATTGGATGCTGTTTGTGGATGTGAAAAAACAGTAATCGTATGCGACGATTGTCAAAAAGAAATTTCAGAACCTAAAACCGAATGTTAAATGAGAGCAATTACGAGCAAAGAGTTACTTCTAAAGAAACTAAAAAAAGAGAATGTTTTGAGCGATGGCCATATCTGTTACTTAACAGATTTTCATAAGACCAAATGTGGAAAATCACTAGTTACTAAATTAATTAATGATAGAATACTAGAAAAAACAAGCGGAAATGCAAAGTGGTTTGAAACTGAATGGAAATTACGTAAGCCGGTTGGCAATCATTTGGGTGTCGATATTTTTTATGATCTCATAAGAAATCAATTCTTTTTTAGGGTCAAAAAAGGCACTTATGATTTGGACACTTACGAAATATGTATCAATAAACTCAACTATCTGAACAACCTCAAAGAAAAACTAAGATGAAAATAGATTTAAGACTATCAAACGAAACAATTACAATAATTACAGCGACACTACAGCCAGTATATAACAGTAAGCCAATTAGTAGAAGAGATAAATCGACACTTTCAATCGCCTTAGATGTTGTTAATATACTTGATAAAAAATTCAATCACCAAAAATTAAAAACAGATCTTTTTAATACGGCAAAGAAAACGAAAGTGACTTTTAGGCATCATGAAGCTGACATGTTAGAACTCTTATTGATTGACCAAATAAAGACAGTAAATGACGTTTACATCCGACAGCAAATACAAAAGGTTATTAATGACTTAAATCAAAAATTAGCGTAATGGATGAGCCACTAACCACCTATAGAGCTAAAGGCAAAGAAATAGGCTTAGTTTTTCTGTTTAAATATGATTTATTGGGCAATTTAAGGCTTTTTGAAGTGTCTGAAGGAGTTTTAAACAAAGAGCAAAGGCAATGGTTGTTAACAGGTTATTTACCCGATGGTGCTCAGTTTGAAAACGCAAAAGAATTATTATCACAATTGGAACCAAGGTTTCCACATGAAGAAAGCATTATGAAAACAATTTGGATGAAACTCAAAAAGTATCTAAAGGTTTTTGAAATCGAAAAATCTCCTGCTGATTTAAGTTTTGATGCACTATGGGATATGTACGGTTACAAAGAATCAAGAAAAGATGCTGAAAAAGCTTTCGGAAAATTAAAAGAAGCTGATAAGATAAAATGTTTCATTCAGGTTCCGAAATACAAAAAAAAGCTTGCACAATCAACTATTGCTCAGGCATTGTTAGCCACCTGGATAAACAAACAAAGATTTAACGACGAGTATTAATTATAAACTAAAAAAAGTATGGGATTTATAAAACAAACATTCACAGGAATTGAATGTGATAACTGTAAGGAACAGTTTCGCGAATCTGAAGAAAATGCGTTTTTCTTCGATGAAGACAACGCAAATGAAGCGGTAACAGATGAAGAGTGGCACATAGATAACAATAAGCATTACTGCGACAAATGCCACTCAATCGATGACAATGATATCACAGTCATTAATCACGAAAGGTTTAAATCAAATTAACTTTAAAAACAACTATAAAATGAATGAAACATTAACAGCCGATAAAGGCAGAGTATTAAAAGCTTATGAGAAAGCTAAAACAGGAAGAAAGGTAATGTTGGAAAACCTTTTTGGAATTAAAACTTTTCAGCCAAACATTGTGGAAAGAATAAAATCCTTTGATGATGTGTGTAAAGAAATGGCAGTTAGTCCTAAAAATTACATCTGCCAAAGTGACGACCCGGATGATATTTCCGCTAATGCCCTGAGACAAGCATTACTAATCAGCCGTTGTTTTAATGCTGATAAAAAAGAAGTGGTCAACTGGGCAGACAGTAATCAGGCAAAGTATTTCCACGTTTATAAGTATTCTCCCTCTTCGGGTTGGTCGTTGTACTTTGTCGATCGCTGGTACGCGGTTACGAACTGCGGCTCCCGCCTGGCGTTCCTCGATTCTGATCATGCGGAATACGCCTGGGAAACCTTCAAAGAAATATACATCAACTTAATCAAATAAAACCAATGGAACAATTAACAATCAACACAATTGAAAAAGCTTTTTTAGCTGAAGGATTAGACATAACATTAATGCCAGGTGTAGATCACCTGCAAAATGAATCAGACAAAAACGCTGTAATCAAAAATTACATTGCAGATGTCGTAATCAGAGCCTTAAATAACGAAGGACAGGACAAACCGTGGGTTGCTGATTATTCAGATAGTGATCAGCTTAAATATGAAAACTGGTATGAGTATTCTCCCTCTTCGGGTTGGTCGTTGCGCTTTGTCGTTTACTGGTTCACGGTTACGAACTGCGGCTCCCGCCGTGTGTTCAGAACGAGAGCGATCGGCCGTTACTTCTGGGAAAACTTCTCTGATCTGATTAAAGAGATTTTATAAGGGATAAAGGTTGTGCATTGAATGCTGTGGTTTTTGGTCGTTCTCCCTCTTCGGGTTGGTCGTTGAACAATGTCGATAACTGGAACACGAATACGAACTGCAGCTCCCACCATGTAAAAATATTTGTTCAATGCAAACCCTGCCAACAGGGCAAAAAATCACAATTTTAACGGGGCATTAGTATTCTGTTTTTGTAAAGAAAGTGACCCAATAATACAAAGGCTTTGAAAAGATACAATAATCTATACAGTAAGATAATCAGTATTGATAATCTCGAGTTAGCTGATAAAAAAGCACAGAAAGGCAAATCAAAGCAAAAAGGTGTAATCATTCACAATAAGAGTAAGGAAAGTAATATTTTGAAGCTTCATGAAATGCTGAAGACCAAAACTTATCAAACTTCAGAGTATTCAACCTTCAAGGTTTATGAGCCAAAAGAAAGGATCGTTTCAAAATTACAGTTCTTTCCTGATCGCATTACACACCACGCTGTAATGAATATTTTAGAGCCAATATTTACAAAGTTATTTACAACTGATACCTACAGTTCGATAAAAGGAAAAGGAATACATTCGGCCGCCAAAGCTCTTAAAAAAGCTTTGGCCGATGTACCCGGAACAACCTACTGTTTGAAGTTGGATATTACTAAATTTTACCCCTCTATAAATCACCAAATTTTAAAGAATCAACTTAGAAGAAAGTTTAAAGACAATGATCTTTTATGGTTACTGGATGAAATCATAGACAGTGCAGAAGGTATTCCAATAGGAAATTATCTCAGTCAGTATTTTGCCAATTTCTATTTAACCGGGTTTGACCACTGGATCAAAGAAACTCAAAAAGTAAAATACTACCTCAGGTATGCTGATGATCTGGTAATACTATCGAATAGCAAAACAGAACTTCATCGTATTTTATCAGTGATTAAACAGTATTTAAACAGTAATTTAAAACTTCAGGTAAAAGGAAATTGCCAGGTGTTTCCGGTTGATAAAAGAGGGATTGATTTTGTTGGATATGTATTTTACCACACGCACACCAGGCTTCGAAAAACAATCAAAAAACGTGCTGCCAAAGCATTCAAAAAAAAGAACAAAGCAGTAATAGCGGCTTATATGGGCTGGATAAAACACTGCAATTCTAAACACTTACTAAAAAAAATAAACCCAAATGACCAAGTTTTCAGATTTAGGAATACAAAGCGAGGTGAATCACTTCACAGGAAAAAGCATAAAAATAGACGAAATATTGAACATACTGATAACCGTCCACGGCTTCAAAGTAGAACCATCCAAAAAGAAATCCAACTCCGATTATTTGACTTTGCAGATTGAAGTTGATGAGCGAAAAAGAGTTGTTTTTACCGGTGCAACAGTTCTCATTCAAACTATTAAAAAAGTTCCTAAAGACAAATTCCCATTTACAACAACTATTGTCAAACGAAATGAATATTTAGAATTCACTTAAAAACAAATATTATGTCACTACAAATAGAAATAAAGTCAAAAAGAAACAAGTATTATGAAACTAGTGTTATTCTAAAACTGAGAGAGTTTGAAAATAGCAATAGGTCACTTTGTTCTTTTCCTGAAACCTTTAAGGATAGTCTGAAAGTAATACCAAGAAAATCAGTTGGACGTGCTGAAGACTTTTACAGAGCAGTCTTGTCTGAAGATCAAAAGAAAGTTGAAATTTGGCATTTAACCGTAAAAGGTGATACTGATAGATTACTTGCAGTTGTAACAGATAATGGAAAACAGTTTAATCCTTTTAATTTTTAGATGCAGCTATGGATTTCCGTAAAATCATTTTTAGGCAACTTTTTATCTTTGAAATCATGACAGATAAGTACAAGCAAATTAGAGACATTAACGAAATTGAAATGACAAAACAACTTGTAGAGATAGACGAAAACTATAAAATGATTTTTAAACAAATTTACATTGACAGTGTTATTTTTACTTTGTTTTGGACTTATATCTGTTTTTTTTGTTTATTTGAGTAACTAAAATAATTCCTATGAAAAATACTATAGTAACTGCTTTACTTTTGATTTCTTTCTTTGTTAATGCTCAAGATTACACTACCATAGATAAAATGCAGAATGGAACATTGAGTGCGTTAAAAGAAGTGACTAACAAACTTGCAAACCTTTCAGGTAAAAGTTTTGAACTAATCAAAGAGAAAGATATAGGAGAATATTATTTATTAGTTTACTTACCAACTGGTTTAACTGTCGAGCAAAAGGAAGAATCAAGGGTAAATCGTTATGAAAATGGCATCATTTTTAAGTTGCTAAAATTAAATTCTGGTGCATATAAGTTAAAAGAATTTTTGGCAGAACCAACAACAATGTTTAATGTTGTAAAAACTGTTTTTTATCCTGATGCTATTCCACAAGAAGATTATTTAATACAAACTAAGTACAGATACTTTACTGACAGTTCTAAAGGATATAAATTTTTCTTCTATGCCGGTGATTCTTTTAGATCAAAATATACTTTTGTATCAAAGTAAAAAAAGCGCTCGAAATTGAGCGCTTTTTTATATTTAGTTGCAAACTGTAATCAAAAAAGTTAGTTTGCTTATAATTTGTAAGTTATTTATCTTTGTTGCATGTCAGTAACAATTAATAGAAGTTTAGGGATTCAGCGTAATAAATTACTACGTTACAAGCTTATTAAAGAATTGTATCAAAAAAGCATCCAGGATCACCCTTACACACCCACTACAAAAATTCTGGAATACTACATTGCTCCTGTTTATCCAATTTCACGTACAACTTTGTATGAAATTTTATGTACTCCGGTTACTACAGAATTGAGAGAAATTGAAGAGGCAATCGAAAAACAAAAACAGATTAAGGCAGCACAAACCCGTTTATTCGATTAGACATTTGTAAATCCAATTGAGTAAGTAACTTGATATTCCTGAATTCCGTCATCGCGTCTTATTCTTCGAAGTCCGGTTCGCATTAAAGCCCCGGATAACTCAACCGGTCTCCATCCGTGAAACTCCTGGTGTATCTTTTCTATTATTTCCCAAATTTTCCAAGCATTATCTTTCTGCGATTGTGGCGCATGAAAACTGGTATTACTTAATTTCAAATCAGCAATTATAAACGTTATTGTTCCTTCCCCAGTCTGCCGGTGGATAGGATTAGCGTTGTTGTCCTTTCCAATATTGGAAAAAATTAAATTTGTGATATCGATCAAACCACATGGAAACTTTGCCGGAGGGTTCGGACTGTAACTGTCCAATTGTCCCCAATCTTCATCGATGCTTTTTAGTTCAGATACATTTCTCATTTTAGCCTGAACATTTTCTAAGAATGCTTTCATTTTTGTTTTAATTCGTTATAAAAATACTGTTCCAGTTCTTTCATGTTTAAGGCGACAATATCTTCAATCCTTTCTCTCACGATAGGATGATCACCGATGAACTGACGTTTTTCAATTTTCATTTTAGAGCCTGTTTTCATGAGTGCTAAATTTTTCCATTGCTCAGCCTCAGCAGATAATTTCTTATTTCGTGCTGTTTCGCGTATTACTACATTATCATCACGATCCTTCTTTTTGGTTATTGCGCCGGCAGATTTATAATACATCGCCCAGAAGAAACGTTTCATTTTCTCAGTGACGGTGATCTCACCACCATCATTTTGGATTGTAGCGTATGGCAAAGAACTTGACCAGGTAACGGAGTTAGGATCTTGTTTTGGAGACATAATCGATCTTCTTAATTTTCCTGATCTGGCCAGTAGTGATCCTCTTCTGTTTTGAAGTTTGGTTTCACTCCATTTTTTAGTGAAAAAAGATTTCCTTTCAAAGTTTCGATCAAATTCTTCGCTGATGTCAACTTTGACATCTGACAAAACATTCTTTAAAAAATCGTTTGGATTCATAAATTGTCTTTAACTGTTTTTGCTCCTTTAACTTTTCCGTATGGGTGTGCAGGTGGGAAAACTACCTTTTGTGCACCAGGATTAAACCGGAATATTTCTAACCTGTTTTTACCATCTTTGCCCTCTTGTGTTGTTGCTTTTTCCCCTGCTACATTTGCTTTTTCAGAATCGCTTTCCTCATATTTTCCCTTCAGAACCTCTATAGCCACACATCTGCAACGCCATCCATTTGGGGGGTAGAAAAAATTCCAAAAAGGATCATCTTTTGGTAACGTAATATCATCCAACGTCTGATGTGAAGCTCTTACACGTTCATCTTTGGCGGTACGATATTGTAAATTGTACCTTGATCCCGTTGCCAGATTTGCCCATTGTGCGGCTGCCTGTGAACTGGCTACAGAAAACTCATATTCAGCCTCGAGATAATTTTGATTGTATTTTACATTCAGATCATCAAACTCTTTTACTACTTCAGAGAAAGGTTTTAAATTACCTTCTTTGGTAAGCAACAGTTTAGAGGCTTCAAAAAGTTGCGCATTGGTTTTTAGTGATCCGAACAAAAAAGCATCGTCCTGAAGTGCTTTTCGCATTTCTTCGGGCATGTCATTGTCTTTTATAGCAAAATCAAAAACGTCAAAGGTTGACTGGATTAATTTTTGGTATGGCTTTTCGGTTTGTAAATCTTCAGGTCTGTAGTTTCCTCTTTTGTGCAGGTGTTTAAATGCCTTTTCACCGGCATTTAAAAGCTGTTTAAACTTTTCACTAACTCCTAAATTTAAAACCGTTGCTTTTCGCTCACAATCATCACAGCCGCAATTATACAAGTTATCTAACCGGGTATGTAATGCCCTGAAATAATCAGGGCTTAAACGAAAAAACCTTCGCCCATGCTTAATGATAGCTGTGTTGCCGGTTCTGTTTTCTTAGTTCCTATTACTTTTATCCCGAACTTTTGTTCAATCCATTTCGGATCAATTTCTAAAAACTTAGCAGCTTCAACAACCATTTTCCACAAAGCGTCTAAATCTTCAGTTGCATCATATTTGTACATAACACCAGCCGGTAAAACTCCCAAAGCTTGTAGTGCAGGTATAACAGTATCACGCCAACATTGCTCAATTAGTGAAAGATCACTATCAACTAAATCTTCTAAAATACCAATGGAAGTTTTTTCCTTTCCGTTTGATCCGTTTTTGGTGTCCTGACCAACTACGGTTCCAGAAATACCCATTGACATTTCATTGTTACAGAAATTTTTAAGCGTGGTATAAACTTCTCCATTTGTAGTAACACCTTTAGCGAACTCAAAAGTTTCTGAATCATCAATGATAAAATATGCCGCAGTACCCATATCAGCCATCATTTGTTTGGCACGTTCAACCATCACCTCATCCTGTGTGTTGGTTTTCATCACGCGAGGCGGAATACCATAAATCTCACATAGTTCACTGTGACAACTGTTCGCAAAACGTTTAAACAAAACCATTGGCACGCAGCCATCAAGTAAGCCAAGAGTTGTATTCTTTTCTCCAAACTCAATAAGCCAGGAACCATATTCTCTCTGTTCCCTGTACTTTACTTTTTTATCATCCGTATAGTCATAATAGATATATCCATTAACCGGGTCTACGTTTTGACGGGCGATGGTATCGAAAGTTAAAACTGGCTCATTGTTTACCATTTTATACTCGAATTCTCCAAGTGAATGCCGGCGGAAAATGGTTTCTAAAATTGCTTTGTTGATCTGAAAAACAAATCCTTTATTTTGCAGGGCTGTTGTCAGTTCTTCGTTGGTTGTCCCGTCAGCATTCTTAATTGTAAATGCCCGGGATAATGATTTTAGCATTCTATTGTTGACCTGTGACTGTAGATGTAAATCGCGTAGGATATTGTCATACAAATTATGTATAGGATAAAACTTAGGATCCTGCTCAAGCTGTGCGGCATTCTGAGCATCAACATAGTTTTTTATATCTTGCCTGGTCTGTGATACTGTTTTGGGAATAATTTTTGAAATATGACCACCTGATGAACCTGAAGTTTTCCCTGCTGCCAATTCAGTTGATGTTACCTTTTTTCCAAAGGCTTCTTTCCAAAGTGTTTTTATACTCATAATTAATAGTCGTGATTAAATTTTGTTCTTGAACCCATTTCAAATGGTTGTTTATCGCCTGCTGTTGTGTCGTCACGTACAAGCTGAGGCAGTGATGAAACGTTTATTTTTCCTTCAGCTACTTTTGTAAACCAGGACACAGCTCTATCATACCTGTCTTTTGCTTTTTCATAGATGAAATCAGCATTGCATAGCTCCGCTAAATACCATTTTGCCATCGTACTACATTGGCGTACAATTAGCGAATGCCGGTCATTTCCAGTTTTATTAAAGATGTTTTCTACATCATACAATAACCTACCGTCGAGCCATTTTTTATTATCCGGGTTAGGGGTTAGATAACTTTTGGCCTCTTCAATTGCTGCATTACAGGCTTGATCTACTTTTCCATTATCACCATCGGTAATCTGGTCGATCTGGTAGTCATAAATCGTACTGCCTAAATCTTCTTTATCTATAAACATAACTTAGTATTTACGGTTGTCAATTTTTCTAACATGGTGATCTGTAACTTCTTTAGTTGTAATATTTTCAATAATCCAGATACCCCCTTCAAATCCATCAGGTCCGTCCATCATTTTGGAATTTGGATCAACACCTACAAATTCTTCCTCCATTCTTTTCATGTGTGGATTGTCTTTTTCTTCGACATTGAAGTAGATACAACCTTGTTTGTATTTCGGCTCTATGGTTCCTTCAATACGAGTGTATTTGTCGCCTTTACTTCTTTTGTCTAATGACATGAACAAAGGAAATTTACTAAGCAATCTGGCTACAGTCTTAATCAATGGTTTTAAAACCTGTTGATAAAATGGATCCTGAAGACTATTGTTTTCAATCCAGTTTTTAAAGGTGTCAACCTTTCTTTCTTTTACATAGTCATGTGCATGATAGAGGTTTTCGACAAAGGTTCTCTGTGTCATATTATCCAACCATACTTTGTACAAGAAGAAGTTTCCAGATTTGTAACCAATAACACCTGTAAATTTTCGTGAACTGCCTTTCGTACTTTTGTTACTGGTTGCAGGATCAGAATAAACCAAAACATGGTCACATGATTTTAAAGGCGGACACTTAGCCCAGTTGACTTTTTTAAATATTTTACCGACCTTAATCGGGTTGTTGTAATACTCCTTTTGAATAGCACTTGAAGTCATATTTTCGAGCGCAATATCTATGAGTTCTTCAGTATTTCTCTGAGGCCATGTAGAACGTCCGTTGTCATCCCTAATGTTTACAATGTCATGTATTTTGGCTTTTTTGGCCATTTCTGTAATACAGCAATACTTAGCAATAATATTTCCACATGCTATTATTAGCAATGGTACGGAGATTGAACGCGTCGGAATCAATGCATTTACAATCCATTCATATTTTTTTTCAATAATATCAGGGTTCAGGCAGTCCTGATCCGTATCAATATCATCAATTAATATCACATCCGGTCGTGCCGCATCATTACGGGTTCCACGAGGTGATTGTCCGGCACCAACAGCCCTGAAAGAAACGCCTTTTCTTGTAGTAAAATCACCCTCTTCCCATCCGCTTAACGCTTGCTGTTCTCCATAATCATTTTTTATTCGATCATTGACTTCAAGACATTTTTTGTAAGGATTTAAAAGCCTTGCTGCATCATCATAAGTTGCGGATGTTAGAATAACAGTTTTCTTTTTTCCAGTAAGAACTAGTTTTAAAACATCCATCATAGTTCGACCAGACTTGGATAAATCACGCGCCCACGATCGAACCTCGTTCCATTCCGGATTGTTATGAACCCTTATTGAAGATTTAATATGAAATGGCGCGGGTTTTGAGGTGTAAAAGTTTGGAAAATAATACTCGTACCATGCTTCATGGTCAGCCTCTAACTTTTCTATTCTTTTCAGCTTTTCAGTTGCCGTTTCATTCAGATCAATGGGAGTTGCTCTAAATTGATTCGTAACAAATTCATCCCAGGCAGTTAACTGGAGTTTGTCTTTTCTACTTAGTGCCATCGTTCATTTTTTCTTTTACAAAAGCGTCACAATAGGTCGTTAATTGATTGGCAAATTTTGGATCAATAAGCCTTATAAACATGATCAAACTTTTAACAACTGATATTGTTTCACCAATATTAGTTTCAGTTTCCAAACGTTTTATAGCGGTTGTAAGCTTTGAAATAATATCAGTATCTTTTGAGTTGGGGAAATTCCCAATCAAAATAGGATAGTCTTCAGGATCAAACTTTGGATATTCTAATTTTTCGTCACCTGAACTATCTTTCAGTTTAACAGGCTTTAACATGAAGTTAGGAATATCGCGAACAATTGGGCGTGTTCTTATTTCTTCAGTTGCATTTGCTAATTGGTGATACAAATTAGTTAATTGTTTGTCTTTGGTAACAAGTAAGGATATTTTTAGTTTTTCCCAATCCCCTTCTTTTACCCATTTACCAACTGTTTTTTCAGTGACTTTTAAACGCTCAGCAATTTCTTTCTGCGATACATTATCGTTCACAAAAAGCACTTTTGCGAGGTCTTTTTCTACCTGTTTTCGAGTTCCCATACTTTAATATTTATGTCAAAACTCCAAAACAGACAACTCTAAAAAAAACAGGCGTTTACTTGCTTTACAACTTTGTCCTCAGTCCAAACTCCGTTGTTTTGATAGTTGTCTATCAGTTTTTTAAGAAACAAAACCCGCTAATCTTTGTCATCTCAATAGGCGATAAAATGCCAGGATAAAAAAAGAAAAAAGATGCCAAAACCAGTAATTAAACCTTTTGTATTTAATGACGAAACAATTGAAAATACTTATGGTTTTTCAATTTTAACTGCCGGAATCGATTTAAAGCGATTTACAAAAAATCCGGTGATGCTTTCAGATCATTGGAACTCAAACTGGAATGTGATTGGAAAATGGTTTGATGTGAAAAAAGACAAGGGACTCTTACACGGAATGCCGGATTTCGATACGGATGACAGTGACACTGCCCTTATTGCCGGAAAGGTTGAACGTGGTTATATCAATGCCTGTTCAATGGGAATCATCTTTGACCACGAAAACCTTAAAATAATCGATGACAAAGTAGTTCTAACCAAATGCGAATTGGTAGAGGTTTCAATTGTTCCGGTTCCAAGTAATGCAAATGCTGTACGTCTAATGCACTCAGATGGTAAAGTAATGGATGAAAAGGAAATCCAAGAACTATCACTTTCTGTTATTCCTGGTATTAAAAATCCCGAATTAAATCTAAATCAAGACAATATGAAAAAAATCGTTTTAAGCATTGCCACACTTATGGCTTTGGGTTTTGATGATCAGCCAGCTGATGGTCTGGACGCATCTACAGTAGAATCCAAAGTTTTAGGACTGGCTAAGCAGGTTCAAAAGTTAACCACTGAAAACGACTCCTTGAAACTCGCTGCTAAAACAGCAAAAGAAAAACAGGAGGCCGAAGCCAAATTAAGAATCTCTACAAAAGTTGATTTGGCAATTACAAAAGGACAGTTTAAGGCTGATCAAAAAGAAGAAATGGTAAATCTGGGGATAGCTTCAGAAAGTGCACTTGATACCGTAATAGGTTCAATTCCCACAAAACAAAACTTCAGTGCAGGAATTAATGTACAGACAGGAAATGGTGGCACTGAAATTAAAACGATGGATGAGTTTGAGAAACTTGGCCATGAGCAAAAATTAAGCTTCAAGGAGCAAAACCCTGAAGCGTACAAAAAACTGTTTAATCAATAAATAAAAAAATATGCCAGCATCATTTCCAGAAATGTGGGAATCAAGGGTAAGAACCTTGCTTCAAGATGAGCAGTTAGCTCCGTGGTTAGATGGAATTCCAGAGATTGAAACTTCAGTAATTGAAGTAGGTTCCGGATCAGCATCTGAATCAAATTTAATTCATATCCCAATCACAACCTTTAGACCAGGTGTATTAATTAATAATACAGCCTATCCGCTTGCTTTAGTCGATTATGATGATACAAGTATGACAGTAAAGTTAGATAAATATCAAACTAATGTAACCACATTAACTGATGACCAGGCAAATGGTTCTAGCTATAAGCAAATTGATTCTGTAACTAAATCACATCGTGATGATGTTACTGAAGCAAAATTCGCAAAAGCAATTCATTCACTTGCACCGCAAACAACTGTTGCCGGGAAAACATTTGTGATTCAGGCCACTGGTGACGAAGTTACACCAGGAGGCAGAAGAAAGCTTCTTTGGAAAGATCTTATTACTGCAAGACGAGCAATGGATAGTGCTAAATGTAAAAAGAAAGGTAGAAGATTAGTGTTGTCATCAGATCATGAAAATGATTTGTTAGAAGATAATTCAAACAAATATGCTGACAAATTAGCTGATTATTTATCTGGCCAAATCAAAGGTATGTTAGCAGGTTTTGAAATGTATCAAAACATTGACAATCCTTACTATACCGCTGCGGGTGTTAAAAAAGCGTGGGGCGCAGTTCCTGGTGCAACTGATAGAGTTGCCTCTGTTATTTTTCATCCTGAAAATACTGTAAAGAAAACAGGTATGACAAGACAATATTTTGCTGATGCAAAAACGGCACCACGTACCCAACAAAACGAGTATAATATTCGTCATTATTTTATTGCAGTTCCGGTAATGGAACGTTACCAGGGAGCGATCATTTAAACCTTATTTAATTCATTTTTAAAGGCTGTTGAAATCAGCAGCCTTCTTTTTAAAATCACTTATGGATCAATTCTTATACCCAACTCTAACAGCTTTTTTCGCAGCCTTAATTACATGGTTTTTTAGTCGAAAAAGTACCGAAATAGACAACGAAATTAAATCAGCTGATTTTTATAGAAATCTATTAGACGATGCAACAAGAAGGCTTAATCAAGCAATTGACACCATAAACGAAAGAGATGAAAAAATAAAGGTGTTGATGTTGGAAATAGAACTTCTAACAGATGAACTTAAAAAATTTAAACAACTAAACGGTAAAAGCTAATGAGCAAATTATCCGAAAAAACTTTACAGATTGCCATCACGCAAATAGGTGTTCAGGAAGTACCTAAAAACAGTAACGCCGGTGCTGATGTAGAAAAGTATTTAAAGTCCGTAGGACTTGGAAAAGGTTACAGTTGGTGTATGGCTTTTGTTTACTGGTGTACTGTCGAAGCATCTAAACAATTAAATACTAGCAATACACTTCAAAAAACAGGCGGTGTCCTGGCAATGTGGAACGCCAGACCATTACTACGAGTTAAGGTACCACAACCGGGTGATATTATGATTCTTGATTATGGCGGAGGCTTAGGCCATACCGGTATTGTAGAGAAAGTAGTCGGAACAAAGATTCACACTATTGAAGGAAACACAAACGATGTAGGAAGCCGGGAAGGTTACGAAGTTTGTCGAAGAGTTAGAGAATTATCAAAAATTAAAGGATTTATAAGACCATGAAAAATATAAAAATTGGTTGTTTATTTTTTGTTCTCACCATGATCCTGGTTTCTTGCGCAGGCAAAAAACCAGTAGTGGTGCAGAATACGATAACAACAGAAAAAACAATCACTGAAACGGTACATGATACTGTGTTCAAAATTGAAAAAGACAGTTCCAGTTACAACGCCTTGTTAGATTGTATTAATGGAAAGGTAGTAGTAAAAGATGTCTTGCGAGCCGAACCAGGGCGCAACCTAAAAAGCCCAAAGGTTCGGATTGCCGACAACTTCCTCAAAGTTGACTGTGAAGTAAGAGCGCAGGAACTTTTTGCCCAATGGAAATCAACGTACATAACACAGAATAAGCAAGAGATCAAAGAAGTTCCTGTCGAAGTTCCTGTAGTAACAAATGAGCTTACCTCATGGCAGGAAAAACAGATACGCGGATTTTGGCTTTTGGTAGCAATATTGGCTCTTCTGGGTTATCTAAAAATTAAAAATACTTTAAAAAAAACAACATAATGAAAAAACATGAAATTTTCGAATCGAACCCGGATTTAAAAGAGGTTCACATGACATCTGACGGACAATCTTTTTTCAAAGAGAGCGACGCAAAGAATCACGCAAAAACCTTGCAAGACAAGACAGTTGAACTGGTTGTGAATCCCTCTGACTATGAAAATCTTTTGGACGATCTGGACGAAGATCAAGACGATTTTTCGGAAAGTGACTTAGGTAAAAAATTAATTGACGGTCTGAAATCATTTTCAGCAGATCAGTTTAAAAATGAAGCTGAAGGCAACTTCTTAAACTCAGATGCCCCCTTAGATAGTATTGTTGCTGATTTCAGCGGTGAAAAAGTTGGTCAGGCTACAAATGAGCCTTTAACTCCAATTACAGCAAACGCAGACGGTTCTGAAAATATTTTGGTTGAAGGAATTGGTGGTGAAATTGATCTAAATAACATTCCGGTTCTTTCTGTTGAAGAGACTCAGGCTGTTATAAATGCAGCTTCAGTTGAAGAAGTATCTGCTGACGAAAAAAAGAGCAACGCAAAAAAAGGTAAATAATGGCAAAACCAGGTGTAAACATATCATTTGAAAACGGCAATATAGGAACAGTAGCCACAAGTCCTGACGGCATTTGTGTAATTGTTTCCAGTGCCGTTGCAAATGGAAGCTTTGCCCTAGGCAAAGCATATACTGTCTATTCTTTGGAAGAGGCAGAAACTTTAGGCATAATTCCAACAGTTGCAGGAAACTATGAACTACACAAAACTATAAAAGAGTTTTACGCTGAAGCAGGAAACGGCAGCGAACTTTGGCTTTATGGAGTGGCTAAAACGAAAACACTCGATGAGTTGGTAACGGTCAGTAGAGAGGTTTTAACAGCTTCAAACAGACGAATCCGTTTTGTTGTTTTAAAATATGCACCATCGGTGGCCGAAACGGTAACAACCGGAGGATTAAGACAAGGATTTCCTGCGACACTCGCAGCAGCTCAGGCAATTGCTGAGGAATTTACAGTTGAGAAAACACAACCTGTTGTATTTATCATTGAAGCTTACAATTTTACAGGTGTTGTGGCTGATCTGGTAGGTTTCACGGACACCACTTTTAACAGGGTTGCTGTGCTGATTGGAGATACAGAAAAAAGAACCGGAATAACCGCTTCCAAAGGTGCCGCAGTAGGTGTTTTAGCGGGCAGAATTGCGAGTAATCAGGTTCATATAAATGTAGGTCGCGTTCGCGATGGTGCTTTAAAACCATTAGAATTTTACATTGTTGATACACCTGTTGAACAGGCAAACATTGACGCTATTTATGATAAAGGTTTCATCACTCCAACCACTCACACAGGAAAGAGCGGTTACTTTTTTGTAGATGATATGCTTGCAACAGAAGTATCTGACGATTATCATTTTCTTACGCGAAGACGTGTAATTGACAAAGCTTATGTTTTGGCCAATCAAGCATTAACTGATTTTATCCTGGATACGGTTCCACTGACAAACGAAGGTAAAATACAGGCCGCTTATGCAAAGGCACTTGAAGCGGAAGTAGAGAGGGTAATTGTACAGCAAATGACTTCTAAGGGAGAACTTTCGGCAGATGTTACAATTGCCAATGATACAGGTGTTGAATGTATCATCGATGTAACCAATAACATCGCCCAGGATTCAACAATCAAAGGAAGAATCAGAGTTCGTCCACATGGATATGGCAGATTCTTACAATTTACAATCGGATTTAATACAGGTCAATAATTATGAGTTTCACATCGAGAGAATACGAATGGGCAGACTTAACGCTCGTTTTAGGTGGCCGCGATATCACAGGTTTTCGCGGTATTAAATATACCGAAAAGGCAGAGAAAGAAGCCATTTTTGGTAAAGGTCGAAATGCGCACAGCATCCAGACTGGAAATGTAACTGTAGAGGGTGAGATCACAATTTTACAATCAGAAGTAATCGCACTCGAGAAAGCCGGCAACGGATCTATTTTGGGGTTGAATCTTGATGGTGTTGTTTCTTACGGTGATCCCTCTACCGGAAGTGCTATGATAACCGACAGAATCGTTGGTATTTCTTTTACTGAAGCCCCAAAAGAATTGAAGCAGGGTGACAAATTTATGGAGGTCACAATTCCGTTTATAGCCCTGGCAATCAAAAAGCAATCTTAATTAGAACACTCCTTCGGGAGTGTTGTTTTAAAACACAAAAAATAAATGAAAACAGCTACACCAGAACAAATATCCGAATGGAAGAAAGAACATATTTATGTATATGGACTTAAAAGCAAAGCGGCAGATAAAATATGCTACTTGCGTAAACCAACACGTCAAGAATTAAGCTACGCTTCAACAGTAGGAACAACTGATCCGTTAAAATTCAACGAACACATTTTAAACTCATGTTGGCTATTTGGTGACGAAGAAATAAAAACTAACGATACTTTGTTTTTAGGTATTTGTCCGCAGCTCGATACAATCTGCTCCTTTGAAGAGTTTGAGTTGGAAAAGTTGTAGAGTCATTAGCAGTCGACAAAAATGACTGGCTCAGAATAGCGAACGCCCAATTAAGATACTATATGGGTCTTAATCCTGATGACTTGACAGATCATGAATGGGCATCAAGATACGCCGAACTAATTTACATCCGAAAATCTGAATACAATCAATTACAATGAGCAACACTTTAAGCTACATGATTCAAATCAACAGTAATGTTGATAAGGCCGCTGCCCGATTTACTAGCTTTTCGAATAAAGTTCAAAAGGAAGTTGATAAAATTCAAAAGAAACTCAATTCCATAACACTGGAATCCTTCATTAATAACGTGAATTCCGCTGCGGCTGGAATTACCAGCTTCAATGAACCAGGAATGAAGCTGAGCACGAGCATGTACGATTTACAGGCTATTACGGGAGTGGCCGGAGCAAAACTAAAAGAAATAGAAGGTTATGCCCGTCAAAATGCTAAAACTTTTGGGGGTGATGCTGCCGAATCCGCAGAATCATACAAATTAATTCTATCACAATTATCTCCTGAAATTGGTAAAGTTCCAAAGGCTTTAAAAGCAATGGGTAAAGAGACTTCTGTCACTTCTAAACTTATGGGAGGTGATGCCGTAGCCGCTACAAACGTTCTTACAACTGCTATGAATCAGTACCAGGTTTCCCTTGAAGACCCAATAAAGGCCGCTAAGGAAATGGGTAAAATGAACAATGTGATGGCAGCTTCGGCCAAAGAAGGTTCTGCCGAGCTTCCACAAATTGCGCAAGCTTTAGAGCAATCCGGATTGGCAGCCAAAACAGCGAATGTATCTTTTGAAGAAACAAACGCGTGGATTCAGGTGTTGGATAAAAACGGTAAAAAAGGCGCTGAGGGCGGTGTTGCACTTAGAAACGTAATGGCAACTTTGGCACAAGGAAGATTTTTACCAAAAGATGTAAAAGCAGAATTAAAGGCAGCAGGTGTAAACATTAATACCTTAACAAACAATTCTCTTTCGCTTGCTGATAGAATTAAACCTTTAAGAAATATAATGAATGACCAGGCATTGGTTACAAAATTATTCGGAAAGGAAAATAGTAATGCCGCAATTGCAATGATCTCCAATATTACTGAGGCAGAGCGATTGACAACCGCCGTAACCGGAACAAATGTTGCTTATGAACAGGCTGCCATTATAATGGAAAGCCCACTGGAAAAAAACAAGAGACTTCAGGCACAAATCGACGATTTTAAAATTTCGTTGTTTAACGGCACAAACGGTTGGTTAGGTTATGCCAATGTAGTAGGCACGACTGCACAAGATTTTGCTAATCTAATGCCGCTGATTTCAGGAGCCGGCAAAGTTCTATCAGTAGTGACTAGTGCCACAAAGTTGCAGGCACTATGGACTACAATTATGACCGGAGCAACTACAGCCTGGACTGCTGTACAAACAGCTTTCAATGCTGTTATGGCCATGAACCCAATTGTATTGATTGTTGCGGGTGTTATTGCTTTAATTGCTGTGATTGCGTTGGTGGTCTCTAAAACAGAAGGTTGGGGAAAAGCCTGGAAACATACCATCAATGGAGCAAAATTATTGTTTCTGGCCTACATACAAACCATTAAGGCAAATTTTAATCTGATGATCAACGGTTTTATGATTGGGATCAACAAAATACAAATAGCCTGGTACAAATTTAAAAATGCCGTTGGATTAGGAAACAAGGCAGAAAATAACGCTCAGATTTCGCAGTTAAACGCTCAGGTTGAAGCCCGAAAAAAATCAATTGCTGATGGCTACAAAAAAGCATACAACACTACAAAGCAGGCCGCAGGAGAATTTAAAGCTGCCTTTGATTCGGTAAAGTGGAAAAAGAAGCCCAAGGAGGAAGAAGAAGGCGGTATTTCAAGTCCAGGTATTCCGGGAGCTAACTTGGGAGGTGGTCAGAATACCGGTCAGGGAGGTGAAAGCATGAAAAAGAATAATGAAGCGGTTGCCACCGGAGGAACTAAGCACAATTACATCACTATAAAAGTTGAGCAGTTAATTGGACTTAAAGCCGATACGGTGAGCGGAGGAAAAGATACGGCAAAACAATCAGGCGAAGGTGTAGCCGATGAAATATTAAGAACATTAGCAATGGCCGCAAGTGCCACAGGATAATATGACTTTAGACAATCAAGATTTACTATTTGCGTCTTTAATGGGAAGCCGCGCAGTTAACCTACTTCAGAACACCAATATCATTAATAATGATTTAGCTAGTAAGGTTCTTCCGGTTATTCCTTTTGTCCCGGTAAAGAATAATCCAAATAACGTTTCCATTAAGCCAGGACACGCAATAAATGCAGAAGGCAACTGGACAGTTAATGATGGTGTTGAGGAACAAAAGCAGTTTTTTCCCCTAAGTTTTTCATTCACTGAAAATGGTCAAAGATGGCTTTTCCCGTATGAACCGATGATTAATATCAGTTCAGGAAACAATATTATAAAACGAAATGTTGCCAAACAGGGAGACAAGCTGATCGGAACAATAAAAGAACGTTGGAACAGAAAAGACTTTGAAATTACAGTAACTGGGGTACTCATTGGTAGCATTATGCAGGGAAAACCGGAAGATTGCTTTCCAAGAGAGCAGTTTGTAAAATTGTTTGAATTTTTAAAGTATGCGAAAGAAATTCACATTTCATGTCATCCATTGGAGTTGTTAGGTATTAATAAAATTGTTGTTGATGATTATAGTTTTCCATTTACCAAAGGCGAAAATGTTCAAGCCTATGAGTTAAAATTAACTAGTGATTATTCTTATGAACTTTTAATACCGGAAGATTTTTAAATGTATTTGATTAATTGGAATATCAGATTTAAAACAGAGGGTAAAGTTTATTCTCTTCAGACAGTCGAATCAATTGACATTGAATGTAGTGTTGATAATTTAAGTGACAAAGCAGTTATCACGCTTCCTGAAGCTTTCATGAACCAGGTATTCAATATTGGAAATGAGGTGAAACGCGGTTCTGAAGTAATCATAAAAGCAGGATATGACGATGATTTAAGAACTGAATTTGTGGGATATGTTGAAGATGTTACCAACAAAGACAATTCTTTAAAAATCAATTGTGAAGATGCTCTTTTTCTATTTAGAAAAACGGTCAAGGATGTCGTTTTAAAACCTACCTCCCTGCCAAAGCTCGCGCAGCTTTTAATTGATCAGATTGATCCATCGTACAAACTAATGTGTGATTATGACATTACCTATGAAAAATTTACCATTCACCAGGCAACGGCATACGATGTTTTGAAAAAGCTTGCTGAAGAAACAAAAGCAAACATCTATTTCAATACAGAAAAGAAAGAACTGCACATACACCCACCCTATATTGAAAAAGGAGGTGAAGCAATTTACTCAATGCAACGCAACATTGAAAATAGTGCCCTGGACTATAAAAAGGCTATCGATCGAAAGGTCGAGGTTACTGTTGAGAAAACAAACCTTTCCGGGAAGATTGAAAGTTATACAACTGGTACCACCGGAGGTGATAAGATCACCTTAAAAGTAGGTTCTGTCAGTACTGCTGATTTAAAGAAAATAGCAAATGCTGAGCTTATAAGACGTTCAGCAGATATGTACGAGGGAAGTATTGACGGTTGGGCAATTCCATTTGTACAACCAACATATTCAGTTAAAATAAAAGACGAAGATTACCCGGAAAAGGACGGAAAATATTACGCAGTAGGCGTTACAACCTCAATCAATGAAAGCGGTTTTAAAAGAACAGTAAAGTTAGGAGTAAAACTAAGTGTATGATAACAGAAAAAACTTGGGAAGAATTTAGAAAAACAGGTTTGCTATTACTAGTAAATCAGTTTCTACACATTTTCGGATGGGCAATTGTGATAAATGTTTCTGAAGAAGAAAAAGAGAAAATAGTTTCGGCTTATCCGGCACGAGTTAAATTTCGTGGATTTGATAACAAATCAACTTCTGAAGCATACAAAAATGTTTCAAAGTACATGACTGATAACTCAAAACAGTTATTGCAAGAATCTGAAGAGTAATGGACAAACCGGCACAAATAAAACAGGCGTTACGTGATGCTTTAGGCGTTAATCAAAATCTGCCTTTTACTGCTGAAGTAGTATCAGTTGAGAATACAACATGTACGGTGAAGTTGGACAGCGGACTTGTTATTGATGATGTACGGCTATGTGCGACAATAAATGAGAGTGAAGATGTTTTTCTAATGGTTCCTCAAATTGGTTCGTTTGTAGTACTGATCAGTCAAACAGGTGAGCTTTCAGGACTCATTGTAATGAAAGCTGATCACTTTGACAGCATGTTATACAAAAAAGGAAATTTTGAATTTAAAATTGATGCCACTGAAGGGAAATTGACTTTAAAAAATGGTAGTGAAAGTTTAGGCAAATTGGTTTCTTCTCTGATCAGTGAAATTCAAAACGCGATCATTGTTACACCTGCCGGAAGCGGCAGTATATCTCCAACAACAAAAGGTAAACTAATTGAATTGGACAACAAATTTAAAACCCTTTTAAACAGCAATTAAAATGGCATTAAACAAAGCAGGATTAAAAACAGCAATTAAAGCATTAATGACCGACATGCTTTCAAAAGAAGAAAATTCAATTGATGAGTTTGCAACCCGTCTAAGTGATGAAATTGAAACATTTGTTAAATCAGGAACGGTGACAGTTACAGTTTCAACAACGGGTACGGCACTCGCTCAGACTGGAACCGGAACCGGAGGTATAAGTTAATCATGAAAGATCGAGGCATTCAGTTAATTGATAATAATGACCAGGGAACTGTAATGGATTTAAAAATAGTTCCTGTTCGAAATACAGACAACAAAATTGTTCGCGGTCTGGTAACCGGTAAAACTTTGGAGCAAAATATCGCAATAATGCTTATGTCGCATCAGGGAGAGTTGAAATTCAGACCTGATCTTGGTGTGGGTATTCAGGATATTGCTCTAAGTGAAGATTATCTGGTTTTTAGACATCGAATCAGAGAACATCTAAAAAAAGACAATCTTATTGTGACAAAGCTTGATCTTTTTGAAAACAAACCTTTTAAAATTGAAGCTGAATATGGAAAGTAGTATTTATCAAGGTCAAAGTTTACTGGATAAAACAGTTGAAATGACAGGTACAATCGACAATATTTTTGAAATGTCCTTAGAAAACAATTTATCAATAACTGATAACTTGAAAATTGGTGATACTCTAAAATATCCGGGTAAACAGTTAAAAGTAATCACTGATTTGTTTAACAATAAAAACAGATGTGCTACTATGGTAACAGAAAAAGATTTCGAAGTAATAATCATAGACGATGGCATTGGGGCAATGGTGATTGAAAAAACATTTATAGTAAGATAAGTAATGGCACGAACAAAATCACAAATTAAAGCGGAAATGACCATGTCTTTTATGGCAAATTCAACTTTATCGAGTATTTACGGTTTCACACCAGGAACATCTTTTGAAGCTGAGTTCTCCCTTGTGAGTTTGGAGAATATTATTTTCGAAATTGTTGCTTTAATGGTTGAGTTGCACGAAAAAATGTTTGATCAGAATGTTGTTGAAGTGCTCGAAATAATTGAAACCAAAATGCCCCACCGCGCTTCCTGGTATCGAACAAAAGCTTTATCATTTCAGTATGGTTTTGATTTGATTACTGATACTGATAAATATGACAACAATGGTTTTACAGATGAACAGATCGAAGCCTCAAAAATTATTAAGTATAGCGCAGTTACCCAAAATGGCGGTCAGTTATTGATTAAAATAGCATCGGAAAGCAATGATCTATTAGCCCCAATTACTCCGCCACAAAAACAGGCATTTGATGCTTACGTACGTGAGATTGCAGATTGTGGTGTTAAATACATCGTGATTAATAATCCGGCAGATATTTTACTACTGAATATGAAAGTTTTTTGTGATCCCCTTGTTTTAGACAGTACAGGAATGAGCATTTTATACGGTAATTATCCAGTTCAGGAAGCAATACTTCAGTATATGAAGGAACTTCCTTTTAATGGGGAATTGGTTTTGTTTGATTTGGAAACTAAAATTAAAGCAGTTGACGGCGTAAAAATCCCGGATATTTTCAATGCACAAAGTCAAATATACGATATTGGTTCAGGTACTTATCAACCCGCACAACCAATCACGGTTAAAATTGTTCCTGACAGTGGATACTTTAAAATTCTAAATTTTGATAATATTACTTATGTGGTATAAGGTAGATTGGGATAAACTCATTTTGTTGCTATTGCCAACATTCTTACGAAAGCCTGTTTTGTTTGGTTATGTGCGATCGTTAATCACTCCAATTGCAAGCCTGCATTACAAGTGGTCAAGGATACGAGAGGATAACTTAAAAAAGCTTAGCTACAACGGTCAGAGATGTTATTTAAGAGGCGCACTAAATGATAGATGTGATTCTGAGTTGAGACGTATTTATATAGACGAAGTTCCGGAACCAAATTTGAACTATATCTATCAACCCGAAGAAAATTTAGACTATTATCTGGACACGATGTATCTCGACTTAGATTTCACAGAAGGTGGGGAAATAGTCGACTTTGTAGTGTATGTCCCAAATGATTTAATGAACAAAATAAATGAGATTAAAGCAACTTTGGAGTTTTACAAACTTGCCGGAAAACTCTATAAAATACAAACAATATGAATAAGCAAGATTTTACCCTTATCAATGGTTATCCCTTAAATCAGGCATCACTTGACAGAATGCAAACGGCTTATACTATTTTCAACGCACTTGGAAATATTGTTGGAGATAAAACCATTATCTCAGGTTGTACTGTTAGCGGTTCTGATGTAAGTAATGGGGTAGTTTATGTTAACGGTGAAGTGTACGAATTTCGCGGAGGTTTGGCGCAAACAAAAGTGATTATTAAAGAAGAAACGACCAACTTAATTTATAAAAACAACAACTCTTACCCTGCTGTTAAAACTCGTTATGTGACTTTTGGAACAGGCATTGACGCGATGAATTGGTCAGACTTTAAGCCAGGCTTTCCAACTAAAGATATTGTAGCAGGACTTGCAGGAAAAGCAGATCAGACTGCATTTGATTCTTTGGCTAATGCTTTCGCCATTGTTGCAACAAAAATGGCAACCATTGAAACGGGGGCTCAAAAAAATGTACAAGCGGATTGGAACGAGGCAAACAATGGCAGTAATAGTTTTATCAAGAATAAACCAAATATTTCGAATCCCTTTTTGCACAAAGATAAGTATGACATTGGTGATGTTTTTGATGAAGATTTGCTGACTGTGACCTTTTCTGATGTTGGTACCGCTGACTATATAGTAAGTGGCGGTTTAGTCGGAACTAATAGCGACTTTACTCAGGACGCTAATGTTTACTTTCAAACGCGAGAACATACCAGAACTTCTTTTAAACTGGTACTTACCGAACAAGCAGGGGGAAGATTTCAAAAATTGTGGCTCCATTATGCATTAATACCTTTATAAAAATGGCACTTAAAGAAACAGTAAAACAATGGTTTAAGACCGGTTTAAAACCAACAGAATCGCAGTTCTACCAGTTTTTCGATTCTATATGGTGGAAAGAAGAAAAGATTCCGGCTAATAAAATCGAGAATTTACAGGAGATACTGGATGATAAGGCAGATTTTGATTGGGTTCAAAATAGTTTAGTACAAGCAAAGGATAGAGCATCACATACCGGTACACAGCTCAGCAGTACAATTTCGAATTTCAATGAGAGTGTAAACGCGTTACTGGCAGTATTTAAAGCGGAAAACTACCTTGATGCTACAAGTAGCATTCAAGGGCAAATAAACGCCATTAATAACCTACTTTCTTCCGATGATGTCAATTTGGATCAGTTACAGGAAATCGTTGATTACATTAAGTCTATACAGGCAAATATTGATACTTTATTAGTCAATGACTTGGTTACAGGTGGTACATTGAAAGCGTTGACGGCTGAAATGGGAAAAATGATAAATAATCGTTTGTTGGATTTAGAGGCGCGACCAATTCCTGAAGGGTTTTATGTCACCACTTTAATTGCAAGTTCTAAACTTTTATATTTTTCTGATCAGTTTCGGGAAGTAGATTTGCAGTCGGTTCTTCCAACAACAACTATCGTAAACACAAACGAAATAGTTCGAAATGGTAATGATTTGTTTATTGTTGGAAACTATTCACCCGATGGTAGCTTGACAACTTTTATAATGCGTTTAGTGAACTGTAGGTTAAGAGATAATATACTTGTATGGGAGAAATCGAACGCTATTGAACTTTCCGGACAAATTCACGGATTAATATGTCACAACGGATTTCTCTACGCAGCAACAATTACAACGGTGACCAAAATAACAAAAATAAATCCTTACGACTTTACAGATGTTAGAACGCTTACCATGCCTGCAACAGCAGAGTTTGACGGTCTTACTACTGACATTGTTGGTTATAAAGATAAACTTTACATTTTAGTGGCAACCGCCTATTATCAACCATCAAAATTTATTGAGATTTCGGATGATTTGACACGTTATCGCCAGGTATTTTCTCAAACTTCAAGTACAAGTTACAGAACCGCTCCGGGCATTCCTTTTCTGATATATAACGACGAGTTGTACATACCATTTTTTCAGAATGCTACTAATATCTCAGTAAGAGTTTATGATCTACAGGGGAATATTAAGAGAGAACGCACCGGTATAACGATTAATACTATAGTTGGTGGTGGTTCATTCGCTGTACCACACTGGATAGGAATATTTAACAATAAATTACTAATAACAACAATATACGGTAAATCGTTGGTTAGATTGGATTGCCAAACCTTAGCAACTGAGGAAAGTGTAGCCCTCGCGACATCGGTTACAGATGATAACACAGTTTCAGCAGATGGATATGTTTTTTTAAATGGTGAAAAAAGTAGCTTTGATACAGCAGCTCCGGTACAACTGTTAAAGGTTAAGTACAACAATTTTACAGATAAGACTATCTTACTTGCTGATTCTGCTTTTAATAATGGAAACGGCTCGTATGGCTCAATCAATAACAACATTGATAAGTCTGGTCTGAACTTAAATGCAAAGAAAAATAACTATTTGACCAAAACGGCAGACTACACAATTGTGTTAAATGATTTTCCAAACAACAACTGCCTGTTGATTTTCGCAGATGCGACTACCGCAGCGTTTACAATTACGCTGCCTACAGCTTTGAGCAGCAACGGTTACGAAGTGACAGTTATCAAAACTGACGCTTCGGCAAATAGTGTAACGGTGAAAGGAAACGGAAGCCAATTGATAAACGCATCAAACACGCAAGTTTTAGCAGCGCAATATGATAAAATCAATGTAAAATCTAACGGAGTTCAGAACTTCATAATTTAAACGTTGGTTAAATAGTGTTTAAACAGTAACAAAAAGCCTGTACGTTATTCGTGCAGGCTTTTGTGTTTTTGCTCAGAAAATGTACATTTTATATAAAAAAACGGTACATTTCATTTTTGCGATTATATACCAATAAAGGACATGTCCGTAAAGTCTTTTTCTTTTAATACTTGTCCAACCTGATAAACGGCAAGTAAATTATCGTCTAAAGTGGTGTCTCTGTAGAATAGTTTTAAATCTGAAAAAGTTTCATCAAGAATATCTTTAATGCGTTTATTTTTCATGTTTGTTTCTATATTAAGGATAAAAACAGATTTTTATAGATTCCCAATACTGTCCAGTTCTCTTTTCAAAGGTTCAATTTGCTGAAAGAAACGCGTTTTGTAATTTCCGGTTAGAGATTCTCCTGTTGGTAAGTTAAGTCTTAAAGCATCTACCTGAACGCCATTTTTCCAGAAACGATAGCAAACGTGAGGCCCTGTCGCAAGACCGGTGCTGCCAACTAATCCAATGGTTTGTCCCTGTGTCACACGCTGACCGCGTCGAACTAAAATTCGGGACATGTGTAAATATTGAGTAGAATAAGTTCCGTTGTGTTTTACTTTTACAAAGTTTCCGTTTCCAGCGGTGTATCCTGTTGCTTCTACAACTCCCGAAGCAGTTGTTGAAATTGGTGTTCCGGTTGGGGCGGCATAATCCGTTCCTTTATGAGCTTTCCAGGTATGTTGTACCGGGTGGAAGCGGTTCGCAGTAAATCTCGAAGTGATTCGGCTGAATTTAATCGGGGTTTTTAAGAAAAAGTTTTTCAACGTTTTTCCCTGATCGTCATAGTATTCTATCTTTCCTGAAGTGGTATCTTTTTCAAATGGGAAGGCATAAATGATTTTTCCTTTATATTCAAAGAAGGCTGCTTCGAGATCTTCAACGCCATCGTAGGTTTTGCCGTTAATAAAACGTTCCGTGAAAATTAATCCATAACGATCTCCCTTTTTTAGTTTGAAGAAGTCAATCGACCATGAAAAAACTTTGGTAATTCTGCTGGCAAGAGCGGCTTCCACGCTTTCGTTACCCAGAGTTTCGGATAATGAGCTTTTTAGAACTCCTCCGATAATTTTACGTTTTAAAGTGACAGGTTTTATTTTTTTGCTGGCTTTTGCAATGCTGTCTCTTAAATCTATGACATAATAAGTCAGCGGGTCCGGCTGATATATAAAAACCTGTAACTTGTTTGTTTTGTTTTTTGAACGAAGTATCGTATAAGGTTTGTTGTAGCGAATGGTTCTTACATTAAAAGAATCTTTAATCTGTTCTACAACATCATAGACTTTTTTGTCTCCAATATTCTGACTCTGAATGATGGATCCAAAGGAATCTCCTTTTTTAATAGTATCGTGAATAACATTGAAATCAGCGTAATTAAAACCAAATTCTACTTTTTTAGTTTTTGGCTTAGAGATTTTAGTTTCAACTTTTTCGGCAGTTTTATTGCATGAAAATATTGAGAATAAAACGATTATGATTACGAATGCTTTTTTCAAACTTTTAAATTTTTTTAGGAAATTAATTGGTTGTTTCATTTCCCCAATTGGACAATTCTTCTTCGGTCCACAATTTAGGAAAAAAGATGCGTCTTTGGTATTTTGGGTGCATATATTTTTGCCAGTCACTTCCTCCGGTAGCTTCTCCGTTTCCTTTTCCGCTTTCCAGTATGTATTTTCTTGCAGTGTTCAGATGCTGCATTACCCAGGTGATGTTTACCGTTTTGTCATAATGACGCATTGCATCAATTAATTCTTGATTTTGTTGGTCATCTAAAGGTAGCTGAGTAAATTTCTGCCAGATGTTTTTTGATTTAAAAGTTGACATTTGTCTTAAGAACTGATCTTTATACTTGTTTTCAAATTCCTGAAGCAAATATGATTTTTCTCCGGTTTGGTAGTCTTTTCCCGCAGCCTGCCAATATAAATGTTCGAAACTGGTTTCTAACGGAGTATTTTCGTCAAAGTTTGGTTTGTATCTACGATCGGTTAAATTGATCACATCGGTTGATGCAAATTCGATTAATCGATATTGTGCACTTTGAAAGCCACTGGCAGGAGTAAGTGTATTTCTGAATTTCATGTATTGATCAACTTCCATTCCGTTTTCCATGATGCTAAACGAATTGGTCAGCATGTCAAAGTATCGTGTGATTCTTGATAATCTTTCACTGAAAAAGGCAACCTGAATGTTTTGTGTGTCAGCGATTTGGTCAATTTCCCACAAAATCATTTTAAAGATCAATTCGTTTACCTGATGGTACATGATGAAAACCATCTCATCAGGAAGCGTAGTGCGTTGGGTTTGCAAACTTAACAGGGCATCGGTTTGAATGTAGTCCCAGTAGGTGATAGGTTTTGACCAAAGTAATCCTTCTAAATGTACATCAGTTTTTTGATTTATGGCTTGGAATTTAAGGTCAATTTCTTTTAAAATTGATTCTGAATGATCAGTAGGGTTCATTATTTTTTTGCTTTAAATGGATTTTTTAATCCTTTATATTCGTCAAGGTCGGCTTTAAGTGATCCAACAGCCAAATCTGCTTTTATGCGTATCGGAACTTTGTTTTCGTCGTCTGTAATCCAAAGGGTTACGCTTTCTTTCTCTTTGAAAACCCTCCCCGTTTGCACCAGTGGTTTGAAAACCATGGAAGAAACGGTGCCAAATTTAGTTGTAATATCCTGTCGGCCTACATATTTTAACTTAAATTTTGTGATTTCATCATCAAAAAACATATCAATGGTGATGGCTTCGCCTGATTTGAGTTTGTCAATGTTTGGATGGTTTCTCAAATAATAAAAGGAAGAGATGATATCCTGAACATTGTCTGTAATTACGATTGTTTTTTCTGTTTTGCGCTTATAATCTTTTACTAAAACTTTTTTCTCAGACTGGTCGAAAAAGCCTTCCTGATTTTTGGTGTAACCTCCTTCGTTTATTTTTCGAACGTAGCGATAAGGATCTCCGTTTTGCTTGTCAAAATAACTTTCATAAAGATCTTCTACTTTAAAGAAAAATTTCGACATTCCGGTTGTATATCCTTTTCCTACGGCATGAAATACTTTTTTATTGTTGATTGTCGCGTCTTTAATTTCGAGAGTAGCGTAACCGGCGTTTATAATTCCGTAATGAATTCTGAATTTGAAATATTCTCCGGTGTCGAAAGCATCTTCTTTTTGAGTGTCAAAACCTAAGGTCGTAAGAACTAATATGAGCAGGACTATTTTTTTCATAGTACATTTTTTACATTTCACTATTAAAGGTATATAAATGCAAATTTTATTCCAAATGTATCAAAACAAAAAAACTCCGTCAAGGAATGACGGAGTTTTTATGCTATTAACTAACCAAAAAACTATAAATTATGAAATTTATATCAATTCGGAAGGAAACCACCCCTTCCTGATTTGCGAGTGCAAAGATAGATACAAAGTTCAAAAAATAAATGTTAAAAAGTGAGTTTAACATAACATTTGCATAAAAACCATCGTTTTACAGAGAATTTTTTTGCATAATGTAAAAAAAATGCATTTTTACAGCGTTCCTCTCAATTCCTGTTCTCTTTCGATTGACTCAAAAAGAGCTTTAAAGTTTCCTGCACCGAATCCTTTTGCCCCCATTCTTTGTATAATTTCGAAAAATAGTGTTGGTCGGTCCTGAACAGGCTTCGTAAATATTTGTAACAAGTAACCGTCTTCGTCTGCATCGACCATGATGGCTAGTTTTTCGATTTCGTTAATGTCTTCTTTCATCATGTCCATGTGTACGCCCAATCTCTCAGGAATCGCTTCATAGTATGTATGAGGAGGAGGAGATAAAAATTCAACACCTCGTGCTCTCAATTGGGATACCGTTTTGATGATGTCATCTGTAGCAATGGCTATGTGCTGAATTCCGGGACCACCATAGAAATCTAAATACTCTTCAATTTGTGATTTTTTCTTTCCTTCTGCAGGTTCGTTAATAGGGAATTTAATTCTTCCGTTTCCGTTTGACATTACTTTACTCATCAATGCTGAGTATTCTGTGGTAATCTGTTTGTCATCGAACGATAAGAAATTGACGAATCCCATTACTTCTTCGTAGAATTTTACCCAAATATTCATTTCGTTCCAGCCTACATTTCCAACCATGTGGTCGATGTATTTTAAACCGGTTGGCTCCGGATTGTAATCCGATTTCCATTCCTGATACCCCGGAAGGAAAATACCATTGTAGTTTTTTCTTTCCACAAAAATGTGAACTGTCTCTCCGTAAGTGTAAATTCCGGAACGAACCACTTCTCCAAATTCGTCCGATTCAACTGTTGGTTCCATAAAAGAGCGGGCACCACGTTTTATAGTTTCCTCATAAGCACTTCTGGCATCTTCTACCCAAAGAGCGGCTACTTTTACACCGTCACCATGTTTTTTAAGGTGTTCGTGAATTGGTGAATCCTGTGTTAACGGAGTTGTTAGAACAATTCTGATTTTGTCTTGTTTTAAAACATAAGAAGCTTTGTCTTTTACTCCGGTTTCTAATCCGGCATAAGCTAATGACTGATATCCGAAAGCTGTTTTGTAATAATGTGCCGATTGTTTTGCATTCCCGACATAGAATTCTACATAGTCGGTTCCTAATAACGGAAGAAAATCCTGTGCTCCTTCGAAGATTTTTTCCAATCCGTATTCTACTGATTTTACTTCTTTACTCATGGTGTTTATTTGTTTAATCGGTTAAACGTTAATTTGTTTAGCCGAAAGAGTTATTTTTTTTGAATGTTTTTTTACCGCAATGTGCGCAAAGGCAAATTGCAAGGTTCGCAAAGTTGGAATAGGAATCTTAGCGTAAAATCCTTGCGGACTTTGCGGTTAGATTGAAAGTGAAATTACTCACACCAGGATTTGTAATACTGACCGTCGTCAAGTCCCATGGCTTCTTCTGTAACCATAAGCGGACGGAAAGTATCAACCATAACGGCTAATTCCTGTGTTTCTGTGTGGCCAATGCTGCGTTCCATTGCGCCTGGCGCTGGACCGTGTGGGATTCCTTTTGGGTGTAAAGTGATATGACCCTGCTCAATATTGTTACGGCTCATGAAGTCACCATCTACATAATATAAAACTTCATCAGAATCTATATTACTATGATTGTATGGTGCCGGAATTGCTTTCGGATGATAATCGTAAAGTCTTGGGCAGAAAGAACAAACGACAAAAGTGGCCGTTTCGAATGTTTGGTGTACCGGAGGTGGTTGGTGAACACGTCCCGTTATAGGTTCAAAATTATGAATCGAGAATCCGTATGGGAAATTGTAACCGTCCCAGCCCACAACATCAAATGGATGTGTAGCATAAACCACTTCGTGAATCATGCCTTCTTTTTTGATTTTAATTAAAAAATCACCTTTTTCGTCATGTGTTTCCAATTCACTTGGCAAAATAAAGTCGCGTTCGCAAAATGGCGAATGCTCTAAATGTTGTCCGGATTGGTTTTTGTAACGTTTTGGAGTGTAAAAAGGAGAGTAGGATTCGACATAAAAAAGTCGGTTTTCTTCGGTCTCGAATTCGATTTGGTAAATAATGCCTCGTGGAATAATCAGGTAATCGCCATATTCAAATGGAATGTTACCCAACATGGTTCTTAATTTTCCTTTTCCTTTGTGGATGAAAAGCATTTCATCAGCATCGGCATTTTTGTAGAAATAATTTCGAAGTGATTCTTTAGGAGCTGCCAGTCCAATGATACAGTCTTTATTAACCATCATGGCTTTACGGCTGTCCAGAAAATCATTTTCAGGTTTTAATTCAAAACCTTTAAAAAGTAATGATTTTATATTTTTTCCGATGGCAATTTTTGGCTCAACGGAATAGGAATTTAAAATTTCTTTTACCTGAGTAGGTCTGTGAACATGATACGATAATGACGAGTGTCCATGAAAACCTTCGGTTCCGAATAATTGTTCGTAGTAAAAACCTCCGTTAGGTTTTTCGAATTGTGTGTGTCTCTTTTGAGGGAAGTCTCCAAGTTTGTGATATAATGGCATGGCTTTTCTATTAGATAATTTTAAAATTAGATAATTTGAAAATTTGAATTGTGTGAACAGATAACCAGCTCAATTTCTTAAAATTGACTAATTATCTCAATTCGATAGCTTCACTCAGGATTTCTCTTGATGAGGAATTGAAGATACTCTAATAAACCTGTCCATTTTGTTTTCATTATAACAAATGTCGTAATTTTTGCTCAGTAAAATTATAAATTATATCATTTATAAACGTGATTTATTTTAATTTTTTTTGATATAATTTTTAAAAGGTAAAAAAATAGCACCATTTTGTTGAACTATTCTTCGCTTTAATGCTAAAATAAAAACCCAATACTGAACCAAGTGTAGCTTTTAGACATTTCAGGAGACCAGGATTGTTTAATCTCGATTGGACCAATGATGGTTTCCAATCCGTAACCAACAGCATATCCGGTATATTTTGGCATTGAAATCCAGTCAACCTTCGTGAAAATATCATCTCCCAAGTTGGCAAAGTTAGCAGAAAGATTTACGTGATTCTTTTTGAAAATTTCATAATCGAGAGTAATTCCCGTTTTTATAAAACTGTTTCCGGCTATACTTAGAAAATCGTATCCATAAAAATAATTGAAGTTGTTGATTTTGCTATAGCCGTATCCTCCGAGTATAAAGTCGAAAAACGGAACACTGTCGCTGCCAATGTTAAACCCCGCGTCGGCATCAATTTTGATAGTTGCTTTTCTAAAAAACGTTTTTACAAAAGAAATTTCGGCCTTTGCAATCGAGAAAGGTTTAAATTGTCGCGTATAATCAGATGACGCTAAGTAGGTTTGTAAATCGGTAGAGAAGTACAAGCCGGAGCGAGGGAAACTTTTACTGTCGAATGAATCGTATTTTAAATAACCAAAAAGACTAAGATAGCTGCTCTTTTCGATAGTGTTTACTGTGTTGGTAAGTGTTGGAGAGTCTATTTTTAAGTATTTGTACTCAAAGCCTCCACCCATTAAAAATTTTTGTACAAAGATGGTTTGAAAATAGGCCTGATTGGTAATGTCTAAAAAGTCAACATTAATCAGATTTACATTTGGATTCTGCGCCGTTAAGGTATTAATACTAGTAGTGACATTTCGATTGAATTGATTTAGACGGGACTGAAATCCAAAACTGATATTAAAACCGTTTTCTATATAATAGTTGAAGTCGTACCTGAAGTTATCTCCCAAAATAACGTCAAGCGAGGTAACATCATTTTTTAAAAAGGTCTTTTTGTGGGTAAGATTGAGCAGAATTCCACTTTTGTAGAGTCCGTCATAGTGCAGACCTAGTTTTAAAAAAGTCTGAGTGGGATTTTCTTTTAAAACTATATCAAGATCGTCCTGTTGGTCATCCGGTTGCAGGCAATAGGAAATGGTACTGAAGTTCTGGGTAGCATTCAGGTTATTGATTCCTCTTTTAAGATCGTTATAGGTTATAGTACTTCCGGGTTTAAAACGCAGCTTTCCACGAATGTATTCTTTCGTGTAATTCTCAAGATTTTCACTGTTTATTTCTTTGATCTGTAGTGTATCACTTGCGATTTTTAATTTGGGTTTTTTATAAAAATGAGCTTCATCGGTTAAAGATTTGATTCTTTCATAGACCGCAAAAGCTGCTTCTTCTCCTTTTCGGATAATTTCTTCTCCTTTGTCAAATGAAATGACACCATAATCACGAATGTCCGGTTTGATATAAACATCGGTATCCTTGATTTTGCTTTTCATTTTATCAATAGACTGCAGATTGGTAATTTGTACGAGTATCTTGGTGGCGTTTTTTAGGTTTTTACGATTCATAAGATCATCCTGAACATCGACACCAATGATAATATCAGCGCCCAAATTACGAACTTCTTTTATGGGATAGTTGTTGACCACACCTCCATCTACCAATAAATTTCCGTCGATTTCAACAGGGGTGAAGAGGGAGGGGAATGCTGAACTTGCCATCATCGCCTGAACGAGATTTCCTTTGTTTAGCAAAACTTCTTCTCCGGTTTCAATGTTCGTTCCAATACATAGAAAAGGAGTTGGAAGCTGATTGAAATCACGTACATGACGTACATTTCGGGTAAGATCGCTTAACAAATTGTAATTGTACATTCCTTTTGACAGGGCTTCCGGAATCCCGATTCTGAATTTACTGAAAGGCAACACAACGGCATACAACTCATCATTTTTTTTGCCATAAAAATTTTTGGACGATCGCGGAATGTAATCGTTGATGAGTTCATCAAAGTTGGTTTTCTTGAAGATAGAGTCGATTTGGGAGGCATTGTAACCGGAAGCGTAAAGTCCGCCGATTATAGACCCCATACTGGTACCGCCAATATAGTCGATTTTAATTCCGGCTTCTTCCAGAACTTTTAAAACTCCAATATGGGCGAATCCTTTGGCACCGCCACCACTTAAAACCAATCCGATTTTAGGCCTTTTAATAGTGTCCTTTTTCTGTTCCTGCGAAAATGTTTTTTGCGAATTGATCAGCAATAGCAAAAAGAAGAATAGAGTTGCACTGGAGATTGAAATAGAGAACTGCGAAATACAAAAGGCTTTTGTTTTCTGAAAAAACGGAATGACTCTAGAAGCGTCTTTTTCTAGTGGAGAAAAGAAACGTTCTAATGTGGTATTTTTGTAAAGCAGTTGATCTGTAGGCATAAAGATAACTAGTTGGTTTTGTAAAAGTCGACAATTTTTTTGGCTTTTGATACTCCTATTACATCAGATATTTCTTTTTCGGTTGCCAGTTTTAATCTTTTAACACTTTTAAAATGTTGTATTAACGTAAGCATTGTTTTTTCGCCAATACCGGGTATGCTTTCTACAGACGAGTTCAGTGCAGCTTTGCTTCGTTTGTCTCTGTGAAAAGTGATCCCGAATCGGTGCGCTTCATTTCGCAGCTGCTGAATCACTTTTAATGTTTCGGATTTTTTATCGAGATACAACGGAATTGAATCTCCCGGGTAAAACAATTCTTCAAGACGTTTTGCAATTCCGATGATCGCAATTTTGCCGCGAAGTTCAAGAGCGTCGATACTTTTTAATGCTGCAGAGAGCTGTCCTTTTCCACCATCAATGATAATTAATTGTGGCAATGGTTCATTTTCGTCCAGTAATCTTTTGTAGCGACGGTATACAATTTCGGTCATCGAAGCAAAATCGTCTGGGCCTTCAACGGTTTTAACGTTAAAATGGCGATAATCTTTTTTACTTGGCTTCCCGTCTTTAAAAACCACACAGGCGGCTACCGGATTTGTTCCCTGGATATTCGAGTTGTCAAAACACTCAATGTGACGGGGTTCAACAGGTAATCGCAGGTCTTTTTGCATTTGTGCCATGATTCGATTAGTGTGTCGGTCAGGATCTACGATCTGCAATTGTTTGAGCTGTTCAATTCGGTAGAATTTTGCATTTCGGATGGATAGCTCTAATATTTGTTTTTTGTCTCCTAATTGAGGAACGGTAGTTTTGATGTTTTCACCCAAATCAATTTCAAACGGAACGATGATTTCTTTAGACAATAACTGGAAGCGTTCGCGTAATTCGATAATGGCAAGTTCTAATAATTCTTCATCCGTCTCCTCCAGCTTTTTCTTCATTTCTAAAGTATGCGAACGGATGATTGATCCGTGTGAGATTTGAAGGAAGTTAACATAAGCTGCAGTCTCATCGGAAACAATCGAGAAAACATCAATGTTTGTAATCTTCGGATTGACAATGGTGGATCGCGACTGGTAATTCTCCAGAATTTCGATTTTTTCTTTTATTTTCTGGGCTTCTTCAAAACGCAAATCTTTTGCATATTGGGTCATCAGTCGTTTGAAGTCTTTCATACTTTCTTTAAAATTTCCTTTTAGAATTTCGCGGATTGCATCAACCTGTCTTTGGTAGTCTTCCAGAGATTCAAGTCCTTCACAAGGTCCTTTGCAGTTTCCGATGTGATATTCCAAACAGACTTTAAATTTCCCGGAATCAATATTGGATGGACTCAAATCAAAATTACAAGTTCGCAAAGGGTACAATTCTTTGATGAGATCTAAAATAGTATGTACGGTTTTGAAGCTGGTATAGGGACCAAAATATTCAGAACCGTCTTTGACCATTCTTCGTGTAGAAAATATTCTTGGAAAAGGTTCTTTTTTGATACAGAGCCACGGATAGCTTTTGTCGTCGCGCAGCAAAACATTATAACGCGGCTGTAATGTTTTAATTAAATTATTCTCCAGTAAAAGTGCATCCGTTTCTGTGGGAACTACGATGTGTTTTATGGTTACAATTTTCTTCACCAAAACGTTGGTCTTGGCAGTATCGTGTATTTTATTGAAGTAAGAGGAGACTCTTTTTTTTAAATTCTTGGCTTTTCCAACATATAAAATCTTCCCGTCTTTATCATAATATTGATACACACCGGGATTGTCCGGCAAGGTTTGGATTTGAAGATCTAAGGAAGGTTTTTGCATTCTGTTGTGTTTCTGGAGATGGTGTTGTGCTTTAGAAAGCTTAACATTGATTTAGTTTCAAATTTACTAAATCAAAAGAATAATTTCTATATTTAGATTTTATAATTCTACATGAAAAATAGTAAACCCCTGATAATTTTTGGCGAAGCAATTCTGCCGGGAGAGAGTAAAACAATAAACGTTGAAATTGCACGTCTGCATACCACTACAAAATTGAATATTCCGGTTATCGTACGCCGTTCAAAAATCGAAGGTCCGGTCGTTTTATTTTCTGCAGGAATTCACGGTGATGAGATTAATGGCGTTGAAATAGTTCGACAGCTTATCAGCAAAAAAATCAACCGTCCTGCTAAAGGAACTATTATTTGCATTCCTATTATCAATATTTACGGTTTTGTAAATAAATCCAGAGAATTTCCGGACGGACGTGACTTAAACCGCGTTTTCCCGGGAAGTAAAAAAGGATCTTTAGCAAGTCGTTTCGCTTATCATATTGTAGCAGAAATTTTGCCGATTATTGATTATGCTGTCGATTTTCATGCCGGAGGAGCGAGTCGATTTAATGTGCCGCAAATCAGGATTACGGAAAATAATCCGGAGCTGAAAGAACTTGCCGATGTTTTCAATGCGCCTTTTACGTTGTATTCTAAAAATATTAGCGGTTCATTCCGAAGTACCTGTGAGAAAGCCAATATAAAAATGCTGCTTTTTGAAGGCGGAAAATCTTTGGATATTAATGATACGGTAGCAAATGAAGGAGTGATGGGAGTGAAGCGTTTGCTGCATTATTTGAATATGCTGGATTCTAAACATCTTGTCGAAGCAGCGGAAGATCCTTCTATCTACATTAGAAATTCGGTTTGGCTGCGTGCGAAGTGCTCAGGATTGTTACATGATTACAACAGGATTGGACGTTTTGTAACGAAAGGTACTATCCTGGCCATTATTACCGATCCGTTTGGTAAATTTGAACAAAAAGTAAAAGCACCGCACGACGGATTTGTGATCAATGCCAATCACTCACCCATCGTGTATGAAGGAGATGCGATTTACCACATGTCTAAAAACAGAGACGAGTATGCCGACGAATAAAAAAGAATTAAGAGTACACTATAAAAATCTTCGAAAAGAACTTTCAGAAAATGATCTCGAAGAGAAAAGTCTGGCTATTGCCAATAATTTAATCCAATTGCCCATTTGGGATAAAACCTATTATCATGTTTTTCTTCCGATTGAAGAACAGCGGGAAGTAAATACAGAGTACGTATTGCATTTGCTTTCCGGAAAAGATAAGGAAATAGTAGTTTCAAAAAGTGATTTTGACACTCGGGGTATGACGCATTTTTTGTTGACGGATAATACCAAAATTAAGAAAAATGAATACAACATTCCTGAACCTGTAAATGGTTTGCAAGTTCCTTCTGAAACGATAGAGGTGGTTTTTGTACCGCTTTTGGTTTTTGATGTTTCTGGGAATCGGGTAGGTTACGGAAAAGGGTTTTACGATAAATTCCTGTCAGAATGCAAACCGGAAACCATTAAAATTGGACTTTCTTTTTTTGAAGCTGAAGATCAGATTGAGGATGTCTTTGAATCAGATGTGAAACTGGACTATTGTGTGACGCCTTTAAAAATTTATACTTTCTGATTATAAGTCATAAATATGGTATAAATAAATTTAAATTTTGCGTGATCTTGAATTTAATTTTGCTTATATCATGAACACAATTTTGAATGGATTGATACAGATATAAAAAATCCCAAATGCCATTTTAAGATCGGTATTTGGGATTTTTTTATTGTTTGTATTCCAGGTTTTAGAATTTGATTTTTTTTTAATTGGAATTTAATTTTTTACTTCTCGAATGGTCGAGGCATCAATCCAGCCTTCCGTTCCATCAGTTAATTCGATTTTTTTCCAGCTTCCAACGGTTTCATTAACATAAACTTTTGCACCTTCGTGTAATAAGAATATGGCTGAACCAGATTTTTGAGGCTCACTTCGAACTTCACTTAATTCAGCAAAAACAATGGCAGGGCGATCGTTATCGAAATGATTTTTTTCAGACATTCCTGCCGAAACACTTAAAAGCAAGGCAATCAAAAGAACAAACATTCCAATGAAATAGATTCTTTTTGACAGTGTAAGCTGTGAGAAGTAATATCCGATAAAAGTCAGTAAGAAAGCAAATGCGATTGCGATAGAAATTATTGCCCAGGTATTGTAATCGAAAATTCCGGTAAAATTCTGAATCAGTTTTGCAAAACCTACTTTTGGAACTTCTTTAATTTCATCAATAGTTAGCTTTTTGGCAAATTTTAAGTTGTTTAAGGTCTCCGGATCATGTGGTTTTAAAACCAGTGCCTTTTCGTAATTATAGATCGAAGGAGCTACTTTATTTAATTTATAGTAACTGTTCCCTAAATTAAAATACAACTCTGCCGATTGCTGCTTATCTTCTTTGATAATACTTTCATAAACATCAACTGCTTGCTGATACTGCCCTTTTTGATACAGCGCATTTCCTTTTTCAAAGCTGCTTTGAGCAAAGAAGACTTGAGTAATTAATAAAAAAAGGTATACTATGTTTTTCATTTTATGGTCATTAAACCTAACAGGCCGTTTAGAGCCATCGGGTTTTGTTTTAATTTAAACGATTTGTTTCTCTAAGTCCGAAATGATCAGAACAGCTTTGTCAAAATCCTGTTGGATTGATGTACTCGATGCCGGAGCATATCTCGCAAATTCACAGTTTTCAGTAAGATTAATAAAACTTTGAACCGATTCAGGATTGGCATTTCTGGACAGCAGCAATTCGCTAATATTATCTTTGCTCATTTCTGAGGTCTCGATATGCAGTTTTGCTTTTAGGAAATTGTGCATTGCTTTCTCCAGAGCAATATAAAATGCTTCTTTGTTGTTAAGTTGTTTTTTAGCTTCAGATAAATACTTCTTCGCCAGTTTATTGTTCATTTTAATACGGTTTCCGGTCACGTCACCGTCAATCGCTTCTTTTCGTTTCTTAGCCAAAATGATAATTGGCAGAATTACGAAAGGCAGGAACAATAGTGTGTAATACAGATTAGAACCGTAAAAATCTTTCTTAGCAATCGAAACTAAAGTTGTTTTAGGTTTGATGTATTTAAACTGTTCTGTTTTGGCAATGACATTTTTAGACGCATGTGCAGGAGCATTCGCTGCCGATGGCATTGGGCCGTCCAGAACGTCAATCATGATTTCTTGTGAAGTGATCGTTTTGTACGAACCTGTGCTCAAATCAAAATAAGAAAACTGCATTGGTTTGATTGCATATTTTCCTTTGTATTGCGGAATAATGGTGTACTTGTCGCTTATTTTTCCGGACATGCCTGAAAGTGACGTGGTTACTTTTTCATCGTGAACCGGATCGTACATTTCTAAAGCATTAGGAACGACAGGTTTTGGCAAAGTAAACAATTTCATGTTTCCGTTTCCGGCTGCACTCACAAACAGGTCAAGACTTTCTCCGCTCTTTAAGGTTGTTTTAGAAGGGGTCACTGTAAAATTAAATTTACCCACAGCACCTCCAAAACCTTCCGGTTTGGTAGCTTCCGGTAAAGGTCGAACGTTGATTGTTTTGGCTCCGGCCGAAACTACTTTGTTGTCGTCGCTTACAATCATCTGACCAAACATATCACGACGGTTGGTAGGCAATTGCACACCTATGTCCAGTGAAAGCGGTTCGATGGTAAGTCTTCCTGATTTTTGTGGGTATAGAATGGTCTTTTTCAAGACTACATAATAACATCTTTGCCCTTGATAACTTCCCTGCTCAACAGCAAGTTGTTTGATATCGATATTCTGATTCCAGAAGTCGTTGTATTTAGGTTTAGCCAGCTCTTTGAACCCGGTTACATTGATATAGTTGAAATACAATTTGTAAACAACAGTGATCGGCTCATTCAAATACGGATTTGTCTTTGAAATTTCAGCTACAAGATGCAGCATTTCATCACCTGTACTCGATCCCTGAGGTCTGTCATTAGGGTCTCTTTCCTGTGCAACGGCATTGGTTACCACAATTTTTAAAGGTGCCGTTTTGTAGATTTGACCATTGTACTCGATCGCAGCCTGTTTGATCGTTACAGTCCCTTTGTGGTCGGGCTGTAAAATATAAGAATAGATTTTTTGAAAAGAACTTCTTCCATTAATCCAGGATTGGCTTATTTGCTGGCTTGGTCCGGCTACAACTTTAAAACCATCAAAAGAAGGCTGGTCAAAGTTGTCTCCATCAACATTCATGATGAAGTCAATACGGAGCCTTTCATTTACTCCAAGCGTATTCTTGCTTACTTTGGCTTCAAATTGAACTTGAGCCATAAGCCCCTGAAAAGTGAATAGTAATAGAATTAAATATCTTTTCATTACTTGTTTAATCGGTTTGTTGTTTATGGTTTGTCGTTTGTTGTTTTTGGTTTACTGTCAGTTTAATAACGATGAACAATAAACTACAAACAATCTGTCTACCAGTCTTTTTCTGTTTTTTTCGGGTTACCTTTTACTTTTTGAGCGTTGACTTTGTCCTGAATTTTCTTTTCTTCGTTGTTTACGGCATCCAGTAAATTCTGAACTCTTTCTTTAGATATACCTCCAGGCATTGGTTTTGGCTCCCCTTTGTTGTCTGATTTGTCATCTTTCTTAGGGTCGTTTTTACCGTCTTTTTTATCTTTGTCTTTATCGCCTTTGTCGTCTTTTTTCTGATCGTCTTTTCCGTCCTTTTTGTCTTTGTTGTCGCCGTCTTTTTTCTGATCGTCTTTTTTGTCGTTCTTTTTGTCTTTATCCTTGTCCTTGTTTTTGTCGTTTTTCGGAGGATTTTCTTTTAGTTTCTGTTTTGCCAAAGCATAATTGTAACGAGTCTCATCATCGGTAGGATCGTTACGTAAGGCTTCTTTGTAAGCTTCAACGGCCTGTGTGTAATTTTTCTCTTTCATGAAAACATTCCCTAAATTGTGAAATGCTTTGTGTTTATCTGGTCTTGCTTTAGCATTTTTTATCGCTTTAGCGTAAGCGAACTGAGCTTCAGAAACCTGATTTTGTTTATAGATAGTGTTTCCCAGATTATAAGGGGCAGCTGCACGTTTTGGGAATTTTGATTCTGAAATTCTATAATTGGCTTCTGCGTCCGTAAATTTATTCTGCTTATATTCTTCATTGGCCTCAGGCAATGTCTTGTCTTTCTCCTGAGCAGAAACTGCTAAAGAAAATGTGAGTAAAATATAAAGAAGTAAATTTTTCATTCTAATTTTTTTATGTTTTGTTTCCGGTTTTATGGAAAACAATTATTTCTTTTCGTTAAATAAATTCAACTCTTTAATCCAGTTTGTTTTTCTTTCCAAAAGGAAAATGTCTAAAAACAACAACAGAAAAGCAAACCCGATGAACCATTGAAATTGTGATTGAAAATCGGCCATTTGAGTCGCTTCGAATTCTGTTTTCTGAATATTATTTAAGGCATTCTTGATGTATTCCAGAACTTCTTTGGTATTTCCGCCGTAAACATAACCACCTTTGGTCGCTTTTGCAATATTTTTTAAATCTTCCTGATTTAATTTTGTCGTAACGGTTTGCCCGTTTTGGTCTTTTTGATAACCTCTGACTACGCCATTTTCTTTTAATGGAATGGTAGCTCCTTTTTCAGTTCCAACGCCAATGGTAATGATTTTCATCCCCATTTTATTGGCCTCTTCTGCAGCGGCTGTGGCACCTTCAGAATGGTCTTCTCCGTCAGAAATCAGAATCAGTAATTTACTGGTTTTGCTTTTTTCGTCAAAATAAGTGGAAGATAATCTGATGGCCTCATCCAAAGAAGTTCCTTGTGAAGAAACCATATCAGGAGTCATGCTTTGCAGGAACATTTTGGCAACACTATAATCTGAAGTAATCGGTAAAACCGGAAAGGCGCTTCCGGCATAAGCAACGATCCCAATTCGGTCACTACCTAAATTGTTGATGATTTGAGAAACCAGCTGTTTACTTTTCTCTAAACGGCTTGGTGCCACATCTTCGGCAAGCATACTTTTTGAAACGTCAACGGCAAAAACAATATCGATACCTTCGCGTTTTACAGTTTCCATTTTAGTCCCAATCTTAGGATTTACCAATCCGATAATCAAACAGGCAAGTGCCAAAAGCAATACCGATAATTTTAAGACAGGTTTAAAAACAGAGCGCTCCGGGCTAAGCCTTTTTACCATTTCAAGATCACCAAATTCGCGCTGCTTTTTCTTTTTCCAATACATATTGAAAAGAAAAATGCACGCCACAATTGGGAGTAAGAATAAAAGGTATAAATATTTTTTTTCGTCTAATTCCATTTTTTGATTCTAGTTCTCAGTCGCAGTTTTTAGTCGCAGTTTTCAGCTGTAAACTGAAAACTGTGACTGCGACTAAAATATTATATAAAGCTTCTGTAAACTGTATTTCTTAATCCTACTTCTAATACCAACAAAAAGGCAGCGAGTAAAACAAATACTCTGTACTTTTCGTCGTAATCGTAGAATTTTAGTTCCTGTATTTCGGTAGTTTCGAGTTTATTGATGGCACTGTATATTTCGGCTAATCGATTGTTGCTGGTAGCTCTAAAGTAAGTTCCGTCTGTTTTACGGGCAATACTTTTCATCAATTGTTCGTCGATTTCTACTTTTTGCATTTTAAACAGGAAGCCTCCGTTTGGTGCGTATGCGTATGGAGAAGGAGCCATTCCGTTGGTACCAATTCCGATAGTGTACACCTTTATTCCGTATTGTTTTGCAATGTCAGAAGCCGTTTCAGGCTCGATAAAACCGGCATTGTTCACTCCATCCGTCATTAGAATAATCACACGGCTTTTTGCTTTACTGTCTTTTAAACGGTTCACAGCGGTTGCCAGTCCCATTCCAATTCCCGTTCCGTCTTGTAGAACCGTATCGTATTTGATTCCTTTGATAGCTTCTAAAATAATGGCTTTATCACTTGTAACAGGAGTTTTGGTGTAAGCTTCTGAGGCGTATAAAACCAATCCGATTCTATCGTTAGGCCTTTCCTCAACAAAATCTGCCGCCACTCTTTTTAAAGCTTCCATACGGTTTGGCTTTAAATCTTTGGCAAGCATACTTCCCGAAACGTCAATTGCCATTACAATATCAATTCCTTTTGTGGTTTTGGTCTGATTGCTGATGTCTACTGTTCTTGGTCGTGCTAAGGCAATAATTAAAGAGCTTAAAGCGATAATCCTGAAAACATATAAACAAGGTTTTAATTTGGTCAATAGCGATTCGCTGTTTTTGAAACCCTGAGTTGAACTCATTTTTAAAGTCGCCGATTGCTGGTTGCGTTTCCAGAAAAACCAAGCGATCGCAATTGGGATTAACAGAAACAACCAAAAAAATTCCGGATTTAAAAAAGTTATCTTATCCATTAGTTACTCGCTTTTCTAAGTTCTACAGAATTTAATATTCTGGTTGTAATATCATTGGCATAGGTGTCTCCTTCTTCGTGTAAAATCAAGATCTGTTGTAATCCCTGATCTTGTTTAAAAAGTAAAAGTTCATAATATGCTTTTGCACTTGTTTTGTCAACCGGATTGAAAACGGTCATGGTTCCGTATCCTTTTAGTCCCTGAACACCTTCATTGGTTTGAAAATCTTCTTGTTTTACAATAATGTTTTGTCCGCCCTGAGCCTCAATAACTTTCAAAGAACCTTCTAATGCTTTGGCCAGGTCTAGTTCTACAGGATTTTTAAACTTGCTGGTGGAAACGGTTATGTAGAAGTTTCCAACCATGCTTCCGTAAGCAAAAAGCTGCATTTCTTTAATCAGAGCCATGGTTTCTTTCGGAAGGACTTTTTGAGTATCCATACGTTTTAAAACCTTTGGCGTTTCAATCAGAATGCCCGGATTTCCATACTCACTTTTTACCCATTCTCCTTCTAATAATTCTTTTGAAGGATGTCCGATTATATTATCTTTTACATAATTGAAACCTTTTGTAACGATAAAGAAGGCAGTAGTGGCAATTAGTAAAAATAAAACAGATCCTACTGAGATCGCAATACGTTTGTTGCGTTTCTTTAACAGCTGAAGTTTTATTTGTTTTTGTTTTTGTGCTTCGTTCAACAATTGATCCTCTTCTTCTGCCGTCACTTCGGTTGGAATAGCATTATCAAGTGTCAGGATTACTTTCTGAATTTTATTTCGGTCTTCTGTAATTTCGAATTCTAAAGGTTTAGATTTTGCAAATTTTACCAAATCCGCCTGACGTAAAACACGTTCTAAATTTTCAACGGTTTCCGGTGTCAGCGTCATTTTCTTTTTGGTAGAAGCGGTTCTAATTGCTTGAATCAATTCTGAAGTGGTACTTTCCATTGCCGGAATATGAATGGCCTCCTCGATATAGTTTCGGGCAATATCCGTCAATTCACTGTAATATTCTTTAATTTCTCCTTTTTGTACGAGTTCTTTTTGCTCCAGATTGTTCAGTAAACTTGTCGCTTTTTCGATAGGAGTTTTATAAACTTCCTCTTCGATCTTTTTCTTTTGGTGTTTCTTAAGATACCAATAAACAAAGGCTCCGATGGCAAGAATTACAATCAGAATCAAAACATAAATCCACCAGTTGCCAATCCCATTGTCTGCCGGAGTAATGTCTTTGATGTCGTACATTTTTTGTTGTAACGTATCGACTTTTACATTGGCCACTTCAACACGAATTGAATCTGTTGCGTAAGGCTTCTTGTCAATTAAAATTTTAATAGACGGAATGGTATATTTTCCGGAATCAAATTGGGTTAATCCGTATTTTTTGATCAGTTCATAAGTGTCATTTTTCTTAACCGTATCGATAGGATAGGATTGAATAACCTCTAACGGACCAATGTTTTTTAGTTTAGGAAAAACAACCTTAGATTTTGAACTTACAACTGTTTTAAGAGTTAGTTTAAATTCGGCACCAATTTTATTTTTTGTAGTATCAATGCTTGTCTCAACTTGTTTTTGTTGCGCAAAAACAGCTGAGGAAAGTAAAAATAAAAATATGTAAAATTTTAATTTCATTGGGATTAACGATTGCAGATTAACGATTTTTGATTTCGGATTTTGTCCGAAACGGATAGGGATGTACTATTTTCCTAAAAAATCTAATCTTTTATTTTTTATGAACTATTTTTTGATGTTTTGATGCTTGTTACAAATATTGAAATTAATTCATTTACTTCTGTCTTTGCTTTCGTTAGATTTTCTAAATCTGTTGATAAATTTGCTTTTTCAATTATTTTCAGACAGACGTAGGTTTCTCTTAGTTCTTTCAGGCAAATTCCCATTTTATGAACAAAATCTTTTTTGCTTTCTGCACTTTGTGCTTCACCATAATTTAAAGCTGGTGATGTACTCGATCTTGTTATTTGTGTCAGTAAATGGTTTCCGGCGTAATTTTTTTAAAATTTAATAGTTAATGATATTATGCTTGCTGCAAAATCAATAAGTCTGTTTTCTAATTCTTGTTTAGTCATTTCTTGAATCTTAGTTATCCCACCCCTTCATAAATCAAAAATCGTTAATCAGATATCTAAAATCACCTTGATTTAAAGTAGCCTAATAATTTGGTCACGTAATTTTCGTCGACTCTTGTATTTACGACGCCAGCTCCGGATTTACTAAAAATATCCTTGAAATAATTCACTCTGTCCTGATAGTGTTTTTCGTAATTCAGTCGTACTGTTTTTGAGCCGGTATTCACCAATTGAATTTTCCCTGTTTCAGCATCGAGCATACTTACCATTCCTAGATTCGGAATTTTTTCCTCGCGGATATCGTACACACGAACCCCGGTGATATCATGCTTTTTAGAAGCAATTTTTAAAGTCTGCTCATAATTTTCAGACATGAAATCGGAGATCATAAAAACGATGGCTTTCTTTTTTTGAGTTCCGGACAGGAATTTCAAAGCTTGCGAAATATCAGTTTTATGACTCTTTGGTTCAAATTCAATTAACTCACGAATGATTCGAAGCACATGAGAGCGGCCTTTTTTTGGGGGAATATACAACTCTACATTGTCAGAGAATAATATTAAACCAATTTTATCATTATTTTGTGTAGCCGAAAAAGCCATCGTTGCCGCAATTTCGGTGACGATGTCTTTTTTAAATTGACTTTTTGAGCCAAAACCTTCAGAACCCGAGATGTCTACCATTAAAACCATGGTTAGTTCACGTTCTTCTTCAAAAACTTTTACGTGAGCTTCGTTGTAGCGCGCCGTTACATTCCAATCGATGTTACGAATATCATCGCCATATTGGTATTGACGTACTTCACTAAAAGTCATTCCTCGTCCTTTGAAGGAAGAGTGGTATTCTCCCGAAAAGATATGATTACTCAGTCTTTTGGTTTTGATTTCTATTTTCCGTACTTTTTTTAAAAGCTCTTTTGTATCCATTTTATTTGTTTAAAGTTTAAAGTTTAAAAGTTTCAAGTTAGTCTTGCGACAACCTGAAACCTGAAACTTGAAACAAATTTTTAAGGTACCTCAATCTCGTTTACGATTTTGTTGATAATGTCTACAGAAGTAATGTTTTCGGCTTCAGCCTCATAAGTGATACCAACTCTGTGACGCAGAACATCGTGTACAACTGCACGAACATCTTCAGGAATTACATAACCACGACGTTTGATGAAAGCGTAACATTTTGCTGCATTAGCTAAATTGATACTTCCACGTGGTGATGCTCCAAAGCTGATAAGAGGTTTTAAGTCGGCAAGCTTGTACTTTTCCGGATAACGGGTAGCAAAGATGATATCTAAGATGTATTTTTCTATTTTTTCGTCCATGTAAACTTCACGAACAGCTTCCTGCGCACGCAAGATTTGTTCAACAGAAACTACTGGATTTACTTTTTCGTAACTCCCTTTTAAGTTTTGACGAATTACAAAACGCTCCTCGTCAATTTTTGGATAATCAATTACAGTTTTAAGCATAAAACGATCGACCTGTGCTTCAGGAAGCTGGTAAGTTCCTTCTTGTTCCACCGGGTTTTGAGTAGCAAGAACTAAAAACGGACGATCTAGTTTGAAGGTGGTATCGCCAATAGTAACCTGCTTTTCCTGCATTGCCTCTAAGAGTGCTGATTGCACTTTTGCCGGAGCACGGTTAATCTCATCGGCAAGAACGAAATTAGCGAAGATAGGACCTTTTTTAATGGAGAATTCGTTGGCTTTAATGTTGTAAATCATTGTTCCGATAACATCGGCAGGTAATAAGTCAGGAGTAAACTGAATACGGCTGAACGATCCCTGAACGGCTTGCGACAAAGTATTAATCGCTAAAGTTTTGGCTAATCCCGGAACACCTTCAAGTAAAATGTGTCCTTGCCCCAAAAGTCCGATTAGTAAACGCTCGACCATATGTTTTTGGCCCACAATAACTTTGTTCATTTCCATTGTAAGAAGGTCTATAAAAGCACTTTCTCTTTCAATTTTGTCATTTATCGCTCTAATGTCTAAAGTCGTTGTATTTTCTTCCATATAAATATTTTTAAAACCTTGAATTTTATGCCTAACTTTTGAGAGTGCAAATTGAATATTTTTTGAGAAGTAAGATGTTAAAAAATGGTTAAAACTTCGACCAAAGACCTAATTTTAAGGACGAATTGGGAATCTATTTTTATATTTTTAAGAACTTTGGTGATTATGCTTCAGAAAAGCATATTTATTACCAAAAATAACGCAATAAAACCATGAGTAAAACAGCATTATCGCCTATTATTTCGGGCACTATGAATTGGGGTGTATGGGATAAAAACCTAACGCTTAAAGAAATGGAAAACATGATACAGATCTGTATCGAAAACAAAATTACTACTTTTGATCACGCTGATATTTACGGAGCTTATACTACTGAAGCGGATTTTGGAAAAGCATTTCAGGCCAGTAAAATTTCGCGTGAAAAATTACAATTAATCACCAAATGCGGTATTCAGATGATTGCCGAAAGCCGTAAAAATACAATCAAACATTACGACTACTCTAAAGAATATATTGTGTGGTCTGTCGAAGAATCACTGAAGAAATTAAAGACAGATTATGTGGACGTTTTTTTACTGCACAGACCTAGTCCGTTGATGCAGGCCGATGAAATTGCGGAAGCCGTTGAAAAGTTAAAATCGGAAGGAAAAATTATTGATTTCGGACTATCGAATTTTACAAGTTCTCAAACCGAATTGATTCGCCAGAAAACCGAAGTGAGTTACAATCAGGTGCAATTTTCGGCTACGAATTTCGAACCGATGGTGGACGGAAGTTTTGATTATATGCAGACTCACGGAATCCGTCCGTTGTCATGGAATCCGCTTGGAACAGTTTTTAGAGAAGACACCAAAAAAACACGTCGTTTAAAAAAGCTGTTTTCGGATTTAGTGAAGAAATACGGATTTGGCTCGGATACCCTTTTATTGGCTTGGATTTTAAAACACCCTGCTAACGTAATTCCGATTGCGGGAACAGTTAATATCGCCAGAATTCAGTCGTTGATGAAAGCAGTGGAATTGGAAATGGATAAAGAAGACTGGTTTGCGATCTGGACAGAAAGTATGGGTGATGATGTTGCTTAATTTTTTTAAGTTTTCAGTCGCAGTTTTGAGTATTCAGGGAAAATGCTAAAAATATTTTGCCACAGATTAATGGATTTGAGATGATTGATTAGTTATTGAAAAACTTTTAATCTGTGCGATAAAAAAATAAACACATAGAAACATACGATCTATGCTTCTATGTGTTAAAAAAAACAGTTAAAATGAAAAAAACAGTTTTAATTACTGGAGCCACAAGCGGAATTGGAAAAGCAACCGCGCAAATACTGGCTAAAAATAATTATAAAGTAGTACTTTGTGGAAGACGTATCGAGCGTTTAAACGAACTCGAAAAAGAACTTTCGGAGTTTACGGAAGTACATTCTTTAGCATTTGATGTTCGGGATAAAAAGGATGTTCTTGAGAAAATCGCTTCTCTTCCTGTATCCTTTTCAGATATTGATGTTTTGATTAATAATGCCGGAAATGCTCATGGTTTAGATCCGATTCAAACCGGTGATTTAGACGATTGGGACGCCATGATTGATATCAATGTGAAGGGACTTTTGTATGTTTCAAAAGCGGTGATTCCGATAATGACAGCCAAAAAATCAGGTCATATTATAAACATTGGTTCAACAGCTGCAAAAGAAGTGTATCCGAACGGGAATGTATATTGCGGCAGTAAACATGCCGTTGATGCGATTACGGCCGGAATGCGAATCGATTTAAATCCTTTCGGAATCAGAGTTGGAGGAATTCATCCCGGTATGGTCGCAACCGAATTTAGTGAAGTACGTTTTAAAGGAGATGTTGAAAGAGCTTCAAATGTGTATAAAGGTTTTGATCCGCTACAAGCAGAAGATATTGCAGATATCATTCACTTTGTAGTTTCAAGACCGTATCACGTTAATATTGCTGATTTAGTGGTCATGAGTACGGCGCAAGCTTCATCGACAATTGTTAAAAGAGAGTAAATTAGACTTGCTTAGATTTTTAGATTGTTGGATTATTAGATCTTTGGACTAAGATTAGTAATCCAATAATCTAATAATCCAACAATCCAACAATCTAAAAAAATGATCAACAAACGCCTTTTAATAAAAAACCTGCTCGCTCATAACGACGAGAGCAGTTTTTATGATAAGAAAAGGCAATTGAATCTGCATTCTCGGGAAGGGAAAGGGAAATTCCTGAAGCATATCTGCGCCTTATCCAATTCAAACCCGACCAATAATTCTTATATCGTGGTGGGGGTGGAAGATCATGACAACGAAATCGTTGGGGATGATTTTTTTGATGACAGTCGAATCCAGAATCTCGTGAATGCCTTTTTAGAAAATCCGCCTAAAATTCAATACGAGAATGTTCCGTTTCCCAATCTCCCAAAAGATAAAGTAATCGGATTGGTAACGATTAAGCCGAAAAGGAAAATCTCTTATTTTAAAAAAGGAATTCACACCATCCTTGCGAATAGTATTTTTATGCGACGGGGAAGTAATTCGGTTCCTGTTGAAGGTGAGGTCGAAAAGAACTATCAAAATACAGAAACAGTAATCGGGATCGAAAACAGCTCAAGAAACAGTATCCAGTACACACTTGATGGGGTAATTGATTTTATGAATTTCAGGCACAAAGACATGTCGCCGAAGTACCATGTTTTTAAAGAATTGTTTGTGATCTGTTGGGCAGGAGTTCCTAAAAAATCCAGAGATAAAACGTTCTTATCGCGTGTTGATATTGAGTTGATAAACGAACAGATTAAGCTTTTTTATTCTGCTCAGGATGTGGTTACTATTGTTTATGACGAGGATAGTTTTACCATAACTGAATATGTTCCGCTGGGGTTAAATGACAAGACCAGTTATTATCCGTTGGAAAAGCAAACCATTCATTTTTTTGACAACGGCTATTATAAAATTGAAAGTGAAATGCTTTTTCAGCCCCCTGAATTCAATCGGAAAATGTTGTATCATATTTACAATTCAAATATCGCTCTGCTCCAAAAACTTCAGAAAGGAATCACTTTATCAGGGCGCGAATTAAAAGATCTGGAGAATCTGCCTTCTACTTTTATGATCTGTCATCTGAACGGTTTTGAGGATGCCAAACAAAAATTGATTGATGCCAAATTGCTTTTAAAACCTTTCGGGAATATTTACCTATCGTTTAAAGAAGCACTTCGGGTTTTGCGTAAGATGAAATATGATGTTCAGGAAGGGGCTAAGTAGAGGTACAAAGGTACAGAGTGGCAAAGGTGCTAAGGTTCTGAGATTCTAGGGCTTTTTGGCACGTACAGTTTTGGCTTAAAATTAGTGATATTTTAAATACTTGCTGACTTCATCGTACGGAAATAAAAGCTCTTTTGGGCCGTCGGCATAAGAAGCGGCTTCGTACGAGTTGTAATATAAGAGCAATCCTTCTTTCGTATAAAAAATGTTCTGTGGCAGGTGGAATTTGTCATTTTCGAACATTAGACCTGTTGCATTGATGTTTGATTTTTCAGGAATTTTATATTTTTTACGGAATTCTTTTTCGGCATAAGCTATAAATTCTTTTTCGTTTTTAAAGAGCTGATCGGTAAAGATTGTTTTTCCGGTTTTAGAATGAAACAATAAAGAACGATATCCCTGATAGCCGTGTGCTCCGCCTGTAAAGGTATAATGGTCAATTTTGATATTGATGATTTCGTCTGATTCAAATTCGACATTCCCTTTTACGGTTGCTTCCCATCCGAAAGTTTCTGTTGGGAATTTTTTATGCATTTCTTCGTAAGAGGCGATAAAAGAGGCTGCCAAAGATTTGTAGTCGTTAGCTTTTTTGGGATCTTCTTCAAAATAGACGATCTCTTTTATCACTGAGAAAACTTTTTTATTAATACTGTCCGCTACAACAGGAATATTTTTTGCAATGGGAACGTCGATTGTTATTTTCGGACAGTCCTTTTCGCAAGGAATTGTCGATTCTTTTTCAAATGACTCATTTTCAAATGACAGTTCTTTGCTGCAGCTTACAAATGTTAAAAGCAAAAAGATTAAAAAGGGATAATGTTTCATATCGAAAAGTGTTAATTATATACAAAGGTAAGAAGTTGTATCAGGATTAAAATAAATTAAACGGTAAATTTGTACCAGAATTAAGGATTTAAAATTTATAACCATATGAAATTCAATACTAAAGTAATACATGGGGGTCAGCATCATGATCCTGCTACAGGAGCAGTTATGCCTCCGGTGTACCAAACTTCAACTTTTATACAAACGAGTCCGGGTAAGCCTTTGGCAGATTATGAGTATAGCCGTGCTTCAAATCCAACGCGTTCAGCTTTAGAAAATGCTTTGGCCAGTATTGAAAATGGTACTCGTGGATTGGCTTTTTCATCAGGTTTGGCGGCAACAGATTGTATCTTGAGATCGTTTAAAGCCGGTGATGAGATTATCGCAATGGATGATTTGTATGGAGGAACGTACAGAATGTTCTCCAGAGTATATAAAGATTCAGGAATTAAGTTCCACTTTGTTGATATGACAGATATTGAGAAATTGAAATCATTAATCAATGAAAATACGAAACTGATCTGGGTGGAGACACCAACCAATCCGTTGATGAAATTAGCGGACATTCAGGAGGTAGCCAAAATTACAAAAGCCAATAATATTTTATTTGCTGTCGATAATACTTTTGCAACACCTTATCTACAAAAACCTCTTGATTTGGGTGCGGATATCGTAATGCACTCTGCAACAAAATATTTAGGAGGTCACTCAGATGTAATTGCCGGTGCTTTAATCGTAAAAGATGAAGCTTTAGGAGATCAGCTGCATTTTCAGCAGTTTGCAACGGGAGCGACATTGGGGCCAATGGACAGTTTCTTGGTTTTGCGAGGAATCAAAACACTTTCATTAAGAGTACAGAGACATTGTGAAAACGGAGAGAAAGTGGTAGAATATCTATGCAATCATCCTAAGATCGATACGGTTTATTATCCGGGTTTAGAAAGTCATCCTTTTCATGAAATTGCCAAAAAGCAAATGAAAGCTTTTGGAGGAATGGTTTCTTTTACTTTTAAATCAGGAAAGAAAGAAGATTCGATTGCGTTTTTAGAGAAGTTGAAAGTTTTTACTTTGGCAGAGTCTTTAGGCGGTGTAGAATCTTTGGCCAATCATCCGGCTTTGATGACACACGCATCGATTCCGGCAGATAAAAGAGCTGAAGTGGGTATTACCGATGATTTAGTTCGATTGAGTGTTGGTATTGAAGATGCCGAAGACTTAATTGCCGACTTAGAGCAGGCTTTAGCATAAAAAAAAGGTATAAAAAAAATCCCAAATTCCAATTTGTATTATTTTGGAATTTGGGATTTTTTATTTGGGATTTATAAAATTATAAGTATTGAATATATCCTATATTAAACCAAATCTGAGCGTCGTTTGATTTGTTTTCTTTGTAAATTTTCTTATTCGGATTTAGACCGTCCACCCAGTCAGAGCTAAAAGCTTGAAAACGACCTTCAAGCATTAAATCGCTCATTTCATTTAATTTATAATGAACACCAATTCCGGCAGTACCCGATAAAACGACACCATTTTCACTTGAAAAGCCAAATTGACGGCCATCTGAAGGAGTCAGGTATTTAGGAAATGTAGCTTCGGGACTTCCCAACTTGCCAAGACTCGAACTAACTTCTGTAGTATAATAACTTACCAAGAAACCTAAACTTACATAAGGACTGAAAGCACCTACGGAATTTTCATAATAATGTATTTTCAGGGGAGAAAATTCCAGTTGGGATCCAAGACTTATTACAGTCGATTTTCCTTGCATGGCTTTGAGTTGTCTAACGCCTAGTGTTTCAGGTTTTTTCTCTGTCCATTTTCCAAAGTGATTCAGTTTTGTGCTATTGAATGATAGTTCTGATCTGACTTTGAAATGTTCCGAGAAGAATCTTTCTCTGTTACTGTTGCTGGAAAAATTGATAAAGTGAACCAATCCAACTCCAAATCCGGTATTTCCAAGATTAGTGTCCAGATCGTTTCTTTCTCCAAAATCAGACTGAAAAGTTACAGGGCCGAATATTAAACCAACTTCGTGAGCCAGTCTTGATTGTGCAGTCGATATTGTTGAGATGCCCAGAAAGGCAAATAACGTGAGTATTATAGGTTTGAGCATAGGTTTGGGCTTTCAAATCCCGGCAAATATATAAAAAGAGGAGCAACTAAGAAGTATAAAGAGCTGTATTGATGAATATTTATTAAAAATATTAAAATATTAGATATATCGGTAGTAATTTACTTTAAAAAGCAAAACCTAAAATGTCTTTTTTCTTGGTTTACTGTATATTAAATAAAAGTTTAAGAGAATCGTAAAAAAATATTCAATAAATGTCATTTTCGATTACCTTTGTCGTAAATAACGAAAACGTTTTCTTAAATGTTAATAATCTAATAATCATGTCACAAAGTATTACCGCTTTTATGGATTCGGTTAGTCAAAAAAACCCGAATGAATCAGAGTTTTTACAAGCAGTTTTAGAAGTTGCCGAAACGGTAATTCCTTTTATTGAAGAAAATAAAAAATACCAGAACAAAATGCTTTTAGAGCGTATGGTAGAACCTGAACGTGTTATCTTGTTCAGAGTGAACTGGTTAAACGACAAAGGAGAAATCCAGGTTAATAAAGGATATCGTATCCAGATGAACTCAGCAATCGGACCTTACAAAGGTGGTTTGCGTTTTCACCCTTCTGTTAATTTAAGTATTTTGAAGTTTTTAGCTTTCGAGCAGACTTTCAAAAACAGCTTAACAACATTGCCAATGGGTGGTGGTAAAGGTGGATCTGATTTTGATCCAAAAGGAAAATCAGATAATGAAATCATGAAATTCTGTCAAAGTTTTATGACGGAACTTTCAAAACATATCGGAGCTGATACTGACGTTCCTGCCGGAGATATCGGAGTAGGTGGTAGAGAAGTAGGATATATGTTTGGTCAATACAAAAGATTAAGAAATGAATTTACGGGAGTTTTAACCGGAAAAGGAATTTCTTTCGGAGGATCATTAATCCGTCCGGAAGCTACAGGTTACGGAGCAGTTTATTTTGCTCAAAGTATGTTGGCAACTAAAGGAGATGACTTTAAAGGGAAAATTGTTGCTGTTTCCGGTTCTGGAAACGTAGCGCAGTACGCAACTGAAAAAGCTACTCAATTAGGGGCAAAAGTAGTTACATTGTCAGATTCTGCTGGATATATCTATGATGCAGACGGAATCGATGCTGAAAAATTAGCTTTCGTAATGGAGTTAAAAAATGAGCTTAGAGGAAGAATCAGTGAGTACGTGGCGAAATATCCAAATGCGAAATACGTAGAAGGAAAACGTCCATGGGAAGTTAAATGTGATGTAGCATTACCATGTGCAACTCAAAACGAATTGAATGGTGATGAGGCTAAAGTTTTAGTGGCTAACGGTTGTATTGCTGTTGCAGAAGGAGCAAATATGCCATCTACGCCAGAGGCAGTTGCTGTTTTCCTTGATGCTAAAATTTTATTCGCTCCTGGAAAAGCTTCTAATGCTGGTGGTGTTGCTACTTCAGGTCTTGAAATGTCGCAAAACTCATTGCGTTTAAGCTGGTCTTCTGAAGAAGTTGACGAAAGATTAAAAGGAATCATGTTAGCAATTCATGCTTCATGTGTAAAATACGGTTCGGATAAATCAGGTTATGTTGACTACGTAAAAGGAGCTAACATTGCAGGATTTGTTAAAGTTGCCGATGCTATGCTTGCTCAGGGTGTAGTATAATTTTTTAGTTATAGTTTTTTAGTGCCTCCATTTGTCTTTTTTAAAGATAAATCGGAGGCATTTTTTATTTACAGGAGAACAAAAATCAAATACTTTCGTTTGTAGTATATTTGTCTATCTGAATTTATCAAATAATGAAAAGAAAGTTTTTGTATGTTTTGCTTTTGTTGGTAGTACAATTTTGTTTCTCTCAGAATAAATTGTCCTGGCAGGGGTATTTTTCGTTCAACGAAATAAAAGATATCTCGCAATCTTCAACAACCGTTTTTGTGGCTTCAGAGAATGCTCTTTTCTCTAAAAATATAGCTCAGAACGCCACCAAAATAACCACAACAGTCGATGGACTTTCAGGACAGACTATTTCTGCTTCATACCATAGCGAAGGATTTAAGAAAACCATAATTGGATATGAGAACGGACTAATGATTGTAGTAAATGAAACCGATGGCAGTATATTAAAGGTCATTGATATCATAAATAAACAATTGCCTGCCAATCTGAAAAAAATTAACCATTTTATGGAGTATAATGGAGTGGTTTATGTTTCGTGCGATTTCGGAATTGTACAGTTCAATTTAACCAGTCTCAAATTTGGAGATACTTATTTTATAGGTGATAATGGTGTCGAAGTTAGAGTAAGACAAACGGCTTATTTTAATGGGTTTTTCTACGCGGCAACTTCAAACGGAATCAAAAAAGCCAACAGCACAAATGCCAATCTTATTGATTTTAACCAATGGAGTCTGGTAAATGCAGGTGACTGGAGCAGTATTGAGTCGCTGGATTCGGAGCTGATTGCGATAAATTCTGCAGGGTTTATACACCGATACAACTCCAATTCATTTGTTGGGTTTTTACAGCTCCCGAAATCTTCAGTTGATATGCGGGCTGCAAATCATAATTTAATAATCACGACGCCGGATGTTGTTTATGTGTATAACAATCAAATGGTATTGACACGTCAGATTACCAATACGCAGGTTTTGGATAATACGCTGATTTTTACCTGTTCTAGTGTTATTGGAGATCAGATCTATATAGGAACAAAAGAACAAGGGCTGTTTTCATCAACACTTTCAGGAGCTTCCGCTTTTCAGGGAAATACACCATCAGGACCGGTTCGAAATAATATTTTTTCTTTGGATGCAAGTCCTAATGCGCTTTGGGCAGTATATGGGGATTATGACTCTTTTTATAATCCGTACCCTTTAGATAGTTATGGAGTGAGTAAATATAGCACTTCGGGCTGGCTAAATATTCCTTACTCGCAAGTTTTGGATGCTAAGTCAATTACACGGGTGATCGTAAATCCCGGTAATGAGAAACAGGTTTTTGCCAGTTCTTTCTTTTCCGGATTGCTAAAAATAGAAAACGATACTCCGGTCTTATTGTACAATGAAAAAAATAGTGGATTAGAATCGATTTCGTTTGCGGGACCCAACTATATTGATGTTCGTATTAATGGAACTGCTTTTGATAAAACGGGAAATTTTTGGGTCACCAACAGTAGGATTAAGAATGGCTTAAAAGTTTTGAAAACCGATGGAAAATGGCAAAGTTATGCGACAACTTCAATTCTTAAAGATGCCGAAACAACCAATTATGCCGGGATAGTGATCGACAAAAACAATACCAAATGGATCGCAACGAGTAATGACGGAGTAATTGCTTTTAACGAAAGTAACAATACTTTTAAAAAGATTACTTCCGGTGCTGATTTAGGGAATTTGCCAATTGAAGATGTGAGAGCTGTGGTACTTGATACGAAAAATCAACTTTGGATTGGTACTACAAAAGGACTGAGAGTTTTGTCTAATGTCGGAGGTTTTCAGACTGAAAGTCAGTTAAAAGCGAATCCAATTATAATTATGGAAGACAATTTGGCTCAGGAGTTGCTTTACGAGCAATTTATCACATCGATCGCAGTAGATGGAGCAAATAATAAATGGATAGGGACAATTGATTCCGGGATTTTCATGGTGTCGCCAAACGGTCAGGAAACAAAATATCATTTTACAATAAATAATTCACCTTTACCAAGTAATGTTATAAACGATGTGAAAATCAATAGTGCTACGGGAGAGGTTTTTATTGCGACCAACAAAGGAATGATTTCATTCAAAGGAGTTGCAACAGGAGCAAGTGAAGACTTGAATAATGTTTACGTTTATCCAAATCCTGTGCGTCCTAATTATGCAGGAACCGTGAAAGTTGCCGGGCTTATTGATAAAGCTAATATTAAAATTACAGACATCGAAGGTAATTTAGTATACGAAACTACTTCGTCGGGAGGAACAATCGAATGGGATACTACCGCTTTCGGAAAGTATAAAGTTGCTTCCGGAGTATACATGGTTTTTATTTCAGCCGAAGATGGAAGTGAAACTAAAGTAAAAAAGGTGATGATAATTAGGTAATTTGTTAATTGAGATAATGAGATTTTTAGATTGCTGGATCATTAGAAAGAACTAAAATCTAACCAGCCCAACATCTAAGTAGTCCGACAATCTAAAAATCCAACGATCCAAGAATCTAAAAATCTAAGAAGCCCAACAATCTAATAATCTAACAATCTAAATCTTGCTAGTTAAAACCAAAGCAATAGTAATTTCATCGTTAAAATTTCAGGAAAAAAGTCTGATCGTAAAGTGCTTTACACTTTCACACGGACTAAAATCCTATTTTGTACGAGATGCCTTTTCGAGTCGGAAAGCAAGTCAGAAAATTGCTTATTTTCAGCCCTTGTCTGTTCTTGAGATTGAGGCGATGCATAAGAATAAAGGAACTTTAGAAACTTTTAAAGAGATAAAAACTGCAGTGCCTTTTCAAAGTATCCACACCGATTTGGTAAAAAGTACGATGGTTATGTTTTTGTCCGAGATGCTTCATTATTCCATTCAGGAAGAAGAAAAAAATGAAGCCTTTTTTGTGTTTTTAGAGACGGCATTGAGTTGGCTGGATCATCATGATGAAATTTCGAATTTTCATTTGATTCTGCTTTTGGAAGCTACAAAATATTTTGGTTTTTATCCGGATGTGTCTGAAGTTGAATTTTCTTATTTTGAAATGATTGACGGTGTTTTTACTTTGTTTCATGGAACGAATACTTTGACGGAACATGAAACCAATCTTTTTAAGAAATTAATTGATCTTAAATTCGAAAACGATCAGAAGGTTTTTCATGTAACTGAAAGACAAATTTTACTGAAAATTCTCATTGATTACTACAGTTTTCATTTAGAAGGATTCAAAAAGCCAAAATCTTTAGAGGTTTTAAAGGAGATTTTTTCTTAAATTTTTAAAATCGGCAATCTTTTTTACAAGATCTATTAGAAATTTTCTGTTCGGACGCTTTTTTTAAACATCTTTTATCTATATTCCTCAAAATTCCTTACTTTCGCACCTCGTTTAAGAAAAGTATAAAATGAGCACAAAATTTACTGAATACAAAGGACTTGACTTGCCAACAGTAGCGTCAGAAGTACTTGATTTTTGGAAGAAAGAAAATATATTTGAAAAGAGTGTAAGTACCCGTGAAGGTGCTGAGCCTTATGTGTTTTTTGAAGGTCCGCCTTCAGCAAACGGATTGCCGGGAATTCACCACGTAATGGCTCGTGCAATTAAAGATATTTTCTGTCGTTACAAAACTCAAAAAGGTTTTCAGGTAAAAAGAAAAGCCGGTTGGGATACTCACGGATTGCCTGTAGAATTGGGTACCGAAAAAGAACTTGGAATTACAAAAGAAGATATTGGTAAAACCATTTCTATCGAAGAATATAACGAAGCGTGTAAAAAAACCGTAATGCGTTATACTGATGTATGGAATGATTTGACCGAAAAAATGGGATATTGGGTAGATATGGAAGATCCGTATGTAACTTACAAACCTAAATATATGGAATCTGTATGGTGGCTTTTGAAACAAATCTATGATAAAGGTTTGTTGTACAAAGGATACACGATTCAGCCTTATTCACCTAAAGCCGGAACAGGATTGTCTTCTCACGAAGTAAATCAGCCCGGAGCGTATCGTGATGTTACGGATACTACGATCGTAGCGCAGTTTAAAAGTGTTTCAAAATTTGAAGAAGGGGCAAATGAAGTTGAAAGAGCTTTTAATCTAGATAAAGCTTCTTTCGGATATAATAATGAATTTTATTTCCTTGCATGGACAACAACTCCCTGGACATTGCCATCGAATACAGCTTTGACTGTTGGACCAAAGATTGATTATGTTTTAGTCAAAACTTTCAATCAATATACTTTTGAACCTGTAAATGTAATTTTAGCTAAAAATCTAGTTGGAAAACAATTCTCAAAAGGATATTTCTTAAGTGAAGATGATGCTGATTTTGACAATGTGAAAAACGGCGATAAAAAACTTCCGTACAAAATTTTAGCTGAAACAAAAGGAACAAGTTTGGTTGGAATTCGTTACGAGCAATTACTGCCTTATGTATTACCATATCAAAATGCTGAGAATGCATTTAGAGTAATCGCCGGAGATTTCGTTACTACCGAAGACGGAACAGGAATTGTGCATACCGCTCCTACTTTTGGTGCTGATGATGCTAAAGTTGCAAAAGAAGCAAAACCGGAAGTGCCGCCAATGTTAGTTTTAGACGAAAATGGGACAGCAGTTCCTTTAGTTGATTTGCAAGGAAGATTTACTTCACATGTAGGTGATTTGGCAGGAAAATATGTGAAAAATGAATATTATGATGCAGGTCAGGCGCCGGAGCGTTCTGTAGATGTTGAAATTGCTATTCGATTAAAAGAAGAAAATAAAGCCTTTAAGGTTGAAAAATACGTACATAGTTATCCACACAGTTGGAGAACTGATGAGCCGTTATTATATTATCCGCTAGACTCATGGTTTATTAAAGTAACCGATGTCAAAGATAGAATGTTCGACCTGAACGAAACTATCAATTGGAAACCTAAGTCTACTGGTGAAGGACGTTTTGGAAACTGGCTGAAAAATGCTAACGACTGGAACTTATCTCGTTCTAGATATTGGGGGATTCCGTTGCCAATTTGGAGAACAGAAGACAAAAAAGAAGAAGTTCTTATTGGTTCTGTTGAAGAATTGTATAATGCGATCGAAAAATCTATCGAAGCAGGTTTTCAAAAAGAAAACCCATTCAAAGGTTTTGAAATCGGAAATATGTCTGAATCAAATTATGATTTAGTTGACCTGCATAAAAATGTAGTTGACGGAATTACTTTGGTTTCAGCTTCAGGCCAGCCAATGAAACGTGAAAGCGATTTGATTGACGTTTGGTTTGATTCGGGAGCGATGCCTTATGCACAATGGCATTACCCTTTTGAGAATAAAGATAAAATCGATGAGAATAAAGATTTCCCTGCGAATTTTATCGCAGAAGGTGTCGATCAGACTCGTGGATGGTTTTATACACTGCACGCAATCGGAACTTTAGTTTTTGATAAAGTTGCGTACAAGAATGTAGTTTCGAATGGTTTGGTTCTGGATAAAAACGGACAAAAAATGTCGAAACGATTAGGAAATGCAACAGATCCTTTTGAAACAATTAAGGAGTACGGTCCTGATGCCACACGTTGGTACATGATCTCTAACGCAAATCCATGGGATAACTTAAAGTTTGATATTGAAGGAATTGCTGAGGTTCGTCGAAAGTTCTTCGGGACCCTGTATAATACGTATTCCTTCTTCTCGTTATATGCCAATATTGATGGGTTTAAATATGCTGAAGCTGAAATTCCGTTAAACGAAAGACCGGAAATCGATCAGTGGATCATGTCGGAATTACATACTTTGATAAAATTTGTTGACGAATGTTATGAAGATTATGAGCCTACGAAAGCAGCAAGGGCTATTTCTGACTTCGTACAGGAAAACCTGAGTAACTGGTACGTTCGTTTGTGTCGTCGTCGTTTCTGGAAAGGTGAATACGCTCATGATAAAATTGCAGCCTATCAAACGCTTTACACTTGTTTATTAACGATAAGTAAATTAAGCGCTCCGATCGCTCCTTTTTTCATGGATAAATTATACCGCGATTTAACAGGTTCGACGCAAACAGAGCAATTTGCCAGTGTTCACTTGGCAGAGTTCCCGAAATTTGTCGAAAACTTTGTTAATAAAACGTTAGAAAGTAAAATGCAGAAGGCGCAAACTATATCGTCTTTGGTTTTGTCACTGCGTAAAAAGGAAATGATTAAAGTACGTCAACCTTTGCAAAAGGTAATGATTCCGGTACTTGACGAGAATCAGAGGGCCGAAATTGAAGCGATTTCCGAACTTGTAAAAGCAGAAGTTAACGTTAAAGAAATTGTGCTTTTAGACGATGATTCAGGTATTTTGGTGAAACAAATTAAGCCTAATTTTAAAGCTCTTGGGCCACGTTTCGGAAAGGATATGGGATTGATTTCCAAAGAGATACAGTCTTTTTCGGCAGATCAGATCAATCAATTGGACAAGCAGGGAGCATTGGATATTGTAATTGCAGGAAATACCGTAACTTTATCATTAGAAGATGTCGAAATAACATCTCAGGATATTGAAGGCTGGCTGGTTGCAAATTCAAATGGAATTACGGTTGCACTTGATATCACAATTTCAGAAGAATTGAGAAACGAAGGAATCGCGAGAGAATTGGTAAACAGAATTCAAAACATTCGTAAAGATTCAGGATTTGAAGTTACCGATAAAATTAAAGTTCAAATAAAAAGAAGCGGCCTTTTAGAAGAGGCAATTCTAAAAAATGAAGACTATATTAAGTCTGAGACACTGACTGATGATTTGGTTTTTGTTGACGCTTTGGAAAACGGCACAGAAATTGAATTTGATGACATTAAAACAATGATATTAATTTCAAAATAATATAAGATGATAGATGAAATTACAAGATACTCTGATGCTGATTTAGCAGAGTTCAAAGAAATAATTCAAAGCAAAATACAAAAAGCACAAGCTGATCTGGATTTGATAAAGAGTGCTTATATGAATGATTTGAATAACGGAACAGATGATACTTCTCCAACTTTTAAAGCATTTGAAGAAGGAAGCGAAACAATGTCTAAAGAAGCAAACTCACAGTTGGCGATCAGACAGGAAAAGTTCATACGCGATCTAAAAAACGCATTATTCCGTGTTGAAAATAAAACCTATGGTATTTGTAAAGTAACAGGTAAATTAATCAGCAAAGAAAGGCTTAAAATCGTTCCTCATGCTACAATGAGTATCGAAGCTAAAAACTTGCAGAGATAATTTTCAGTTTTATATAACAATAGGCAAAACGCTCCTTTTTAGGGGCGTTTTTTTTGTTTAATGTTTAAATCGTTTTGTTTAAGGAATGATAGGATGTTAAACAAGGAATTGTATTACAAATTGTGTAAATGTAGTAGAAAAATACAGTTTGTTTTTGTAGGAATTTTTAAAGCCATAGTTTAGAAGGCTCTAAAGGAGTAAAAATAATTAGAACTGCCAAGTTTGGAAGGCAGTTCTAATTAAAAAAGATGGCTTTTGATTAAGCCAGATTTTTTTCCAGTTCTAATTTGTGTTTTCTTAAAACAGCTCTTGTCATTCCTAAATTTGCTTTAGTTGAATCTGCAGCAAGATAGATCATGAATTTTTTGTTTGGTGAAATATCGATGATGTGAATTTGATTCGAAAGTGTAATCAAAATGTCTTCGATTTCCTGGTTTAAATTTAAAGCTTTTACTGCACTCAATTTTGCTTTAACAACTTCGAGGTTGTATGCTGCTGCAAGTTCAGGATCGAATGCCGGATCTGTGGTCAGGTTTCCAAAGCTTAATCCTGATTCGATTTCTGTTACAGCCACTGCAATAAAGCCGTTTACGTTAGTTTTCATTTCATTCAAAAAAACGTTTAAAAAGTCATTACTCATAGTTTTCGGGGTTTGGTGTTAATAGAAATATGTTATTTTAACAGTGAATTTTTGCTTAACTCGGCAGCAGTTTCTTCAGTCGATCGTAGTAATAAACCCAGATTGCTTCCGTCTTTTGAAAATGTAATAATGAAATTTGTGCCGCTTATTTTGTTTCCGATAATAACTCCTTCGGCAGTTTTTAAAAAGAGTTGTTTTAATGAGCCTTTTTCGAGATCTAATAATAATTTGTCGCTCATCGATACTATGGCAGAACTCATTGCGGCAATACTGTCTGCATAGTCTAAGTGAAGTGATGTGATTAGTTTTCCTTTTCCATTGATGATTAATGCTGCGGAAGATTTGGTATTAAGGAGAAAGTCGTTTAGAGTAGTTGTGATTTCATTCATATTTGTAGGATTTAATAAAGTTGTTAAATTCTTTTCGTTTTAATACCGTATAAAGGGTAAATATGATCTTTTAATCTAAACAAGTGTTAATTTTTATTAACAAATATAAATTAAATTATGTATCATTGTAATACCAAATCATGAATAATTTTATTTATTTAACATTAAAATCTTGTAAAATGGCTAAAGTGTTGAAATTTAAAGAGGTAAGCTCTGATGTGGAGCACAGAATGAAAGAATTTGAAAAAATTCGTATTCAGTTTAAGACTCAGGTCAAGAAAGCTGAGGCTAAGAATGCCGCAGCAGGAAAAGAAGGGAAAGGACTCTTTAAGTCGATTTCAGAATTTTTTGCTGATCCTCCTAAAAAATCAGCTCAGTCAAATGTTAGAAAATAGATTCTCCATATAGGTGATAAATTGATGTAATACCTGCTGGTTTGTCCCTGAAAACAATTAACGCTCCATTGGGAGCGTTTTTTTTGATTAAATTGTTATTTTTGCCGCATCAAAATTTAATAAAATGTCATTACGAAAAGCGTATTTGCTTATATTCTTAGTTTTAATTGTTGATCAGCTTTCAAAAATCTATGTAAAAACAAACTTTGTTTTAGGCGATGAAGTGGTAGTTTTTGACTGGTTTAGAATTCATTTTATTGAAAATGAGGGAATGGCCTGGGGAACTAAAATTCCCGGAGAATATGGTAAATTGATTTTAACCGTTTTCAGAATCTTTGCCGTATTCGGAATTGGATACTGGTTAGCCGATTCGGTTAAGAAGCGCTATTCTAATTATTTAATCGTTGCTATTGCTTTGATTTTTGCCGGAGCAGCCGGAAATATAATCGATTCAGTATTCTACGGAATTATTTTTGATGCCAGTCATGGTAATTTGGCAACTCTTTTCTCGCCGGAACCTTACGGAACATGGTTTCATGGTTTAGTTGTAGATATGTTTTATTTTCCAATCTGGAGAGGTACTTTGCCAGCCTGGTTTCCTTTATGGGGAGGTGAAGAAGTTTCTTTTTTTAATGCGATCTTTAATGTTGCCGATGTAGCAATTTCTACAGGAGTGGGTATATTGTTGGTTTTTAATAAAAGAGCATTTCCTAAAACAGCATAATTTTTATAGAAAATTTAAATATTTTAAATTCCAAATTCCAATAGCAGTATGCCCTGTTGGAATTTGGAATTTTACATTATTGGGATTTAGAGCCTGTTTAAAATTAATGTGTTATTTTTACCCTACGAAAAACCAAACTTATGCAAAGTCCGTCTTTCTCTATCTATGATGCATCTGCAGGCTCCGGAAAGACCTATACTTTGGTAAAAGAGTATCTTAAAATTATTCTTTCTTCTCCAAAGAACGATGCTTATCGCAACATTTTGGCCATTACATTCACCAATAAAGCAGTTCATGAAATGAAAAGCCGTATTGTTGGAAGTTTGTCTGAGTTTGCAAAAGAGGATCCTTCTGCAAAAGCAGTCGATTTGATGGAGGATTTGTCTAGAGATACAGGCCTTTCGATTATTAAGATTAAAATAAAATCTCAAAATATTATCAAGCACTTAATTCATAATTATGCTGCTTTTGATATTTCTACCATCGATAAATTTACACACAAAGTAATTCGTGCTTTTGCGCATGATCTTAATCTGCCAATGACTTTTGAAGTCACTTTGGATACAGAGAATTTACTGGTTGAGGCGGTTGATGCTATAATTGCACAAGCCGGTCAGGACGAAACATTGACTAAGCTGCTGGTTGATTTCACGATGGAAAAAACCGACGACGATAAAAGTTGGGATGTTTCTCGTGAGATCTTAGAAACAGGAAGATTGGTTCTGAATGAAAATAATCGGAATGAGATTTCTCATTTTCAGGATAAATCGATCGAAGAATTTATTGTGATTAAGAAGAAAATGCTCGCTCTGTGCAAAGAACTTGAATCCGAGAGCGAAAATTTTGCCATTGAGGCACTTGCTTTAATCGAAAAAAATGGAATTGATCTGAAGTCATTCTCCCGCGGAACATTTCCAAACCATTTAGAAAGTATTCGTGACGGGAAATTCAACCCACGAAATAAAACTTTCCATGAATTCGATGATATTGCTATTAATAAAACGGCAAAAGACCGTGCGTTAATTGAAAATATAATACCTGAACTGCTTCAGATTTTGGTAAAAATCTATAAGAATTTCGAAAAAAGAGATTTTTATAAAGCCTTTCTGAAAAACATTACGCCACTTTCGCTGTTGAATACCGTTAGTAATGAATTGGCTAAAATTCAATCGGAACAAAATGTATTGTCAATTTCTGAATTCAATGCCATTATTCACCGTGAGATTCAGAATCAGCCTGCGCCTTTTATTTATGAGCGTTTGGGAGAGAAATACCGCCATTTTTTTATCGATGAATTTCAGGATACCTCCGAGATGCAATGGCAAAATCTGATTCCGCTGATTCATAATTCCCTTTCCGGAGAAGATGATTTTGGAAATAAGGGAACGCTGATGATTGTGGGAGATCCGAAACAATCTATTTACCGATGGCGAGGAGGAAAAGCAGAGCAGTTTATAGAATTAGGAAAAGAAGAAAATACTTTTTTCAACCACAAAAAAGAGGTTAAGCACTTAGATACAAATTACCGCAGTTATAGTGAGGTAATTGAATTTAATAACGATTTTTTTAAATTAATTTCGGCAGAATTTACCAATGAAGATTACAAAGATTTGTATGAAAATCATAGTTTTCAGAACATAAATTCAAAGAAGGGAGGATATGTCAGTATTGCCTTTCTGCCTGTGATCGAGAAATCAGATTACGCAGACGAAGAAGAAGTAGTTGAAAAATCGGATCTGTATGTTTTAGCAACTTTAAATACCATTCAAAAAGTCCTTCGGGAAGGTTTTGAGTACAAAGATATTGTAATCTTAACCCGAAAAAGAGGGCAGGGAATTGCTATCGCGAATTATCTAACGGAGCAAAATATCCCGCTTTTGTCGTCTGAAACCCTGATGATTCAAAATGCAACAGAGGTGCGTTTGATAGTTTGTCTGCTGAAATATTTAAACAACAGCGCTGATTTAGAGTCGAAAGCTAATTTTCTTCATTTTTTGGGATCCAATAAAGAAGTTCAGATGCCGATTCATGATTTTATCGCCTCAGGAATGTCTCAAAAAAAGGAGGATGATTTTGAAAAATGGCTTTTAACTTTTGATGTTTCGCTTTCTTTTGAAGATGTTCGTAAAAAATCCTTGTATGAGGCGGTTGAAATTATAATTGCGAAATTTATTCTTCCTGATGAAGGAAATGCATACGTTCAGTTCTTTTTAGATATTGTTTTAGAGCGAGATATGAGAAATCAGGCAGGAATAGCTGACTTTTTAAGTTATTGGGATAAAAATGCGGAGAAATTTAGCATTCCGTCTCCTGAGGGAAATAATGCTGTTAGAATCATGACGATTCATAAATCAAAAGGATTGGAGTTTCCGGTTGTGATTATGCCATTTGCAGAAGAAGACTACAATCGAAAACCAAAAGATAAATTATGGCTTGACACTGAAGATGTAAATTTAGATGTTCCGAAAGCTTTGATCGATAATAGTAGTGCGGTTGAAGGCTTCGGTGAGAGTGCTTCGGCTGTTTTTAATTTGAAAAAACAGGAAGAGCTGCTGGATAATATAAATGTTTTGTATGTAGCTTTGACACGTGCTGAAGAGCAGTTGTATGTGATATCGCAAGGAATGAAAGAACGGAAAGATGGTGAATTGCCCAGTAATATGGCTTCCTTTTTTATTCGATATTTAATGCATAAAGGGGTTTATGATGCGGAAAGATTAGAGTATGAGTTTGGTAGTAAAACTAGACTTTCGAATGCTGTAAAATCAGTTGATTTGGTAAAGACGATTCCTGTTGTTTCAGAAGTTTTAAATCCAAAAAATATTAAAATTGCACAGCGGGAGGCTTTAATGTGGGGAACGCATCAGCAGGAAGCAATTGCTTACGGTAATATAGTTCACGAAATTCTGGCTTTTGTTAAGGACAGGTCAGATGTGGATCTGGCCATTGCAAAGGGAATTGAGAATGGATTGATTACAAACGACCAGGTTGATATGGTGGCAAAGACACTTCAGGAAATAGTGAATCATCCGGAGCTGAGTATCTGTTTTGATGGGAATGCAACTATTTTGAACGAACAGACAATTGTTCAGAAAGAAGGCAGGATTTTAAAACCCGATCGTATTGTTCTGACTTCAAACAAAGAAGCCTATTTGTTAGATTATAAAACAGGAGCGATAAATTCAAAATATACCAGGCAAATTCAGGAGTATGAGGAAGCTATAGAGGATTTGGGATATAAAGTGTTAAAAAAGGCGTTGGTATACATCGGATCAGAAATCGATGTAGTAAATTTGTGAAAAAATTAATCAGATGTTAAAGGTTTGACTAGGTGTTTTTGTCTTAAGTTGTTAATTTTTAACGTTTTAAATAAATAGAAATGTACGGTAAAATAAAAGAACATTTGCAAAATGAGTTGCAAACAATTGAAGAAAACGGAATTTTCAAGAAAGAACGCATTATAACTTCGGCGCAAGATGCTGAGATAACGATTTCTACAGGAGAAAAAGTGTTGAATTTTTGTGCTAATAATTATTTAGGGCTTTCATCACATCCAGAAGTAGTAAAAGCAGCAAAAGATGCTATGGATACACATGGTTTTGGAATGTCATCAGTACGTTTTATTTGCGGAACACAGGATATTCATAAGACCTTAGAGAAGAAGATTGCAGATTTCTATGGTACAGAAGATACTATTCTTTATGCAGCAGCTTTTGATGCCAATGGTGGTGTTTTTGAGCCTTTGTTAGGAGAGAACGATGCTGTTATTTCAGACAGTCTGAATCATGCGTCTATTATCGATGGGGTTCGTTTGTGTAAAGCGGCGCGTTACCGTTATGAAAATAGTAATATGGAAGATTTGGAGCAGCAATTAATTAAAGCAAATGAGGCAGGTGCTCGTTTCAAATTAATTGTTACTGATGGAGTTTTCTCTATGGACGGTCTGGTAGCGCCTCTTGATAAAATTTGTGACCTGGCAGATAAGTACGATGCTATGGTGATGGTGGATGAATGTCATGCTGCAGGATTTATCGGGGCAACCGGAAAAGGAACTCTCGAGGCAAAAGGAGTTATGGGAAGAGTTGATATTATTACCGGAACCCTTGGTAAAGCTTTAGGCGGGGCAATGGGAGGTTATACAACTGCTAAAAAAGAGATTATAGAATTGCTGCGTCAGCGTTCAAGGCCATATTTATTCTCAAATTCACTGGCACCGGCTATTGTTGGAGCCTCAATTAAAGTATTTGAATTATTGGAAAAAGATACTACGTTGAGAGATAAATTAGAATGGAATACAAATTACTTTAAAGAAGGAATGAAAAAAGCCGGTTTTGATATCATTGACGGAGATTCGGCAATCGTTCCGGTGATGTTATATGATGCGAAATTGTCGCAGACTATGGCGAATGAATTATTGAAACAAGGCATTTATGTAATCGGATTCTTCTTCCCTGTAGTACCTAAAGAAAAAGCAAGGATTAGAGTGCAATTATCGGCTGCGCATACAAAAGAGCACTTAGACAGGGCTATAGATGCTTTCACAGTTGTCGGACAAATGTTAAAAGTTATATAATTCCCACTTTGGTCGAATTTTTGTAGGTTTTTTTTAACATTTCATTTTGTATTTAAAAATTTTGGTGTTACTTTTGCTTGTAATTAACTAAATTGTAATTAAAAAAAATTAAGTATGAAACATCTTAACAAACTTTTAGTTGCTGTGATGATGGTGATGGGTTTAAGTTCTCACGCACAAGACAGCAACAATCCATGGGCTATCTCTTTTGGAGTTAATGCCGTTGATACTAGAACAAGTTCTGGATCAGGAAGTGGTTTCTTCGATCAACACTTTTCTCAGCCATTCGCTGTAAAAGACAACTGGAATATTCTTCCTTCTCTATCTTACATTGGTGTGAGTAGATATGTAGGTGATGGTTTCTCTGTTGGTTTGCAAGGATCTGTGAACAAGATTGATAAGTATGTTACTTTCAACCCATCTGCTGCAGGGCATGACGGTAGAGGTAACGTAGTAACTAATCCTGGTGACTTGATGTATTACGGAATTGATGCTACTATTAAATATAGCTTCCAGGAATTAATCAAATCTAAAGTAATCGATCCTTCGTTATCTGTTGGTGGAGGTTACACTTTCTTCGGAGATAGCAGCTACGGAACTGTTAACCCAGGTGCTGGTGTTACTTTCTGGTTTACTGATGCTATTGGTCTTGAACTTGCTACAAGATACAAATGGTCAGTTAGTGGTGACAGACAAGATAAAGCTGGTGTTCCAGATGCTCCATCTCACTTTCAACACACTGCAGGTCTAGTTTTCAAATTCGGAGGTAAAGATACTGACGGAGACGGAATCTACGATAAAGATGATGCTTGTCCAGATGTTGCTGGTTTAAAACAATTCAACGGATGTCCTGATACTGACGGTGACGGAATTGTTGATGCTTCTGACGCTTGTCCAGATGTATTTGGTTTAGCTGCATTAAATGGATGTCCTGATACTGACGGAGATGGAATTGCTGATAAAGATGACGCTTGTCCAGATGTTGCTGGTTTAGCTGCTTTAAAAGGTTGTCCTGATACTGACGGTGATGGTATTGCTGATAAAGATGACAAATGTCCTACAGTTGCTGGTCCAAGAGAAAATGGTGGTTGTCCTTTCTTAGACGCTGACAAAGATGGTGTAGCTGATAAAGATGACGATTGTCCTACAGTTGCTGGTCCTGCTTCTAACAGAGGTTGTCCTGAAGTAACTACTGAAGCTTTAGAAGATCTTAAAGTTCAAGCTAGAGCGGTTTACTTTAACTCAGGAAAAGCTACTTTCAAAACTGGTGACAAAGAAACTCCAGCTAGATTAGATGCAATTAAAGAAATCCTTAAAAACTATCCAAACGCGAAATTCTCTATCGAAGGACACACAGATAGTACAGGTTCTGCAAAAATCAACGACAAACTTTCTCAAGAAAGAGCTGACGCTGTGAAAAATGCATTAATCGAAAGAGGTGTAAATGCTGAGAACTTAGAGTCTAAAGGATTCGGATCTTCTCAACCAGTTGCAAGCAACAAAACTGCTGCAGGTAAAGCACAAAACAGAAGAACAGAAATTAAACACATTGGTTCTAAATACCAAGGTAAAATCTAATTTACTGTCTAAATAAATACTAAAAGCCATTCTTAATTGAATGGCTTTTTTTATTTTTATCAAATGATAAATACTTCTTTTCTCGGGAAAATAGCGACGGTTATAATTCTGGATTATTCAGATAAACTTGCTGAAACAACGATTATTTTGCCTAATAAAAGAGCGAAAGTTTTTTTAATTGAGGCTCTGAAAAATGAGACAAAGAAAACAATACTTTCGCCTGAAATTATTAGTATTGAAGATTTTGTACAAGACGTGGCCTCGATCAGATCAGTTGATTCAATTGAGCTTTTGTTTGAGTTCTATGAAGTGTATCTTTCCGTCACCGAGAAACAACACCAGCAGTCTTTTGAATTATTTGCTAATTGGGCAAAAACACTCCTGCAGGATTTTAATGAAATCGATCGTTATCTTTTAGATCCTTCTCACGTATTGTCTTATTTGAGTGATATTGAAGATATCAAAAAATGGGGGATTGAAGTCGAAAACAAAACCAAGCTTTTAGAGAATTACATCGATTTTTGGAAACTTCTTCCATTGTATTATGACTCATTGTACAATCACTTACTGAATAAGTCAATTGGATACCAGGGACTGATTTATCGCGAAGCCGTAAACAATCTCAATCACTTTTCAAACACCGTTTCAAATCGAAATTTCATTTTTGCAGGATTTAATGCCTTGAATGCGGCTGAAGAAAAAATTGTTCAGCATCTTTTGGCTTTAGATCAGGCTAGAATTTATTGGGATGTTGATCAGACTTTCTTAAATGATCCTTATCACGATGCAGGTCTCTTTGTGCGACGTTTTAAAGAAAATTGGAAACACTATAAAGCCCATCCGTTTGAATGGATTGTAGATGATTTTTCGCAGTCTAAAAACATTCAGATTATAGGGACACCTAAAACAATTGGTCAGGCAAAATTAGCGGGTAGTATTATCGGAAATATGATCACCGAAAACCCAACTACAGCTTTAGATAAAGTGGCTATTGTGCTGGGTGAAGAGAATTTACTGATGCCGGTTTTATATTCTTTGCCTTCTTCGGTTGGAAGTTTGAATATTACAATGGGTTATTCAGGGAAGAACAACCCATCGCAGATCTTAATTGCGAAATTGTTTCGAATGCATACCAATGCGCTTTCGCGTAAAGGAGAAAGTTATGTTTTTTATTATAAAGATATACTTGATATCCTAACACATCCGTTGGTTGAACCTTATGCCAATGCCAGTAATTTGGTTCGAATTATTAAGGAGAATAATTACACTTTTATTACACATAATCGGGTTTTAGAACTCAATTTGAATCCAACACCATTGTTTGATCTGCTTTTTCAAAAGTGGGAGAATGGGTCGATTGCTGTTCTTGAAAATGTTTCGGCACTTTTACTTTTGATAAAAGAAAATTTCAGCAATGACAATGAGGAGGAAAAAATTGCGAAAGCTTTTGTTTATGCCGTTTTTAAAGTAATTAATAAGCTGATCAATTATTACACAAAACACAATCATATTGATAATATAGATACACTGCATGCAATCTATAAGCAGATTATTGATGTTGCTGAAGTTTCGTTTGAAGGAGAGCCTTTACGTGGACTTCAGATTATGGGGGTCTTGGAAAGCCGCGTACTTGATTTTGATACCGTAATTGTAACCTCGATGAATGAAGGAAAGTTTCCGGCCGGAAAATCTCAAAATTCATTTATTCCCTATGATGTTAAAAACGAACTGGGTTTGCCTACTTTTAAAGAGAAGGATGCCATTTATACCTATCACTTTTATCATTTGTTGCAAAGAGCAAAAAATATCTATTTGATTTACAATACAGAAAATGATGGATTGGATGCAGGAGAACGAAGTCGTTTCATCACGCAATTGGAGGTAGAGAAACAAAAGAAGCACAACTTAATGTTTGACATTTATAATCCCGTTTTACCAACAACGGCTTATCAGCCGATGGTGGTTCCCAAATCTGAGGCTGTGATGGATCGTTTAAAAGAAATTGCATTGGCTGGTTTTTCACCTTCGGCTTTGACGAGTTATATCCGAAATCCCATAGACTTTTATTTTCAAAAAATACTTCGAATCCGGGAGGTGGAAGAAGTTGAAGAGAATATCGCACTGAATACTCTTGGGACTATTATACACGAAACGTTAAAAACGCTTTATGAGCCTTTTATCGGGAAGTTCATTTCGGAAACAGATCTCGAAAATTGTTTCAAACTATTAGATGCCGAAGTTTTGAGCCAGTTTAAATTGGTTTATAAAGAAGGTGAGATCAAGAAAGGGCGTAATCTTTTAGCTTTTGAAGTAGCGAAACGAAATGTTTCTAATTTTTTGAAAATGGAATTAGAATCTCTTAAAAATGGAGATGCGGTTCAGATCATAGCTTTGGAGGAAACATTTGAGCGCGAATTGAATCATCCGGATTTGCCGGTTCCTGTTTTGATTAAAGGGAATGTGGATCGCATCGAATTACGCAACGGAAAAATCCGAATTGTTGATTATAAGACCGGAAAAGTAGAAAAGACTAATGTAATCCTGAAATCATGGAATGGATTGACTCAGGAGCTTAAAAATGACAAAATCATACAGGTTTTGGCTTATGCCTTTATGTTTGAAACCAAAGCGAAAGAAATTCCGATGGAAGCGGGTATCATTTCGTTTAAAAATCTTAAAACAGGTTTTTTACCTTTTACATTCAAAGAAGATAAAGAGATTACTACCACAGTTTCAGGTGAAATTTTGAGTAAGTATTTAGAAGAAATTGTAGTATTGTTAAAAGAGATTTTCGACAGTACAATTCCTTTTGAAGAGAAAATAGATTAATTCTCTTTATTCAGAATAGCAGCTTTTATGTTTTCATGACGAAAAAAGCGATCTCATTTCTGAAAGTAGATAAAAAAGAGACTTTTTTTAAATGAATTTTATGAAGTAAAATGTTATAATTTTTATGGAGTATATTTCTTTTTGATGAATTTGTTTACAAATATTACCCTTTAAACTATTAAAGTATAAACTATAAATAAAAGTGATTCAAGGGGTTATAATTAGTGCATAAAAGAAATAACTTTGCCGAAATTTTTAGAAAGAAATTTTTAAAAAAGTATAAATTTTTGCCCCCAACAAAAAGAAGAAAAGGCTGTTTCGATAATTTTTCGGAACGGTCTTTTTTTATGTTGAAGGCTATGATTTAAGAGAAAAATTGAGACAAAACGGTTTTTAATTCCTCTCTGTTTTCAATATGACTCATGTGTCCGTCTTCGAATGAAATCAGTTCTGCTGTAGTATCGTCTACCTGAGTGCGGGAATCTTCATAATCTAAAACAGGATCTTTTTTTCCTAAAATCAATAAAACCGGAAAAAGGTTTTGTTGTAAAAGTGCTTCCCTGTCTTTTCTAACTTTCATTCCTTCCAGCGAAGCGATGATTCCCTGCAAAGGTGTTTTTAGGGCTTGTGTTTTTACTTTTTCAATTTCGTCTGTTAATCGGATTCGGTTGTTCTCACTAAACAAATTACCAATAGCCAGACTCACAAAGGTTACGTAATTTTGTTTGACGGCTTTGATTGCTCGTGTTCGGTTAAGTTTTCTCTCCGGACTGTCTTCCTTTGAAGTAGAGTTCAGTAAAACCAGTTTATGAATGTTTTTGGGGAACAATTCGGCGAAAGCCAGACCAACATAACCACCCATTGAATGCCCTACAATTGTTGCTTTTTCAATTTTTAAATGATTTAGGACTTCCTGAACGGCATTGGCATTGTCTTCCATCGTATGCACATATCCCAAAGAATCCGATTCGCCATGCCCTAATAAGTCTATTGTAATGACACGATGTTTTTCGGAGAAAAAATCAACATAGTCTTTCCACATTTTTTTGTTTTCCAGAAAGCCGTGAAGGAATACAATTGCATTTCCGGTTCCCGAATCTGAGTATGATATTTTGGTATTTTTGTATAAAAGCGTTTTCAAAATGAACTTTTTTTGTTGTCAGCTCCAAAGTTAAGAAAGCTGAAGTAAAATATCGAGAGGTATCAATTTAATTGGGAAATCTTTAAAACGGGAATAAATTTATTTATAACAAAATGCGGTTTGTGAACGAATAAAAAATGGCTTCCATTCCTGAAAGCCATTGTAAGTTAAAATCGGTTATCACCATCCAGAAGATTTCCTAATCCGCCTAGCAGGCTTCCTTCATCACGACTGTTTCCACCAGATTTTGGCGCCGATGCAATAATGCGGTCAGCCAGTCTCGAGAATGGCAACGATTGTATGTAAACGGTTCCGGGACCTTTTAATGTGGCGTAAAATAATCCTTCGCCGCCAAAAATAGAATTCTTAATTCCGCCAATAAATTCAATATCATAATCTACATCTTTGGTAAAACCAATGATGCATCCGGTATCTACCTTTAGGACTTCGCCGGGACCTAATACTTTTTTGGCCATTGTTCCGCCCGAATGTACAAATGCCATTCCGTCTCCTTCGATTTTCTGCATAATAAAGCCTTCACCGCCAAATAAACCACGTCCAAGTTTCTGCGAAAATTCTATTCCAACAGAAACACCTTTGGCAGCGCATAAAAACGAGCTTTTTTGGCAGATAAATTTGCCCTGAAATTCTGTTAAATCAATTGGTAGGATTTTTCCGGGATAGGGCGACGCAAATGAAACTTTGCTTTTGCTGTTGCCTTGGTTTAAAAATGCGGTCATAAACAAACTTTCGCCGGTAAGAACTCTTTTGCCAGCGCTTAAAAGTTTGCCAAACAAACCAGAACCTTGCTGTTGAGAACCGTCTCCAAATATCGTTTCCATCTGGATATTGTTTTCCATCATCATGAAACTGCCGGCTTCGGCAATTACAATTTCCTGCGGGTCCAGTTCTATTTCGACATACTGCATTTCTTCTCCAAAAATCTGATAATCTATTTCGTGTGCTTGCATAATTTCTAAGTTTTTTGTTTATAAAATTAGACTAATAATACCTTAGAATGTTACACTCTTTAGTGAGTTACCGTTGTTTTTAAGAACATTAAGCAAAATTGTTATTTTAAATTAGTCTTAATTATGTTTTTTATTGCTTTGAATTTTATATTTTTGTCACGTTATTATATTTTATCAGAATGGCATTAGTTAGTGATTTGACCACCAAAGTATTGTTTGAAACCGAAAAAGGATACAGTTATCAATGTGATTTGACCAATAGTATTATTATCAATTTTGTTGATACAGTGTCAAGTTACAAAATTCATGATTTTTTGATTTTTCAAAGAAAGGTTAATAGCGTTGACATTCTTAACATGCTTTATGACTTATCTGATCGGTCAGACGCACAATTGATTGAAACCACCAAAAGAAATTTTTCCAGAAATCTTACTATCTGTGAAATAGTGCAGTTAAGAGATTTATTAAACGGAACTAAATTTACCCTCACTTTACATTCTATGCTTTGTAATATTGTCAACGTAGAGCTTATTTAGATTCTTACTTAGATCAAATCCAAATTTTCAAGGACTTAGAGCAGCCTTCTTTAATTTTTGTAATTTTACACATATAAAAATTAGAGGATATGAAAGATTTATTAAGAACACGTACTTCATTAGTTGAAAGTGTAGAAAATATATTAAACTTACAAGCAAAATTAGAAAGTGACGCTTCTAACAAATATTTGGCTATGGCTGCATGGTTAGATAGAAACGGTTATGCTAATACAGCATCTTATTTGTACAAACAAGCCGAAGAAGAAAGAGAGCATTTTCTAAAAGTTTTCAAATATATTACAGATATGGGAGGGATTGCCATTACGCCGTCTGTTCCGGAAGTGCAGCAGGAATTTGCTTCTTTGAGAGAAGTATTTGAAATTGCTTTGCAAAATGAAATTGCAGTTACACAAGCAGTGAATAAAGTAATTGCAAAATGTAGAGCTGAAAATGACTATGCTACAGAAGATTTTATGATGTGGTATGTTGCTGAGCAGAGAGAAGAAGAGAAAAATGCAAGAAGAGCTTTAGAGCTTTTTGATTTGATCGATGAAAGCGAAGCTGCCGGTAAATTCCAGTTGGATGTGCAAATCGCAAAAATCGGAGAGTAATTGATATATAAAATTGGAAAAGCCCTTAATAAATTTTTATTAAGGGCTTTTTTCTTATCTATTGATTCATCAAACTTTCAATCTCGTCAGCTTCAATCGGAATGTTACGCATTAGGTTAAAAGGTTCTCCTTTTTCCTGAATTACTACATTATCTTCCAGACGAATTCCGAAACCTTCTGCCGGAATGTAGATTCCCGGTTCAACGGTAAAAACCATATTGGCTTTCATTGGTTCGTGAAGCAATCCGTAATCGTGCGTGTCCAGCCCCATGTGGTGAGACGTTCCGTGCATGAAATATTTTTTGTAAGCCGGCCATTCCGGATTTTCATTCTGAACATCGGCTTTGTCGATCAAACCTAAACCTAATAATTCAGAGGTCATTACTTTTCCTACTTCAACATGGTATTGTTTCCAAAGTGTTCCCGGAGTCAACATTTTTGTGGCTTCGTTTTTCACTCTTAAAACAGCATTGTAAACTGCTTTTTGTCTTTCGTTATATCTTCCCGAAACCGGAATAGTTCTGGATAAATCACTGGAGTAGTTCGCATATTCGGCAGCTACATCCAATAAAATTAAATCTCCTTCTTTACATTGCTGGTTGTTTTCGATGTAATGCAAAACATTGGCATTATTTCCCGAAGCAATAATTGGCGTATAAGCAAAGCCTTTAGAGCGGTTGCGGATAAATTCGTGAATCAATTCCGCTTCGATTTCGTATTCGGTAACATTTGGTTTTACAAACGAAAGCAATCTGCGGAAACCTTTTTCGGTAATATCACAGGCTTGTTGAATCAGATCAAGCTCTTCGCTTTCCTTTACTGATCGAAGACGTTGTAAAATTGGGTTACTTTTTGCCACATTGTGTGCCGGATAACGCTCTTTCCACCATTTTACAAAACGGGCTTCACGGGTTTCTGTTTCTACTGTAGCGCGGTAATGTTCGTTGGTGTTGATGTACATCGTATCGGCATACGTCATCATTTCGTTCAAAATCTTATGAAAATCCTGTAACCAATACACCGTTCTGATTCCTGAAACCTGAAAAGCACGTTCTTTAGTCAGTTTTTCACCTTCCCAGATCGCAATATGTTCGCTGGTTTCTTTTAGAAAAAGAATTTCTTTTTGATGCTCATATGGTGCATCCGGAAACAAAAGCAAAACACTTTCTTCCTGATCTACACCACTCAGATAAAAAATATCTCGGTGTTGTGCAAACGGCAAAGTACTGTCGGCACTAACCGGGTAAATGTCATTAGAATTAAAAACGGCAACTGAATTAGGTTTCATTTCTGCCGTGAATTTTTTGCGGTTTTTTACAAAAAGAGCGCTGTTTATTTGGTGATATTTCATAATAATTCGGTTTTTGAACTTCGAATTTCAAAATTACGTTTTTTCAGCAAACAGCATGAAATTGATTTCTTAAAGTTTTATTATTTGTTTTGTGTCTTCCTGAGCGAAGTCGAAGGATAACCGCAAGGACGCTAGGGCATACGCAAAGAGCGCTGTTTTTTTTCGCAAAGTCGCAAAGCCACAAAGTTTTATTTGTTTCTGTCTTCCTGAGCGAAGTCGAAGGGTCAACGCAAAGTAACCACAATCTTGTCATTCTGAGGAACGAAGAATCACACTCGAAACTCTACAGAGATTGGCGGTTTTGTTTCAAATAAACTTTAGGAATAAACTTTTCTTGAATTCATCGAAATGTATAAATTGAAATATTACTTTAGCCGAAAATTTAATAATGTAAGCAGATTCATTCAATTGTTTAAGTGTAGATTTATAATTGATTTGATCTGTTTGAATAAACGAACAAATACTATATGAAAACTAAAGGCTTACTTACTCTTTTTACGCTGACATTGTTTCAGTTTCTTACCGCACAAACTTATGAATTACATAATTCTATAAATTTTAACGATGTTAATGATGGGCGTAATGTTCCTGATGGAATTACTTGGTTTAAACCAGGACCTTTACGTTATGGTATATATAGAACAAGTGGCTCTTGGGATGCACCATATTATCAACAATTAAAGCTAGCTTTTGATACAGGTATTATTATTGACGGTGGATCTGAACATTCTAAAAGTGGGACAATTTTACAACCAAATAATGGAAAAGTTGGTATTGGTGTCGATAGTCCTAATGCGAAACTTGAAGTACGTGGTAATTCTGCTGTGTATAGTGATTTTGCATCTTATTCCGGGACAACAGTTAATGGTTTTCTTCCTAATGGTAAGGAACCAACATTGGTAATTAGTGAAAAAATTTCTGGTGCATTTATTCCAGCTACTGGAGGACAAGTTACTTATAAAGGAGGACTAAGTTTTGGAAGAGGGGGTTCTGGAATTTATTCTGTAAATCCTAATCCTGCAGGGAGTGCTTATTATGGAGATATTCGTTTTCATACTACGGATTGGAATGGTTCAGATTATACTAATTTTGATAGAATGGTTATTACGGGGGGAGGACTTGTTGGGATTGGGACAATATCTCCAGCTTATAAACTAGATGTTTGCGGAACAATTAGAGCAAAAGAGGTAAAAGTTGATTTATTGGGAGGTTGTGATTTTGTTTTTGAAGATGATTATAAATTGATGGATTTGAATAAGTTGGAAGAATTTGTAACTCGAAATAAACATCTTCCGGAAATTGCATCTGAAAAAGAGATGATTGCAAACGGACTTGAAATGAAAGAATTTCAAATGAAATTATTACAGAAAATCGAAGAACTTACTTTATATACGATTGAGCAGAATAAAAAACTTGAAATTCAAAATAAGAAAAGTGAAAAACAGGAGAAAGAATTGAAGTTAATGAAACAAAAAATAAAGAGGTTGGAATCATCAAGAAAATAGAGATTTTGATTTAACCGCGAAGCGCGCTAAGATTTACGCGAAGCACGCTAGTTTTTTTCGCAAAGTCGCAAAGTCGTAAAGTTTTATTTGTTTTTGTCTTCCTGAGTGAAGTCGAAGGATCAACGCAAAGTAACCAGAATCTTGTCATCTCGACGAAGGAGAGATCTTCGCAAGTAATTCTACAAAGATTAGCAAGTTTAATGATCAAAAAAAACCGAAGCAATTCAAAAAGCTTCGGTTTTTTCATTTATAAATAAGTTTCTATTTCAACAGTTTTTCCAAAAGAGCCACTTTCTCCCTTTCCGCTTCAACCAATCTTTCGTAAAGTTTTTTATTCTCTTCAAAAGCCTCAAGGAGTTTATCTAACGGATTAAAAGTGCAATTGTTATGATTGATGGTAGAAGAGGCATTATCGTAAGTATTCCCCATAATATTAAAAACTGCCTCATCAGAAAAATTTCTGATTACTTCGGCAGGTACACCTAAAGCTTCGGCGATTTTTTTTAGTTTTTCGTCGTCAACGCTTTCGCTTCCTTCAATAATAGAGATAGATTGTTGCGTTGTACCGATTGCCTGTGCAAGAGCTTCCTGCTTCATATCTCTCAATTCTCTTATTCGGCTTATGTTTCGGCCGATATGTTTTGGTTTTGCTGTGCTCATGATTCAAAGATATTTAAAATTCTTTTACATTTTTGGTTTAGGTAGAAAACAAATAGAAGTTTGTGCGTTACAATTTGTGAACTATCACTGGTAGTAAAAATACAATTTTTCTGACTATTTTTGATTTTGATGGCAGAATTGTGTAATCTTGGTATTCAAAAAATCAACTTCGATTAATTAAAAGTAGCAATGCAGACTTCCAGTTTTAAACTTATTACCATAGCAGAAATAAAAAAGAATTATCCCTTTTTAGCAGAAGACGAAAAGTTCGATTATTTTGAGGATTGGGAAGACACTGACCATTTTGTAGTTGCCGATGGAGAAGTAAATTTTGACGGGAATTTTTATCTGGATCTTTACGAGGATAAAGAGAAGAAGGGATTGGCTAATTTGTTGAATCTTCCGGTAAAAAAGATGGAAGAAATAAGAATTGAGGGGGTATTGATTGATGGGGATTTTTCTACTACGGGATCTATTATCAATGCCGAAGGCGATTATGGTCCGTATGTTTTTGTAAGCGGAAATGTGAATTGCCAAAGTCTTTTATCAGGCGGAGCTAATGTTCAGATAAATGGAAATGTCGTGGCTAAAGAAGTGGTCATGACTTTTTACAATCATGGTAGTTTTAATTGTAAAGGACTGATAGATGCCCCTGTTTTTATAGTGACCGATCATAATACAACATTTTCAGACAGAAAAAACCAACTATTTTATTATAATGACAGAACCGACGATACGGAGCCTCAAAATGAATGTAAATATGACGATGAAACCGACGAGGAGATTATCTCGAATGAACTTCGGAAATTATTGGAGAATCCGCTGATCGAAACATTTGAAGAATTAGAACGGGATTTGGCGAGGGGAGAATTAGTTTTAAAACACAATAATCCTCCTGCAAAAACATATGAATACTGGCGTGAACGTGTTTTGGCAAATTATAGAGATCTTAAATTGGTTCCGATGGAATTTAAAACGGAAGAACTCTGTACTCTGGCGTTGAATAGTACCTTTCATGCGCTGCCTTTTGTCCACCAGGATTTAGTAACGGCAGAACTCTGCGAAAAATTAGTCACCAAAGATGGTTTCGCAATTCAGGTAATTCCTGATGAACGGATCACAAAAGAACTTTCTTTTAAAGCAGCTCAAAGTGGTACCATGCTGCGATTCATTCCGACTGAATTTTATTCGGAAGAATTGATTGTATTGGTTTTTAAAAATGGCAAATATGAACCGGATATCAACGATGTTCCTTCTCCATTTATTACAGCTGGTCTTTTGGTAGAATATGTAAAAATAGGAAAGGGACTTTGGCTTGACAAAGCCTGCAAACAAAGTGGAATTGATAAATTGATGGTTTTAAAACAAGTGATTGATTCCGGAATAGAATATTTGGAGAATATTTTCGGAAATCATTTTAGTAAAGAAGTTGCTGATTATGCTGCTTCTGTTTATGATAATGAAATTTATAAAGTGGAATGGAATGCCTATGTTGTGAAATATAAGCAGAAATTTGAAAGACTTACAAAATGAAAAAATTACTCATTGAGAGCAAAGGGATAAAAACCGATCAGTATTTTATACCACCTTTTGAGGTAAGAGAAGGCGATTTCATTTTTGTTCATCTTGAAAATCACATAGCATCTTGTGATGTTGAAGAAAAAGTAATTGCAATTTTTACCGGAAAAGAAAAACATGAAAGTGTTACGATAATTAAACCGCATACTTTTGTGAAATATGTAAGGGAATCAAAGTTTAGAAGAAGGTTTTTCCCAACAACTGTAGGGGAATATCTTTTTAGAAATATGAAACGCAAAAGTAAGTTTGCTAAAAAGATTTATGAAATAGATTGGATTAATAAAAATACACAATTAATCAAACTGCCAGGAAATCCGAGAAAATTAATCTCGTTGTATTCTGTATTGTCAAAAACAAATCATATAATTTTTGATTTGGCTGCACAGGATTTTGAAGGAATTGAGCATGCAGCTAGAATTGTAAAAGACGAAATAGGAAATAAAGGATCGGCTATTTTAACGGATAGATGTGATATTTTGAAGAAGTTTTGTACTCAATACATAAGAATTGAATGGCTAATTGATTTGAAAGAGGACGCCTAAAGGGTTTCATTTCTAAAATGAATAATTTAAAAAAGTGCCCATAAAAAAGTAAGGATACCAAGATGATAATCTACTTTTGAATTCTCGGGTAATAAAATCTTAAAATTGACTTATATCAGTTAAATTAATAGTAAAGATGAACTCAAACATTGGAATAAGAAAAATTCAAAACCTCGATTTAGATTTTGTCTACAAAGCCATCTGCGAACTCGAAAACGAGACCTTAAATTTTGAAATTTTCGAAGCGATTTTTAATGAAAATATTTCAAATGCAAAGAATCTCTATTTAATTGCTGAAAACGAAACAGAAGGTTTAGGTTTTATTAGTTTTCATACCCAAAATCTTTTGCATCATTGCGGATTGGTGGGTGAAATTCAGGAGTTCTTTATTCACCAGAAACATCGCGGGGAAGGGGTTGGCAGGTTATTAATAAATGAGGTTTTAAATTTTGCAGAACAGCATAGTTTAAAAAGTATTGAAGTTACGACCAATAAAAGACGGGTTGAAAACGTGTTGATTTACGAGAATCTTGGGTTTACTTTAAGTCATAATAAGTTTACGATTTATAAGTAAACTTTGCAGTGATGGGAAGATTCAACATAAAAAAAAACTGCTATTTTGTTGATAGCAGTTTTAATAAATTGAGGAGTATGTTATTAGGATAGTCCGTATTCCATGCAAGTACTGTTTGATGCTGTTTTATATAAATACCAGCCACATGAGTTTTGTCCGATAGGTGTAACTTGTTCACCGTTGCATAAAGGGAATGCTATACATTTTCCGGTACCGGCATTAATGGATTTTAATTCTTCTTTGGTTAATTTTTGGAAATTTTTCATAAATGGTTTTTTGTTTTTTGATTTTCCTACTCTATAAGTTTTTCGGATACGACTTTGATAAAAATATGAATTATTTTTAGATAAATACTTACAAAGGGAAGTTTTCGATTCGGAATGATTTTACTTGATGAAAGTGGAGGTAAAAGTTTAATATTGTAAATTAATAATTTGCCTAAAGAAAAAATGCAGCAATTAAATACGTCCATAAAACATCATTTGATAGTTGGCGCACTAATTAGTGTTTGGCTATTTGTTTTTGCTTTCATCATTAGACCTTTTGACGACGGAACTATAAATTTTAAAGCCTGGCTTTTGATTAGCTTAGGTTTTAGTGTTTTGGCATTTTTATGTTATTCAATTGTCGGATTTATTCAAAAGAGTATTTACAAGAAGAGATCAAAATGGAATGTTAGTTTAGAAGTCACAAGTATAGTTTTCTTTTATTTGATTTATCTTTTTGGAACTTACACCTATTATAAAAGCCCAATTTTAAACGGAGGATACAATTTTACAGCATTTTTCTCAATCATTTTTATTAAAGTAGCGCTGATTTTAACTCCTGTAATTGTTTTGGCAAGACGTTATTTGCTGAAACTGATTCCGGTAAAAGAAGATTTTTTGGTTATTAAAGGAGAAAACAAATTAGATGTTTTAAAAATCAAAAAGGAAGATCTGGTTTGTATTTCGAATGCGCAAAATTATGTCGAGATCTTTTATTTGGAAAACAATCAGCTTCGGGCCAAACTGATTCGTTCTTCGCTGAAAAAAGTTCAGGAAGATTTTGATTTTTTGCTTCAAATTCATCGTTCGCATTTGATAAATCCAATGCATTTTAAATCGTGGAGAAATTCAAATACGATCCTTCTTACTCAGATAGAACTTCCGGTTTCCAAAAATTATAAAGAAAGTATTTTGGCTTTGTAATTTCGTACCTAAAACACTAAGTTTTATACCAAAGCCAATAGAATGGGCATTTGGGCGGATTTTAAAAAATAGTTTTGCTTCATCAATTTTAAAAATAAATTATGAAACCAAAACACATTTGCCTACTTGGATTGCTATTTTTTCTCATCAGTTATCTTTTCTTTTCTAAGATTCTGCCAACCTTTCAAATGCCAATCGATTTTGCGCATTGGTTTAATTTAGTTGGTGCCTGCTTGTTGTTGTCATTCAATCATGTGTTTCCGAAAAGCAAATTGAATTCGATTGCATCAGTATTGACCATTTTTGGTGTCATTGCCCACATTGGTCTTTGTACAATCGATTTTATAATGTGGAGTTTCGGGGATAACGATCTCGCAAGAGAGGCATTAGGTAAACAGATTCGCACTACACCCTCTGTTCTCTATCCTTTTGTGATTGTTGGGCCTTCACTGCTTTTTGTTGGCTTGACGGTTCATGCATGCACTTTTATAAAAACGAAAACTATGGCTGTTGTGACGGTTATTTTTTCTGCTGTTTCTGTTGGTTTTTCTTTTTTTATATTGAAAAATGGAATCGTTATGTTCTTAAGTTGTTTGATTTTTGTTTCAGGATTAGGATTACTGCTTTTTCAAAATAAGAATAAAGATTTTACTCAGAAAATTAGTATCTCAAAATGGAAACGTCTGTGTTAATTTGTATTTTTGAAAGATCATTCGGAATCCAAATTAAAATCAATTGAAAAAACATCTAAAATACTTAATTGCACTCTTTCTGACTTTTGTCGTGATTGCAGGCGACGGTACTTTATATGTTCCATCAAAATCGGCTGAATATTACCAGTCTTCATTCGTGGTTTCAAGAACAGGATTGGATCTCAAAAGTTTTCGTTCCTACCAATTTGGACGAATTACTTCTCGCGTTAAATCTGTTTTTTCGATTGTTTTGATTTTTTTGAGTGTTGAAAATGTTTTTAGTTTTCAAAATGGAATCGTTTTCAAACTGCAGCAAAAGCTTCATCAAAATCTAACTTCATTTATAGAACAGAGCGTTTTTGTAAATGAAATGATGACTTCGGGTAACTTCAGAGGAAGTTTAGACATTATTTAAGGAATTTATTTTCTGAGTTTTTATGCTGATTAAGGCGTAAAACGACTCAAAATGTCTAATCATTTATTGTTTACCAAATGTATAAACCTAATAAAACACGTTTAGAGCCATCTAAGCGGCCACTTCTTTATTGGATAAAGAGAAAACTAATTTTAATAATGACCGCTTTCATGCTCGGAATGGCAAACGGAATGCACACTGAAGATTCCCAACTGAAAGGGAATCAAAATTATACAGAACAGCATAAGAAGGATTGATTATTGATTTCTTAGTATTTGCCTAAAAGACCGTCTGTTTTCTTGAAAAAAAATAAAAAGAAAACAGACGGTAAATGTTAATTTTTTTAATAGTTTTGGGCAAATTCCTACGCAACTCTTAACCCAGTTTATGAATAAAAAAACTAAGTTTTTTAAAAACGTATTATTACTTCAGTTTATCCCCGTTTTTTTATTAGGTGTTTTTATACTTTCTAATCCGAAAAGTCAAAAAGTAATCAGAATTAGAGAAATTCATCCTTATGAGTTTAATTATGGTGAATTGCTGCCTTTAATTTCTTTTGCTGTCTGCTGTATCGTTGCCCTTTTTACTTTGTTTCCAAAAACTCCAAAAACTCCAGAAGATGATGAAGAAATTGTAAAAAGAAAGCGTAAACAGAACTTTTGGAAATTTGCTTTCTATTGCAACGTTTTTTTATTGTTGGTCATTGGTATATTTTCAGTATTGGTTTTTCAAAAGGATGCTTTAATTATAGATCAGCCGGTTCATTTTTATGCAATTATATTTTCTAGATTCCTGCTTGTTATTGTAATTAGTTTGGTTGTTGCTTCTTTTTTATTAGCGGCTGGTATTTATTGGAAAACAAATAAATCATTAGCTACGGCTATTTTGGTATTTAGTTTCTTAATTCTAACCGTTTCGAGTGTTTTTGAATTGGCATTTGTTTCAGTATTTATAGAAAATTCAGAAAGACATTTTATTGCTAAAGGACAAAAACAAACAGGAAATCAAGAAGAAGTTTATGAAGATTATGGCGAGAGCGACGAAGGTGACGACGAAAGCGAAGACACTGCAGTTTTGTTGTATGATTCATGGATTTCTTTAATTGAGAATTGGGGCGGAACAAAAGGAGAGCATAATTTTTTTGGTGTTAGACAATCGATAGATTATAGTATGCAAAATCATATTGTAGAAAATGAAAATTATTATCTCGTACAATTCATTGATAGTTTAAGAAATAAGCCAGATAAGCTTTATTCTGAATTTGAAATGTATAAACGAGTATTTTATAGTGCTGTATCGGATGAAACTTATCGAGAAGCTAATTTTGATAAAATAGTAAACGGATTATTATTAGCCTATGAGGATATTGGAAGTCAAAAAGATAAATTGATTGAAATATATCGAGTTATGGGAACTGAGCAAAAAAATGGTCCGTATCAAGAAGAATATTTTTTAAAATTTGAAAGCTATTTTTCTCGGGAAACCATTCAAAAGATTAAAGATTTAAAAACTTCTGCAGATCAAGATGATTATACTAAAGCAGATTTGATGTGGTTCTATGGTTTTTGGGCCAGAAGAAATAATGAAGGGAATTTAAAAGAAGTAGCCTTGATTTTAAAAGAAATAAAAGAACATTATGAAAATTCTGAAGAATGATAAAATCTTATAAAATAATTTTAATCGTTCAGTTTTTTGTACTTATCGCATTAGGTTTTATCTTTTCTAAGGTAGAGTATGGGGAGTATTTTTCTATAATTACAAAAATTCCATTATTCTTAGTTGGCTTTTTTCCTCTTATTTTATTGGGAGTTTCTATTCTAGTACAGCGATTAGTAATAACAGTTATTTATTCGGACTTATCAAAAAATCATTCTGAAAAAGAAGGTGAAGATAAATTTTGGACCATTTCTTTTTTTACCTATGTAATTTTTGCGAGTTTTATGTTTTTAACTTCTCTCATTTGTGTTGCTTTAAGTTTCAGAAGTGCAGCAGAAGAGTATAAAGTTTTTATTTTAAAGCTCTGTATTTTCGTAGTTCTTTTAATGGTAGTAAGCTTAATTATTGGTCTTTTTTTTAAGGTAAAAGAAAAGGTTAATGAGGTAAGTAAAATGCTTGGTGCTTTAATGGTTTTTCTTTCGCTAATTTTTTTTGGAGGAGCTTTCTTTATTGGGGTTGGAAGCATGGCTACTCCGGAATGCTATTTAAATGTAATGTTTGACGCTATAAAAGTAATGCCGTTAGTAGATGAAAGACTGGCTTTAGTTGATAGCAGTACTGTAGAGGAAACTGAAGTAATTGGAGATGGAGTGAAATATGTAGAGGATTATTATGGTTTTAGAGATATGAATACCTCTAATGTAAAATCTACTGGATTTTTGAGGAATCGATATGATGAAGACTATAGCGATTCTAGAATAAGTAACGAGATAAAATTTTTCTTTAGAGATTTTTTGTATTTAAGGAAAAACCAGTCTTTAACAGGTTATAGAAATGAAACTGAAATTGGGTTACATATTGATGAATATGTATATGAAACTAAGCTTCTTACGGATAAGTTAAGAGAGAATCCTGAGGAGCTTAGAGATGCATATGAAAGTTATAGACCGATTTTGTTTGCGCTCTTATCAAGAAATATATACAACGATTCAAATCTAGATTTACTTATAGAGGTCTTGATCTCGAGCAGAGATGATATTTCTCGTGCTGAAAATGAAAATAAGGGTGAAATTGAAGTAATAGATATGATTTATAAAATAATGATTTATGGTGCTGAAAAAGAGTTTCCAAATCATCATTTTAATGAAATCAGTCCTTTTGTTTCAAAAAAAACGTGGGGTTTGATTACTAGAAATTCTAAGCAAAATATAAAAACTGATTACAAAAATAAAGCGACAGCAGTTTGGATTTACAGCTTTTGGGCAAGAAGAAATCAGGAAGGAAATATGGATGTCGTTTATGCGATATTGAAAGATGTTAAACGGCATTATCAAGTTTTTGATTCTCAATGATTTATATAAAAGACTGCTCTGCGTAATTAAAAAGGTTTCTGTAGCTTTTGACAAAGTTTTTAGCGCAATCTTGTCATTTTGACCGAAAGGAGAAATCTTCGCGAGTAATTCTACAAAGATTGGTAACATTCTGTGTGGAGTTTTTGGTGTGATTTCTCGTACCTCGAAATGACAAATAGGCGTGAAAAAGAAAGCCGAAGCAGTTGCTTCGGCTTTTGTTTGGAATTTGGAATTTCAAAAATTGAAACTTTAATTTACCCATTTATAATATCTCGCCCCAATCAAAACAGGAATCTCTTTTTCAATTCGATCTAAAACCCATTCGTTTTTAGGAGTTCTGATGCTTTGTTTTTGTTCTTTTTTATGAAGACTTTCGTAGGTATTGAAATCAATTTCTGTGCTTTCTTTTAGGTTTTCAAAAAGCTTTACATTTTCTAAAGCTGATTTCCATTCCGGTTGAATTGTACCTTCAAAAACTTTTGATTTTGATCCGCTTCCGTAAGCTAAAAAACCGAATTGAGTTCCGGTGATTTCTTTATCGGTATCGTAAAAATGAGCCAAAGTCGATAACAATCCCATGAAAATAGAACCGGTGTAAAGGTTTCCAATTAAAGACGAAGCCAGCTCGGCAGGCTGTAACTTCTCGGTTACAAATTCTTTGTATGCATTGGATTTTGCCACTTCTTTAATTTTAGCCTGATAATCTGCCGGATCAGTGTTTTCTGAAATGATTTTTTCGGCACTGTCTAAAGCGTAGATTTCAGATAACATGCGTCGCCCCTGAAACGAATAAGGAAGGTGCATGATAATACTGTTCCAGGAATTGTATAAAGTTTTGGTAGTGTTTTTTAGTTTCTTGAAGGAGAAATAAGCATTACGGGTACGATCCATGTAACATTGGTTGGAGTACTGACCGTCAAAAACAGGCTGGTCTTTATGGATTTCTATTTCGGCTTCTAAATTGTCAAACCAAAGATCGTTGTTGGTGTTTTTGGTGATTTCTTCCTTAGAAATGGTTCTGTACGGTTTAAAGAAGTCAAAAACTCCTTTGGTGCTCGTTGCCCAGTTTTCATCAAAAGCAATAATTCTAGGATTGGCTTTAATTAACATTGCAACCGCTCCGGCACCCTGGGTATATTCTCCGGTGGAGTTTAAATCGTATTTTGCAAAATCGGTTGTCACGACAATTGCTTTTTTGGCCGGATTCAATTTTACAAAGTCGATGCAATTTTGCAAAGCGTCGACACCACCAATACAGGCAAAAGTAAAATCGACTACATCACATTCTGCCAAAGTATCTTCGCCAAATTTTTGCTCCATCAAACTAATTAAAAAAGAACTGATCGGTTTTGAGCTGTCGATACCACTTTCGGTTCCCACATAGATCCGACTAATTTCGTTTAGGCTGATATTGTTGTCAAGAATAAGTTTCGTCAAGGCATTGGCTCCAAATACTACCGCATCCTGATGAACATCCGGTAAAGTCATTTTAATTAATCCAAGGCCTTTCTCTAATTTTTCGGGTTCGATATTTCTGGCAGCAGCCAAAGTTTTTATGGGTAAATGTATGTTGGCTACATCAAAAGAAATAGCGTCAATTCCTGTTTTCATTATCATTTTTTTTGAAGCCGATAAAGGTAAAATTATGCTCTTAAAATTCAGTTGTTTTCATTCAATAAAATTCGGGATCGCTTTACTTTTGAGGAAAACAGAGCAAAAAGGGGTGAAAAATAACAATTTGGTAATTATATAAAAATCAGTAATTCGTTAAAATGACTTGAGAAAAAGTTCTACTTTCTTGTTTTTAAATAATTTGCAATAATATCACCGAAAGCTCTTTAAAATCATTATAAATAACAACGAAATGGTTGTAGTTCATGTCTAATTGCTTTATTTTTGTCTAATTTTTTAAAACAAACTATTTAATACTTATGGCACAATCTGCACAGTTGAATGCTTCCATCTTAAAGAAAGTGGCTATGGCTCTTTCGGGAATATTCTTAATCACGTTTTTAGCGCTGCATGTTTCCTTAAATTTTATTTCTATTCTAAGCGAAGACGTTTTTAACGAAGCCTCGCATTTTATGGGATACAATCCGCTGATTCAATATGTAATGCAGCCAGTTTTGGCATTTGGAGTAATTTTCCATTTCGTAATGGGATTTGTACTTACAGCTCAGAACAGCGCAGCAAGACCAATTGCATACGCTAAATACAATGGAGCGGCTAACGCTTCCTGGAGTTCTAGAAATATGATTATTTCCGGACTGGTTATTTTAGCTTTCTTAGGATTGCACTTTTATGATTTCTGGTTTCCTGAAGTTAGCTACAAATATATAGCAGGAACAGCACCGGATGCTACAAGATATTATGGTGAGTTAGTTCACAAATTTCATGACCCAATCCGTACAGGTTTATACTGTATTTCTTTTATCCTTTTAGGATTTCACTTATGGCACGGGTTTGCATCTTCTCTACAATCTATGGGAATGCACAACAAATATTCCAGATTTTTATCAAAAGTAGGTTACGGGTTCGCAGTTGTCGTTCCGGCACTTTTCGTAATTATCGCTTTATTTCATCATTTCAAACAATAATTAATAGTAATTATAATGGCATTAGATTCAAAAATTCCAAATGGTCCTATAGCGGACAAATGGACAAATTATAAAGATCATATTAATTTAGTAAACCCTGCTAACAAACGTAATCTTGATATTATTGTGGTTGGTACAGGTTTGGCTGGAGGTTCGGCTGCGGCTACTTTGGCAGAGTTAGGATATAACGTAAAAGCATTTTGCTTTCAGGATTCTCCACGTCGTGCGCACTCTATTGCAGCACAGGGAGGTATCAATGCAGCAAAAAATTATAAAGGTGACGGTGACTCTGTTTACAGATTATTTTATGATACTGTAAAAGGAGGGGATTACCGTGCACGTGAGGCAAACGTACACCGTTTGGCTGAAGTTTCTGCAAATATTATCGACCAGTGCGTGGCTCAAGGGGTGCCATTGGCTCGTGAATATGGCGGATTATTGGATAACCGTTCTTTTGGAGGAACTTTGGTTTCTCGTACATTCTACGCACAAGGACAAACCGGACAGCAATTATTGTTAGGAGCTTATTCTGCAATGAACCGTCAGATTGGTCGTGGAAAAATTAAAATGTACAACCGTCACGAAATGTTAGACATTGTGATCGTGAACGGAAAAGCGAGAGGTATTATCGCTCGTAACTTAATCACCGGAGAAATAGAAAGACATTCTGCTCATGCGGTAGTAATTGGTTCAGGTGGATACGGAAACGTATTTTTCCTTTCAACAAATGCTATGGGATCAAACGCAACAGCAGCTTGGAAAATACATAAAAAAGGAGCCTTCTTCGCAAATCCTTGTTATACACAAATTCACCCAACTTGTATTCCGGTTTCAGGAGATCATCAGTCAAAATTGACTTTGATGTCTGAATCGTTACGTAATGACGGTCGTATTTGGGTTCCTAAAAAATTAGAAGATGCTCAGGCAATTCGTGAAGGAAAGAAAAAAGCAATTGATTTATCTGAAGACGAAAGAGATTATTTCTTAGAAAGAAGATACCCTGCTTTTGGTAACTTAGTTCCTCGTGACGTTGCGTCTCGTGCGGCTAAAGAAAGATGTGATGCCGGATTTGGTGTTAACAAAACAGGTGAAGCAGTTTACTTAGATTTTGCTGCCGCTATCGAACGTTACGGAAAAGAAGCTGCTCACGTAAAAGGATTGAATGAAAATGACAAAGCTTTAGTTACTAAATTAGGAACTGATATTGTAAAAAGTAAATACGGAAACTTATTCCAAATGTACTTGAAAATTGTTGACGAAGATCCTTATGTAACACCAATGATGATTTACCCTGCGGTTCACTACACAATGGGTGGAACCTGGGTTGATTATAACCTTATGACTACCATTCCTGGATGTTTCTCAATTGGAGAATCTAACTTCTCTGATCACGGAGCAAACAGACTTGGAGCTTCTGCTTTAATGCAAGGTTTAGCTGATGGATATTTCGTATTACCATATACTATTGGAGATTATTTAGCTCCGGATATTAAAATGGGACCAATTTCTACAGATTTACCTGAATTCATTGAGGCTGAAAAAGCAGTGGTGGATCAAATTAATAAATTCATCAACAATAACGGTAAACATTCTGTAGATTATTTCCACAAAAAATTAGGAAAAATCATGTGGAATAAAGTTGGTATGGCTCGTAACGCTAAAGGTTTAACTGAGGCTATCGAAGAAATTGCTGCTTTACGTGAAGAGTTTTATAAAGATGTAAAAGTACCGGGAAGTGCTAACGAATTTAATCAGGAATTAGAAAAAGCAACTCGTGTTGCCGATTTCTTAGAATTAGGAGAGTTGTTCGCGAAAGATGCTTTACACCGTAATGAATCTTGTGGTGGTCACTTCCGTGAGGAATACCAGACAGAAGAAGGAGAAGCACTTCGTGATGATGATAACTTTGCATACGTTGCAGCTTGGGAATACAAAGGAAAACCAAGTGATGCAGTATTGCACAAAGAACCTCTTAATTACGAAAACATTAAATTAGTTCAAAGAAGCTACAAATAAGACTTAGTCGAAAGGCGAAAGTCAAAAGTCTTAAAGTTTAAGAATTTGACTTTATGACTTTAGACTTTAAGACTTTTAAACTTATAAAAGATGAAACTTACATTAAAAATATGGCGTCAGAAAAACGCCCAAGATAAAGGAGGGATTGTAGAATATCCTATCGATGGAATCGAACCGGATATGTCTTTCCTTGAAATGCTTGACGTTCTTAACGAAGAACTAATCAACAAAGGAGAAGAGCCGGTAGCATTTGACCACGATTGTCGTGAAGGAATCTGTGGAATGTGTTCTTTATTCATCAACGGTGAAGCACACGGACCGGACAGAGGTGTTACTACTTGTCAGTTACACATGCGTATGTTTAAAGATGGTGATACGATTTTTATCGAGCCATTTAGAGCAAAAGCTTTCCCGGTAATTAAAGATTTAGTGGTTGACAGAAGTTCTTTTGACAGAATCCAGCACGCAGGTGGGTTTATCTCTGTAAATACTTCAGGAAATACAATCGATGCGAATGCAATTCCAGTACCAAAAGACGACGCAGATAAATCATTTGATGCTGCTGCTTGTATCGGTTGTGGTGCATGTGTTGCAACTTGTAAAAACTCTTCAGCGATGTTATTCGTTTCTGCAAAAGTTTCTCAGTATGCCTTATTACCACAAGGTAAAGTTGAAGCAACAGATCGTGTTTTGAACATGGTTCATCAAATGGATTTAGAAGGTTTTGGTAACTGTACCAATACAGGAGCTTGCGAGGTAGAATGTCCTAAAGGAATCTCTCTTGAAAATATTGCACGTATGAACCGTGAGTATTTGGCAGCAAGTTTGAAAGGATAATTTCAAAATAGTTTTAAATAAAAAAAGGATCGTAACGATCCTTTTTTTATGCGTAATAAATTAGATAATTAGGAAATGAGATAATGATCTGAATCTTTCTGACCAACCTCATTCCGAATAAAGTAAAGCAAATGACAACATAGGTCTTTAGGCTCTTACTTCTGAATTAGACAATCAGATAAGATTCTAAAATTATCTCATTTTTAATTATCACATTACCCTCATTTTATTCGTAAAACAATTGCGAAGCGCTTATTTCCTGTTTTTCTTTTCCTTCGGGCTGAATGAAACAGTTTAAGGTGGTTCCGCCTATCTGATCAAAATAGCTGATGTTGAACTTATGAAATCCCTTTTCGAGTTTTACAGCTCCATAGGCCTCATTGAGCCAATGAATCCCATCGTTGTTTACAATTAGCTCATTGTCGATGAAAAGCTTAGATCCGTCGTCTGAGAGCGTTGAAAAGGTATAATTTCCGGTTTCGGGTATGTAGATATATCCGTCGAATTTTAGGCCAATATAGCGCTCTTTTTTTGTTTTCCATTTTTCACTGCTCACAGTCCCTTCAAAGATCCCCGAATTCACCGGTTTTACTAATTCTAAATCCTGAACCTGCTGAAATAAGGTTCCGATAAAGTATTCGTATTTTAAACCTTGTTTGGTTGGTTTTACCGCTAAAGCAGGTTTTAAATCCGGATTTCGGATTATTATCTTGTTGATAGAACTTTTTCTGCCGCCAGGGCTAATCTGAACTGTTTTTATGGTTCTGAATTCTCCTTTTGGAATGTGTATCGTGACAGGTTTTTCATAAAGGTTTGCGGTTTCATCAGGATTATAGCCATCAATCGTGTAGAAAATTTGACCATTTTTAATGGTAGGTTTTAGATCCAGTACATATTCGGAGGCAATTAGAGCCGTTTCATTTGCTCCAAACGGTGTCGGGACTTTGTATAGTCTCTTTTGTAATTCCAGTTTTTCTAAATGATGGGGCATGCGGTTCAGGACAAAATTATTGTAATTCTTTTGCTGAGGGTGAGTCCAGGCAGTTTCTGCCAAAGCAAACATTCTGGGATAAAGCTGATAGTTTAATTTGGCAGGACTCGTTAAGTATTCCGACCAAAGATTAGACTGAACGCCCATAATGTATTTTTGTTCGTCGATCGTCAAACTGTCAACAGGAGTGGGGTTGTAGTTGTAAATTTTTTCTACAGTAACTAATCGCCCCACAGTTAAAGGTTCGTTTGGGGAATAGGCTTGGTTATAATCGAGATATAAAACCTGTTCCGGATTCATGATTACGAAATGTTTTTGTTTGGCAGCTGCAATTCCGCCAGATTCTCCACGCCAGGACATAACGGCCGCGTTTGGAGCTAATCCGCCTTCAAGCATTTCGTCCCAACCGAGAATTTGTCTCCCATTGTTGTTCAGGAATTTTTCTATTCTGGTGGTAAGATACGTTTGTAATTCATGCTCGTTTTTCAATCCTAGTTCTTTGATCTTTTTTTGACAGTTTGGGCATTCTTTCCATCTGGCTTTCGGGCATTCGTCACCACCAATATGAATGTATTTGCTGGGGAATAATGCCATGACTTCGGTTAAAACATCTTCGAGAAAAGTAAAAGTTTCTTCTTTTCCTGCACAGAAGATATCTTCAAACACTCCCCAGTATTCAATCACTTTATAAGGACGATCCGGAAAACAAGACAGGTTCGGGTAAGCAGTAACAGCTGCAGTGGCATGTCCGGGCATTTCTATTTCAGGGATTACATTGACATAATGTTCTTCTGCAAATTTCACAACATCTTTGATTTCTTCCTGTGTGTAAAAACCTCCGTAAGGATTTCCGTCAAAAAAATACGGAAATCTTTCGAACTTGTTTCCTACGAGAGTCTGTGCTCTTTTGGAGCCTATTTCGGTTAGTTTTGGATATTTTTTGATTTCAATTCTCCATCCCTGATCGTCAGTGAGATGCCAATGGAAATTATTTAATTTATAGCTGGACATCTGAGCGATAAAATCTTTTATAACATCAACGCTAAAAAAGTGACGACAAACGTCTAAATGCAGGCCTCGGTAATCGTATCTTGGTTCGTCTTCTATCGTAACACAAGGAAGTTTTATTTCCTGACTTTTAGGTTTGTTCGGAAGCATTTGCAATAAACTTTGAACGCCATAAAATAGTCCCTCTTCACTTCCGGTAACGGTTATTTTTTTTGGAGTGATGGTAATTTTATACCCTTCCTTTTTTAGAGAGGAAGCTGGGTTTTGTGTGATGAATAAAACATCTACATTGCTTTTCCTTTTTGAGGCGTTAGAATTTATAGCAGACTCCAACAGATTGGCTGTTTTTTGTTCTTTAGCACTGAATTTATTTTTCTCAAAAAGGACTTTAATCTGTCCGTTTAAACGAATACTGTCTCCGGTGGCTTTGTAGAAATTGGGAGCCGGAATGATCGAATTACTAGGTGAGGAAGTTTGGGCACTTCCAAAAGAATAACAAAATATGAAAAGAAGAAGAATATTTTTTCGCATGGTTGCTTTTTGGGTTAGTTAAACAAATGTAAGGTTTGTTGGGTGGTTTGCATTTTTTTTGCAGGGCCTATTTGTCTTTAAAAGTCTTTATAATAGATGAATTAACTTTTTTATTACATTGTATTCTAATTTGTTTCGCAATAATATTGCATTAATTGTTTACATTTGCTTTACTAAAATTGAACTTGGATGAATAATGATAATGAATTGGTTAATTACACTAAGGAAGAACGTAAAAATCTTATTTTAAAAGAAATTAACCTGCACACCCGCGTAAGTTTTGAAACCCTTTCGACTAAATTATTTGTTTCAGAAGATACGGTGAGACGAGATATTAATGAACTTGAATCAGAGTCTTTATTGATTAAAGTAAAAGGTGGTGCGATGACAAAAGCTTATCACCATTCTTCTTCCAATCAAACTTATGCAGGTGAAGCAAAACAAACCATTGCACAAAAAACTTTAGGTTTACTTCGTGATGGTATGGTTTTATTGCTTGGTGGCGGAACAACCATCAGAGAGTTTATCCGATTGATTCCCGACACCTTAAATCTAACCATTTTTACAGTTACTGTTTTATCGGCGGTTGAACTTTTGGACAAACCCAATGTTAAAATTATCATGATTGGCGGCAGTATTTCGTCGTACAGCCAAATGTGTGTGAGCGGCGATGTCTATAATCAGCTGGCTAATATTAAAGTTGATTTGTTAATATTAGGAACCAATGCCTTGGACATCGAAGGCGGTTTTTCGGATTCTGACTGGGAAACGGTTCAGGTTAAAAAAGCAATGATTCAGGCTTCCGAAAAAACAGCCATTCTTACGATTTCTGAAAAACTGGATACGGTCCTAAAGATGAAAATTGCCAACTTATCCGAGGTTGATTATGTGGTGACCGAAGTGGATCCGGATCACGAAAAATTACAGGCGTATAAGAAGGCAGTTCCCAGTTTAGTTTTTGTTTAATCCCAGTTTTTTAGTAAAAAGTTGATCCAGTTTTGATGAAAGATCTTATTTAAATCTTCGTCAGAATATCCATGATTTTTAAAAATCAGAACTAGTTTCTGCAAATCGGCAATGGTGTTCAAATCGTAGGGAGATTGCTCTGTACCAAAAGCACCATCAAGATCAGAACCTACGCCTATATGATTGGCGTTTCCGGACAATTGACAAATGTGATCCATGTGTTGGAAAACAGTTTCAAGATTGCAATTTGTTCCTTGTGGAGTTGAAACTCCTCTTTCCCAATCCGGAACCAGCATCCAGGCATCTAAAGCACCTCCAATAACTGCTCCTCTTGAAATTAGAGCTTTAATCATTTCGTCGCTGTATTGACGGTTGTGATCTACCAGACTTCGGCAGTTGTTATGACTTGCCCAAACAGGACCACTGTAATGATCTAATGCCTGCCAGAATGCATCATCACACAAATGAGTGGCGTCCAGAATAATGTTCAGACGTTCCATTTCTTTGAGTAAATCAAGTCCGTTTTGCTGCATTTTTCCGGTAGCGTCCGTTCCGTTTGCGTATCGTCCGGGACCGTAATGTGCAGGTCCGATAGCGCGCAAGCCATACTGATATGCTTTTTCTAAATAGGAGATATCAATAATAGAATCGGCTCCTTCTAAACTTAAAATGTAGCCAATTGGTTTTTTATCATTTGGGGTTCCGTCATTCCATAAATCAATCTGTTTCAGTAATGATTTTTTGTCTGTAATGGGGGTTATTTCTCCGGCTTCTTCCATGGCTTTGTACCAGGCAAGCTGACCTTGTGTTTGTGCCCATGCCTGCTCAGGAGAATTCCAGCCGGGAATAAGGCTGTCGGGTTTTACAAATCTTGCAATTTGAGTGGCAACTACAATTCCGATATTTCCTTTTCGCAAATCAGGAAAAGAAACAGTGGCACGTTCGCGATCCGGTTTGTCTGTCATGCCTTTTTCTAAATGGCGTAAAGTGGCAACGTCGTTTCGCAGGTCTCTGTTCCATTCCATCGCATTCATGCTAAGGTCTAAATGGGCGTCTATTATAAACATAGTTTTTTAAGGTTCTAAGGTTCAAAGAGACAAAGATTCAGAGGTTTTCTTTAAAGTCTATAATCTTTATTCTATTCTCTTTCCTCTATTTCTAGATATTAATTTTTCTACTGCGGGCTGTAATGAGCCATTGATCACAAATCTGATGTTCGCTATTGACAACCTGAACGGAATCGTACAGTGCGCAAGTGGGACAAACGTGGTAAGGCTGTGCGTAAATGATATCGCCAATCGCATACTTATTTTTGCCGCGATTTTCGATGATCAGATGTTCCTCAGAATGTGAAATCGGGATTAGGTTGTCGTCATTTAAAATGACAAGCCTTTTATCGATAGGATTTTCGGAAGCAACCGCTTTGTAACCAATGTCGATACAAAAAGTAGTATCGGTTGGTTTGGAAATAATGGTTCCGACGATCACCAAAGCAGGTTCAAAATTTTGCTCCGGTAAGTGGATCTGATAGTTGGAATCCCAGAAGACAAAAGTTCCGGGGCTGCATTCTACATTTTTCTGTGTGGCATAGAAGGGAAAGGTGTTGGATCCTCCGGCTACAATTTTTAATTCATAGCCTAGTTTTTTCTGTATAGCCTCAATTTCTTCATTTATGCTAAAGAAAATATTTGAGGCGACCGAATTTCGATGTTCAACATCCCCTTTCAGATGACCATCATACAGATGAACACCTGCAAAATGAATGTTTTTTAATTTGACAATTTCATCAATCAGAGCTTCCCAGTTTTTAGAAATTGAAATTCCCGTTCGGTTCATCCCGGAGTTCAGATCCAAATAAAGGGTAAGTTTCAGATTGCTTTTATGTGCAATGGTATCCAATGCTTTCGCCGATTCGTAATTGTCAACAATGGTAGAAAAAGCGGTAGCAGGATATTTTTTAATTAACGAAATCCATCGCTCTTTTTTATTGCCCACAGGCTGATAGGCGAGAAGTACGTCCGCAATTTCATGTATGGCGGCAAGTTCTGCTTCGGCAATGGTGGCACATTTAACTTTGTTGATGTTGTAGGTTTTAAATAAGTCCAGAATCTCTCCAATTTTGTGAGTTTTAATGTGTGGCCTTAATTTTTGAGTATTGCCGTTCACAGCTTCTATCAAGCGTTCAATGTTGGCCTGAATGCGGTCTTCGTAAACGGCCAAAAATGGAGTGTCTACACGGATTTCGGAGCTAATTTTCCACCAATTGTTTTGCATAATTTAGTTTCTTGTTTTTTTTACGACTTCAATTAAATTTTGAAAAGCCTGAAGTGACTGCTCATAACTTAAATCGAGCATCATTTCTTTTGTAAATAAATTAGAGCCAATTCCAACACAAACCACTCCTGATTTGAACCATGATTTCAGATTACTTTCTTCTAAGGTTACTCCGCCGGTTGGCATTATTTTTAAGTTTGGAAAAGGAGCTCTGATGGCTTTTACATATCCGGGACCACCAATTTTATCGGCAGGAAAAAGTTTTACAATTTCGGCACCTAATTTATTAGCATGAAGTATTTCGTTTAAGGTCGCGGCTCCGGGAATCCAATAGATGTTGTTTTTGAAACAGTAGTTTCCGATTTCCGGATCGGTATGTGGACAAACAATACAATCGGCTCCTAACTGATGAAAGGTTTCTGCATCCTGAACGCTTAAAATAGATCCAACGGCTATCTTAACATCTAAATTGTTTGCTTTTTTAAAATGGATCATTTGGCTAAAAACTTCTTTAGCATCAGTTGCGCGAGCAGCAAACTCTATAATTTTTATGCCAGCATCAGCCGCCGATTGCAAGACTATTTGGGCTGTTTCAATGTTGATTTGTGTCACTAACGGAAGTACACCTTGCGTTTTTAATATGCTGTACATGTTTTTGTTTTATCTGTTAATTCTGTTACTTGAGCCATTTTTAATAAAATGATTTACTTCGTCAGGAGTGCTTATAGCAAAATCTCCGTGAATACTTTGTTTGATTACTCCACAGGCAGTTGCCCATTCGATACATTCCTGACCGGATAATTTATGGGTCAGTCCGTATAATAACCCTGCGTTGAAGGCATCTCCGGAACCTATCTGGTCGGTTACGACCTGTATTTTATGTTCGGGTGTTTGATAGAAATTGCCTTCATGAAGCAATAATCCTTTGTATAAATGCGCCAGTCCGTCGGACTTTCTGAAACTCATGGCGAGTGTTTTTAGAAAAGGCATTTTTGCTTTTAACAATTCGAATGTTTTTTGGAAACGATCGGCATCCGATTCTCGTGCGTCGGTTTTAATTCCGAAATAAATTTCAATTGCATCTAAATCGGCTACCGTGATTGTGCTGTATTGAAGCAAATCAGGCATAACTTCTGACGGATGTTTTCCGTATTGCCATAGTTTGGAACGGTAGTTAAAGTCAGAAGAAATAGGGAGGCCTTTTTGATGTGCCGCGAGAATGGCTTCTTTGCAAACGTCAGCCGCTTCATGCGAAACTCCCGGACTTATTCCCGACCAATGAAAATGGGTTACATCGGCTAATGCCAGATCCCAGTTAATCTGATCTTTTTGTATGGTCGCAAAAGACGAATTGCTTCGGTCGTAAATAACTTGTGATTGTCTGATTTGATTTCCGGCCTCGACGAAATATAAACCTAAACGGTCTCCGCCATAAACACATTTCGAGGTATTTACTTTGTATTTCTGAAGTTCGTTTACAGCCAATTGTGCTAAGTCATTTTGAGGTAATCGGGTAATGTAATCCGTAGGTATTCCAAGTTGGGAAAGTAAAACACAAACATTTGCCTCGGCACCGCCCACGTAAACTTTTATTTCGTTGGTTTGTGTAAATCGATTTCCGTTGGCAACATTCATTCGGAGTAATAATTCACCGAAAGTTGCGATTTTTGTTTGTGAGGTATTTGTATTCATATTTTTTGTTTTTTTGCCACAGATTATATGGATTTCAAGGATTTATTAAAGGTACGGTTAATTTTTTTTAGCCGCGAATTGCACTAATTTTCGCGAATCAATATGGTAAAAAATAATTAGTGTAAATTCGTGAAATTTGTGGCAAACAAAAAAATAATCCTTTTTTAATCTTATAATCTGCGGCATAACTTTTTAGTATAATTCGAAAACGGCTTCAACTTCAACAGGAATGTTGTCTGGTAAAGATCCCATTCCTACAGCGCTTCGTACTCCAATTCCGTTTTCCTGTCCCCAGACTTCAGCAAATAATTCGCTGCAACCATTTATTACATAGGGATGCCTTAAGAATTCACCATTACAGTTCACCATTCCGAGTACTTTTATAACTTTTTTTACTTTATTCAGGCTTCCAAAATTGGTTACAATTGTAGAAAGCATGGTTAATCCGACTTGTCTTGCTGCTAACTTTCCTTCTTCGATGTCCATGTCATCACCAATTCGGCCGATGATTAAGGATTTGTCGTCTCTTACAGGCCCGTGACCTGAAAGGTATAAATATTTACCATCAACTAAATAGGGCTTGTATATTCCTAAAGGCTGAGGCGCCGGAGGAAGAGACAATCCAAGGGTTTCAAATTTTTCTTGTGGTAATAAATTCATGATATTAATGTATTATAGAGTTTAAAATAAAAACGAAAATGATTCCTAAAACGGATACTAAGGATTCCATAACGGTCCATGATTTGAAAGTATCTTTCAGGCTGATGTTAAAATATTCTTTGAACATCCAGAAGCTTGGGTCGTTTACATGAGAGCACATTAAGCTTCCTGCTCCAACTGACAGTACTAATAAGTTAGGATCAAGTCCGGCAGTTTGCAATAAAGGTAATAGAACCGTGGCGGTCATTAATCCGGCTGCTGTTGCTGAACCTACGCAAACACGAATGATCGCTGCCATCATCCATGCTAATAAGTAAGGATGAATGTTTATTTGTGTTAAAGCTGTAACGATAGTTTCGTTTACACCGCTCACAATCATAACTTCTTTCAGACCGCCGGCTCCTCCAACAATTAAAACGATTAAGGCAACATCTTTAATCGCAACGGCATAATCCTCCATTACAGAGGTGATGCTGCGGTTCATTCTAATGCCTAAAGTATAAGTACAGATCAGTAAAGAGATCAGCATGATCATGCTTGGTTCTCCAATTGTTTTGCAGATATCTCCTAAAGTTTCATTTTTAGAAATCATTGGTAATATCGAAGTCACCGTTAATCCGAAAACCGGAAATAAAGCAGAAAACAGACTGAGTGAAAAACTTGGAAGTTTGCCTTCGTTTACAACTTCTTCAACGTTTAAGATTTCATGATCGGATTCGGTTTTGATGTTTTTGAGTAAATTCGAAAACAGTAAACCTGCAATAAAAATGGTTGGTATGGCAATGATAATTCCGTAAACTAAAACGAGTCCAAGATCGGCATTAAAAATACTGCTTAAGGCCATTGGAGACGGATGTGGGGGCAAGAAACCGTGTGCTACTGAAAGCGACGCCAGCATTGGAATACCGAGATATACTTTTGAAAGCTTAAATTGATGGGCTACTGAGAAGATTAAGGGTACTAACAAAACAAAACCAACACTATAAAATAGAGGTATCCCAACAATAAATCCGGTAATCATTAAGCCAAGGCGAACGTATTTTTTACCCGTCCATCCCATAACAGTTTTGGCAATGACATTGGCGGCACCTGATGAAACGGTAAGTTTACCGATACAGGTTCCGAAAACAATAATCAGCGTAATCGATCCTAACATTTCGCCCAAACCTTTTTGTACGGTTTGTGACAGAGTGTTTATTGGCAGGCCTAAAAAAAGGCCTGCTAATAAAGCTGTTATGATAAAGGCAATAAACGGATTGATTTTAAGCCAGGCGATCTGGACGATTAGAAACGCAATGCATGCCGTAAGAATTAATATGCTCATTTATCTTTTTTGTATTATTATTTATCCCACCAGATTCTTGTAGTAAAAGTATCAGGTCCCTGACGTTTAACTGCTTCAGCTAAGTTAGTTGAATTCACGGAATATTCGCTTACCGGGTATTTGATACGTCTTGGAATGGTTCCGTTAGTAACGTTGCCCGGAAAGTTTACTGGTGTTAAAACCGGGTAGCCTGTTCTTCTCCAGTTGGCATAAATTTCCTGCTCGTCTACAAATAGCGCTATCCAGATTTGGCTGTGTATCTGATTCATCTTTTGATCAAAGGTTCCAGTCACATTATAAGGATTTGCTGTTAGATACGGTGTTGCGTCTGTAATTGCATAGTTTGCACCGTAAATTCCCATATTCAGGAAAGATGCTTTTACGGCTTTCTCATATAAATCTTTATCGTTCTCAGCGGTGTACCATCCTCTTATGGCCGCTTCGGCCAGATAAAGGTTGGTTTCAGCATTACTCAGGATCATCATAGGAGCATCATATCGGAATACAGTACTTTGGTTAGGCTCAGAATAAGTGCCTTGTTCTGCCGCAGACGGGGCAGTTTTAGTTCCGTTAGGGAAACCTTTTTGTACAGCAGGATCTGTGTTTTGTACAGTTCCCTGCCAAACACCAGAATAAACACTAAGTCTTGGATCTGAAGTAGCTTTTAGTACATCGATAAAAGTTTTGGCTAGCTTCCCCCCCTCTGTATTTTTTTGTCCAAAGGAATCTTTTGCAAAATCAAGACTTCTGGAGTCAATACCGGCAGGATTTCTGTTGAAATCATTCGGGCCATCCGTATATTTAATGAGTGCATTGTCCGTTGCGTTTACGATTACTCCTCCGGTAATGGCTTTTGTTACCCAGGTTTTGGATAATGCAGGATCAACTTTTGAAAGTCGTAAACCAAGACGAAGCATTAGAGAGTAAGAAAACTTTTTCCATTTGGCTATGTTGCCTTCATAGATAAAATCGGCTTTACCAAAACTTGCTTTGGCCGGATCTAAGGCAGCGGCTGCTTCATCAAGTTCTTTTAGTAAATCTTTATAGATGAATTCCTGACTGTCGTATTTTGGAAGAAAATGCTCGTTTGTATAGGCTTTTGATGCTTCAGTATAAGGGATATCTCCGTATAAATCGGTCATACGATGGTAGATATAGGCCTTCCAGATTCTTGCGATGTTGAGTTTGTTGCTCTCGACCGGATTGTCCTTTAAAGTATTAATTACCGTTTGGATTTCATTGACAGCAGTTGGATAACCTCTGTTGAAGTAAGCAGAATAGTAAGACTCATTGTTTAGGTACTTGTCTCCCACACCTGATGCTTCTTTGTAGGTTGCATAATGCTGCAACATACCGCCACATTGCAACACATTGGTAAAAAAGTAATTGTTGTTTAACCCATCAAGCTGTGACTGACTAAAAATAAAGGTAGCATTTGGTACTTCAACAGAGTTGGGGTTGGTGTTGATTTCTTCAAAATCTTTGGTGCAGGCTGTCATACTTCCTAAAAGTATACCTGCCATATATAAAATGGTTCTCTTTTTCATGGTTTTGTTCTTTAAAATTTAACATTTAAACTTAATCCGAAACTTCTTGTTCTAGGTACTCCAAATTGTTCTATACCCTGAGCATTTCCGGCACTAAATATAGATTCAGGATCTACATTTGGTGTCTTCTTGTAAAGAATGAACAGGTTTCTTGCGATAAAAGAAACTGAAGCTCCCTGAAGTTTGGATAAAAAACCGAATTTTTCAATTGGCAGCTGATAGCCAATAATTACTTGTCTTAGTTTTATGAAACTGGCATCGTAAACAAAATAAGAAGAGATATTTCTTAAACCGTCATAATAAGTTCTTAGATCTGCCGGTGCAATAACCATATTTACAGGATTTCCTTTAGTATCAACACCCGAAATTGGTAATCCGTTCTCACGACCTTCCAGTGTCATTTTGGTCAATCCCATACGGGTTCCGTACAAGTCTGTTCCAGAGTATAAATCTCCACCAAATTTACCATCAATTAAAAAGCTGAAGGATACTGATTTGTATTTGAATTCATTACTGATACCTGCCGACCAAGGATGAACACCCTGTCCTAGTTCTTCAAGAGGACCTTGTGCAACAGTTGCAGTATTGCCACTTACATTATACACGGTGTTACCATTGGCATCTTTAAGAGGTTTGTATCCTTTTATAATACTGTAAGGACGACCAACGTCGCTGTTAACGGTAACATATCCGTTTACAGAAGTTGCCATCGTAAGCGAATTTAACTGACCTGTAAGTGATTCAACGGTATTTTTGTTATAAGATCCGTTGATGCTGGCTTCCCATGAAAAATTATCGTTGTTGATGATCTTTCCGCTCAGCAAAAGTTCAACTCCGGTATTTTTCATTTTTCCAAGGTTCAGTAAAGCGGTTCTTGCTCCTGATGCATTTGAGATGGTAGTTTCTACAATGTCATTAGTAGTTTCTCTGTTGTACCAGGCAAAATCAAGATTTAAGCGGTTGTTAAAGAACCCCATGTCTGTTCCAACTTCTACTGTTGTTGAAGTTAATGGACTTAGTGTTGAATTTGGAACTCTTGAACCTGTTGTGCTTTGTAGGTATTGACCGTTGTGTCCGCCCTGAATCATAGAGTATGATTGGTTTAAAGCATACGGATCCGGAGTAGCTCCACCCACTTGTGCCCAGGAAGCTCTTACTTTACTGAATGAAATCCATTCCGGCATTTTTACGATGTCTGAAAGAATAACACTGGTACCTACTGATGGATAGAATATCGTATTGTTGTCTTTTGAAAGAGTAGAAAACCAGTCCTGACGTCCTGTGAAGTTTAGGAAAACCACATTTTTGTAATCTAAATCTGCTGCGGCATATACAGAATTTGTTTTTGTTTTTCCGTAAGGATAGGCATAGGTTATAGTGGCAAGATTAGTTAAAGAGTAGAAGTCGTCTAATATAAAATTAGATCCGTCTATTCTAACTTCATCTCTTACATTGGTACGAGAATTGACCCCAATTAAAGCGTTCAAAGAGAAATCTTTGTAGATGTTTTTCTTAGTGTAGTTCAGAATGGCTTCTGAGTTTAAATTGGATAATTTTACTTTTGAACCCTGCCCGTATCCAACAGGATTGTTTAAACTTGTTTTAGGAATGTACGCATAAAAATCGTAATTAGTATAATCTTGCCCAATTCTTCCCTGAAGGAATAATTCAGGTGTAAAGTTCACTTTTACATTTAGCATTCCGATAAAGCGGTTTTTAGTATCGCTGTTCTTAATTTTATTGACAGCGAAGTAGGGATTTGTTGCCACTGCAACGGGATTCCAGGCTACCTCTCTGCCATTTGCATCATAACCCGGAGAAAGATTTCTGATGTCGACGGTATTGGCGATCATATAAGTTGCCCAGTTAGGATTTGCTTCTGCATCAGATACTGTAGTTCTATTCTCTGTTTTGTCGATATTGTATTGGGCTACAACGTCAAATTTTAACCAGTTTGTCAGGTTAACATTACTTGCAATGTTGACACTTTTTCGATTAAAAGAAGTATTAGGTACGATGCCCTGATTGTCCATATTCATAAACGAAAGACGTCCGGATGCTTTGTCGGTTCCTCCTGATAAGGCAAGTGAGTTGATAAAAGTAGTTCCGGTTTGGTAGAAGTTTTTAATGTTGTCTTTTTGAGGAGAGTAAGGTCTTTTTACACCGTCGAACTGAACCACGTCTGTTCCGTCCATTTTTGCTCCCCATGACCAGCGGCCATAATCTACCGCCTCAGCTTGAGTTGTAGGTTTTTTGCCCAAAGCTCCTGCGCCATATTCATATTGCCAGTCTGGTTTAATAGCCGGAGTTTCAAAAGTAAAGGAAGTGTTGTATTCTGCACCAATTCCTTTTTGAGCCGATCCTCTTTTAGTTTGAATTAAGATCACACCGTTTGCAGCATTTGCACCATACAGAGCGGCAGCGGTCCCTCCTTTTAATACCGTGATGCTTTTGATGTCATCGGGATTGATAACAGAAGTTCCATCACCTCGGTCTACGTTAATTCTTGGTGATCCCGGTGCATTTCCGGTACCCGGTAAATTTAGTTGTGTATTGTCTATTGGAAGGTCGTTTACAACATACATGGGTTGGTTATTTCCGTTTAAGGAACCGTTTCCGCGAATTACAACTCTGGTTGATCCGGTTGGACCTGTTGCAGTACCACTCACGTTTACACCGGCAATTTTTCCTGCCAGGGCATTGGTGATATTCGTTTCTTTGGCTTTTGTAAATTCAGTTCCTTTAAGTTCGGTTACTGCATAAGAAATTGCTTTTGTACTTTTTTTAACTCCCAGTGCAGTTACTAAAACCTGTTCCAATACATTTTCCGCAGGTTTTAAACTTATGACTACATCTGTTACCTTATCTAGTTTATATTCTAAAGTTGTATAACCCATGTAAGAAATGATGATGTGAGTTTCATTTTCCGGAACATTTAATTTAAATTTTCCTGTTTCATCGGTTATAGTAGCTGCTTTCGAATTGCCTTTTGCGTAAATAGTAGCTCCGGCAATTGGCATCCCATCGTCCTGACCAATGATTTGGCCTGAAATTTCAATCTGATTGCTTTTTTGTTCAAAGAAGTGCGTTTTAATTGCAGCCTCTTTTGCATTTGCTGAGAAGATTACTCCCCCAATAAATACTAATGAAATTAGCTTTGCTTTCATAATACTTTGGTTTTCATGTTTTATTTTGGTTTTATTGGCGATCAAATATATAGATAATTTTTATTTGTTTGCATTTTTTTTGCATAAAGTGCATTTTTTTTGCAATATTTTTTTCTGAAATGTTTTTATAATCCCAAAGAAGTGAGGTTTCTAAGGGTGTTCTGAGAAAATTTTGCAGAATGAGTTTTTTGGGGAAGAATTTATTTTAATCTTAAAATTCGTATTTTTAGAATAGTAAGAATAGGCGATTCGGTCTGTTTTTGATCGGAAAAGTCTAAAAAAATACCACTCGCAATTCAATACAAATTACGAATGGTATTAGGATCAACATGAAAGGAGTGGTATTGGGTTAGGGTTAATCGTTTAATCTACATCCCACCATAGTTTAGCGAACCAGCTGTTGTTGTTGTATTTGGCACTGGCGGCAAGGTAGTTCTCTTTGTTAGCGGTAGATTCTTCAGGCGGATAAGGCAATCTTGAAGGCATAATTCCGTCTGTTGTTGATCTTACAGTTGTTATTTTAATTAAAATTGGAAAATTTACACGTCTATGATTGCTGTAAGCTTCCATTCCGTTTAAGAATAAAGTGAGCCATTGTTGGGTTGCAATTTCTTCAAGTTCTTTTCCCGGTGTAAGGTTTTTTGTGGCTAAAAAGGCAGTAATAGCATCATTGTCAATAATGCTGGCATCTTTAAAAATAATCCATTGTCTGATTCCGGCTTCAATTCCTTTTTTGTAGAGAGTTTTGGTGTCTCCGGTGTATAGATTTCTGAAAGAAGCTTCTGCTAAAAGGAGTTGTGTTTCGGAGTAAGTAAGGTGCAGGTATGGGGCACTGTTTTCGTATAAGTAAGGTTGTATTCTAGACAGACCATTGCCTCCTCCGGGTGCGAATTCGTATCCATATATGTTTGGGTCAATACCAACATAATTGCCATTTACGGGTAGGAACCATATTTTTTTTCTCGGATCATCTCCCAGTGCATTAAGTATCGTGATGGTAGCACGGTCGTTCAATTCATTACCTTTGAAGGCATGAGAAAGTCCATTACCGTTGTTGGTGGCGCCATTTGTTTCCGGAAGAGTCGAGTCGTGTTTCATGAAACAATTGTCATCATTGCTGGTAAATATACCATTGGTAACGGCTTTTTGAATTTGCTCTTTGGCAAGGGCAGGATCTACTTTTGAAATCCTCATCGCACAGCGTAATCTCAATGAATTAACCATTTTTTTCCATTTTGAGATATCGCCGGCATAAAAAATATCTCCTTTTATTGGGTCGGTACCGGATTGTAGTTGACTATAGGCTTCGTCCAGAAGTTTAAAAAAGTCAGTGTAGATATCCTTTTGGCTGTTGTATTTAGGATAGAGAATTACTTTGTGATAGCCTAAACCTGCTTCAAAGTAGGGGATGTCTCCATATAAATCTGTGAGACGCTGGAAAGCCATTACCTTCAGCGTTTTTGCTAAGGCATTCATATTTTTGTATTCCGGTTTTCCGTTGGTTTTTTCGGTGAGATCTACTACATTGCGTATTAAGCCTCCGCCATAATTTGCGTTCCAAAGTGCTCCCTGATGTTCTGTACTGGCAGCGTAGAAAGAGCCGTAAGTTGTAGTTGCCCATGCTGCGCCCAGATGCTGCACAAATCCTTCTCCATATATAAGATTGGCTCTCCACTGTTCAAAGATTCCGCCGGAAAGGGCAGCCTCGACTCCGGTTAATTGTAAGTGAGGAGCTACACTTAAGAAAGATTCCGGATTGGTATTGGTTTCTCTAAAAAGCTCATCGTCTGCGCAATTGGTTGTGCTAAGCAATAAAATTACACCCAGCATACAGTTCGTTAAATGTGTTATATGTTTTTTCATTAGGATCAAATTTGAGTGTTAGAATGATAATTGTAAGTTAAAGCCATAAGATCTTCGGTAAGGTAAAGAACCATATTCGAAACCTTGTCCATTTCCGTTTGTATAGGTAGATTCCGGATCGATGTTTGGAACTTTAGAGTATACATTCCATAGGTTTCTGCCGATAATAGAAAATTTAAATCTTTCGAATCCAGTACCTTTTAGCCATTTTTTTGGAAAATCGTAACCTATAGAGACTTCTCTCAGTTTTACGTAGGAGGCGTCATAAACAAAAGGTTCCGGTGTAGTGTTGTCGCCATACAAACTTCTCCAGTACGTTTGTGGGTTTACATATCGGGTGTTATTTTGATATCCGGTTACATTACCCGTATTATCTCTAACTTCGGTTACTCCTGGAACAATAAGACCTGCAGTTGGAGTTAGCTGACCTATTTGATTTAATGTTTTTCCCGCTGCGACCTGTTCGGCAACCCATGCGTTGTACCCGTCTCTTCCTTCTAAGGTCTCATTTGTTAGCCCGTTATAAGCAGCATAAGCATTGGTCATTGAATAAACTTTGCCTCCAAATTTCATGTCAAAATTAGCTCGAAGACTAATTCCTTTGTATGAAAATTCATTTGTTACACCGCCAATCCAGTCCGGAGCAGTTCTTCCTAAACTCTCATAACCATCAGTTAAAAGAGGAAGTCCGTTCGATCCGATAATGACTTGACCATTTGGGGATCTCTGGAACTTTCTTCCGTAAATTTCGGTAGAACTTTCTCCTACTTTGGCTACAATTTGTGCGCCGGCCCATCTTGCATTAGATACTACCTGAAGATCAGTTTGATCGGTTAGTTCAAGTAATGTGTTTCTATTTCTTGCAAAATTTAGAGTCATGTCCCAATTGAATCCATCAGGATTTCTAAAAATTCCTCCAGTTATTAAGGCTTCAAAACCTTTGTTTTCAACTGCACCGGCATTGGCATTAATCCCTACAAAACCAGAGGCCTGTGAAACGTTTAATACGATTAGCTGGTTTTTAGTTCGGGTGTAGTAATAAGATAAATCAAGTTGTAAGCGATTTTTGAAAAAACCTAAGTCGGCTCCCACCTCGTAACTTGTAGTAAATTCTGGTTTTAAGTGGTTGTTCGGAAGGATGCTGTTTGTTATGGAGCCTATTGAATTGCCGTATAAAGGTTTGGATTGTATGTTATAATAAAGAGCTGTATTGTAAGGTGTTTCCAATGCTTTTGCAGTACCGGCCCATGAAGCTCGGATTTTTCCAAAAGTCAGTACATCGCTTTTAATGTCGAAACCATCAGTAAAGATAAAACTCGAAGATATTGACGGATAAAAGTAGGAGTAATTATTATTGCCTGATGTGCCAACAGCTGTGGCTAAAGTGGAGTTCCAGTCGTTACGTCCGGTAAAGTCTAAAAACAGATAGTTTTTATAGTTGGTTCTTAAGTACGAGTATAAAGAACGTACGAGTATTTCGTCGTTTGTTTTTGGATTCAGAATACTGGATACGAAATTAGCTTGTTTGTTGATTCCATTTGTAATCATATCGCTAAGTGCTACCCCTGAAACTATTCTTTGAGAGTTTCTTTGATTGGCTCCAACACCAAAGGTTACGTTAAAATCTCCAAACGATTTTTGAGCGTTCAATAAGGCTTCTGCGTTGTATTCCTGAAAGGTGGTGTTGCTGTTAATCAGAGAACCATTTTGTCTGGAGTTCCAGGTGCTTCCGGCGTTAACAAAATCGGAGCTTTCAAATGTAAAGCGGTCAATTCCGGCTCTTGCAGTAGCGCTTAACCAGCTGGTAAGGGCATAAGTGGCGCTGAAATTTCCGAGAATTCGGTTTTTTTGCGTTTCGTTTTTATTTTCGTTTAGTACAAAATAAGGATTTAGTCGGTTAGGGTCTGAGTTCCATGGATAATATATGCCGTTTGGGTCTTCGTAATTTTTTAACCAGGCCTGGTCAATATTTGGTGCTATTGCAGCTACAGATAATCCAAGGTTGCCGGCATCGTCGGATAACGAAGGTCTGTTGTCGGTGTTCTCGGTGATATAGCTAAATTTTGCATCTAGGGTCAGTTTCTGTATTTGTGAATTAACGCCCAGTGTAAAAGTATTTCTTTTTAAACCGCTTTTAGGAACGATGTCAGTAGCGTCAAGATTGGAGTAATTTAATCTAAAGCTGGTATTGTCTCCTCCTCCTGATAAACTAAAGCTATTATTAACGGTTACTCCAGTTCTGAAAAAATCTTTAATGTTATTTTTTACATTTTCATAAGGTTTGTAAGAGCCGTCAAAAATTCGTGTTGTAGTATTGCCAGCCGATCCAAATTTAGGTCCCCATGCACTTGTAGTGGCATTTTTTGCATTCGCAATATCATTTGGATTTGGGAGTAGACCATTTGAGCCCGTACCATATTGTCTCTGGAAATCGTTATAGGTTGTGTTAATTTGGTCAAAAGTGGTTGTTCCGTTATATTCTGCTTTTAATGAGTTTTTTTTTCCTTTTTTGGTGGTAATAACGATAACTCCGTTGGCACCGCGCTCTCCGTAAAGTGCACTGGCGGCTCCCCCCTTCAGCACAGAAATGTTTTCGATGTCGTCCATGTTTAAGCTGGATAATCCATCCCCATTATCGACTCCATCTGAATATCTCCCTGATTTAGAATCAGTGACCGAGGCTAGTCCGGTATTGCCTAAAGGAACTCCGTCTACAACAAATAGAGGCTGGTTGTCACCGCTAATAGATCGGTTTCCTCTTATGACAATGCGGGAACTGCTTCCAAAACCCCCCGTAGTTTGTGAGATGTTAACCCCTGCGACTTTTCCGTATAAAGATTGTGCTACGCTTAGTGTGGGATTATCTGCTAAATCTTTTCCTTTTACATCCTGGAAAGAATAGCCCAGTTCTTTTCTTTCTCTTTTTATGCCTAATGCAGTAACTACCACGCCGGAAAGGGCTGTTGCGGCGGCTTCTTTCATTTTTATGTTGAGGTTGTTAGAGTTGCCTACAAGGATATTTTGTGATTCTAATCCTAAAAAGGAGATCGTCAGTGTTTTTCCTTCTTGTACGTCGATAGAGAACTTGCCGTCAAAATCGGTCGTGGTACCTCTTTTTTCTTCTTTTATACTTATGGATGCTCCCGGTATCGAGATGCCATTAGTGTCGGTCACCGTTCCTTTGATGGTTTTTACTTGCGCCTGGGTGACCTGTATCGCAAAAAAGAACATAAATAATAAAATAGTTTGTTTCATTCTTTGGGTTTTTAGTTAGTTGAGGTTTATTGATTGGTTGTTTTTTTGTCTCACTGGTGAGGTGAGAGAATTTCTTAATTCGTTTCCTGAAGACGAATTATTGCAAATAGAATCCTGTTACTTTTACTACAGTTGTGGTCTTTGTTGTGGCTTTAGTAGTATGATTTAAAATGATAAGGAATCTACTTGTGTTGTTTTAGTTTTTTGCTTTTTTATTGCAAATGGTTCTTGGTGGTTTGCAAGAATCGTTGTTGGCGGTGCGCCCTTTAAAATAGGGTGTTTTTTCATAATTAAGTGTTTTTTAGGGTTTTATATTTTTTTAATCAGCGGTCAAATATATATAAATTATATTCATTGCTAGCAATATTTTCGCATAAATTGTGCAATATTTTTGCATAATTTTTTTTGATAATGTTTTTTTATTCTGAAAAATCCGATATTTACTGGGTTTGCAGCTATTTGTAGGAGGGTTTGTGAAAGTCAAAACTTAATTGGTCATTTTGTTTTAAAAAAAAGTACTTTTACCATATGAAAATCGCACTTATACAATCAAATCTTTATTGGGAGAATGCTTCAGAGAATAGAAAGCAATTTGAAGCCAAAATCAGTCTAATCGATACTGACGTTAATCTGATCGTGCTGCCGGAGATGTTTTCAACGGGATTTACCATGAATGCTGCTGCAGTTGCCGAAACAATGCAAGGGGAAACGATTTTCTGGCTGCAATCTTTAGCAAAACAAAAAAATGCAGCTATTGTGGGAAGTCTTGTTATTGTTGAAAACGAGAAGTATTACAATCGAATGGTATTTGTTTTTCCGTCAGGTGAAATTCAATTTTATAACAAACGTCATCTGTTTTCACTTGCGGGAGAAGATCAGTTTTACACCGGCGGAAGTGAGAAAGTAATTGTGGATTATCTGGATTGGAAGATTTGTCTGCAGGTTTGTTATGATCTGAGATTTCCGGTTTTTGCCAGAAATGTCGAGAATTATGATGTATTGTTGTATGTGGCCAACTGGCCGAAAGTGAGAACCAATGCCTGGGATGCCTTACTTAAAGCACGTGCCATCGAAAATCTCAGTTATGTGATTGGAGTTAACAGAGTAGGGCTGGATGCGAATAATTTTGAACATATTGGGCATTCACAAGCGGTCGATTTTTTAGGAAATTATATTCTCGAACCACAGGAAACCGAGGATACTTTTGTGGTGGAATTGGATAAAAACGCCATGCTGGAAACCCGAAAAAAACTCGATTTCTTAAGTGATAAAGATGTCTTTAGAATCGATTTTTGATTCTAATTCAGAAGATTATTTTTGAGGTTCTTCTAAGACGATAATTTCGTTCTTAGGATTTTTGGTGCGGACAGCAATTTTTTGGTACACCCATTCTGTTCCTTTTTTGAAGGCGGAAATGTTTAGTTTACCCTTTCTTTTGGCTCCGTTGACTCTTACCGATAAGTTGACGGTATTGTGGTTGTTAGAATATATAACGGTTCCTTCCAGAATAGCCAGTCTGTCAATAGGTTCAATTCTGCCAATATTTTCATGTATGTCAGGATTCCTATTAGCTTTTTCAATTGCTTTTTCAAAAAGAAGATCGTCTGAATAGGCTTTGGCAATATCAGTGATGCCTTCTTGAGAGGTTGATGCAGCTGCGAGCCCGATTAAAAGTATAGATAGGAATACTGATGGTAAAAACCATTTCCAGTTTCTTTTGAACCAGCTTTCTTTTTCAACCAAATCATTTTCCATAGCGCCGCGTTCAGATGCTAAAATTTAAAAGGCTTTCCTTTTTTTCTCGTCGTCTTTTTTCTTCTTTTCTGCTTGTTTTTTCTCTACTTCAGGATTGAATGGGATACTTAAATCAATAGCCTGATCGACATCCCAATTGGTACGGACATCTACAGGGGTTTGGTAATAGAATACTTCTTCGGCGTACTTTTTATTCAGAAAGTCTCCCGAGTCGTAAATTTTGTTCTTATTGTCGTCGTAGATTATTCTGATGGTAAATTTTTCAGGGACTAATAAATTGAATTCAATTTTAGTCTTGCCTTCAGAGTAGTCACTGGCGTATACAACATCACCTTTTGCGTTAGTCGCTTCAACAATAATGGGGAAACGTTTTACATTTTTTAGGTTCAGAACCAGGTTTCCATAATCGGCAGGTTCTTTTGTGCTTAGTTTAATGGCCAGAGTGTCATTTGCTTTGTCGTAAAAATCAGTCAGTGCGCCCGGGAAAAATGTTATGCTGTATTTTTCAACTGGTTCTTTTTTGAAATCAACGTAGAGTTTTTGCTCAAATTCATCGTATTCTGTAGTAAAATCTACAGCAGTAGAATCTTTGTTGACCAGTCGAATTTTCGATTTGTCAAATTTTACCAGCGGGGTAGCTGATTCTAAGGTAAATCGATCTCTGAAATTGATGATTCCGTTTTGAACTGCGGTTATGTTTAAAGTGTCTTTCTTTTGGTCCTTAATCTTTACGCTAAATCTTTTGTTGTATTTTTCTTTACTAACCTCTACTGCCAAAGAATCTGCTTTAGCTTTTAGAGGTTTATACCAGATTTGCAGGGAATCCTTTTTAGGAAAAGCGGTAACAATTGATTCAATTGTTTCGTTTCCGTGTTTCAGGACTACTTTAGGTTTCGAAAGTTTAAAGTTTTGTTTGCTTTCATAAGGGAGGTACAACCTGTTTCCTGAGGCTTGTACAGGTTTTACAGCTTTAAATGGAAGAACTTCTTTGAACAATTCCAATTCGAAAACAGTATCATTTGGAACGGTAATATAGTGTTTGATAAAACCGATTTTATCATCTTTAGGATTGTATCGGTTATTGTTTCCTTTGTCTTTCAGAGCCATCAACAGGTATTTTCCGGCCTTTAAATTTTCTAATTTGAAAGTACGTAAACTGTCCAGTGTATTAGTGATGTAGCGTGGGCTTTTCTTGTAAATTAAGGAGTCCTGGTAGGTGTCGTTTATCTCATAAAGCATCACCGAAACAAAATTATCTACTTTTTTTTCATAAGCGTCTTTAATTTGTCCACTGATCGAAAGCGAATCAATAGAAGGGCCCGTTGAAAAAATATATTTGAACTGGTTTATTGAGTTCCCTTCGTTGTTGTCTGCTATACTTTGTCCGAAGTTAAAGCTATAGGTAGTGTTCGGTTGTAAAGTGTCTTTTATTTTAATTGTGATTACTTTACTTGCGGTAGTAGGTAAAATCAACGGCTCATATTTCATTGGTGGTGAAATAATAAGCTGCTTGTTGAGGTTTTTAAGTTTTACATACTCGTCAAAACCCAGAATAATTTCGTTGCCTTTAAAATCAGTGCTAAAATTTTTTGGCGAGCTGTATTTTAGCACCGGTGCCAGAGTGTCTTTTAGTCCGCCGGTAATGCTGCCGCGTTTGGCACAGCTTAACATAAAAAAGACCAGTAAAAATGCAATATATCTAAAGTTGTTTTTCAACATAACGGTTTCTGAATTTGATTGCACAAAATAACAATTATATTTGCTTTAATTGAAACTTTTTAGCCATTTATTAGGATTTGCAGCTTTTGCAAATTGCGCTTTTTTTAAAATTTCAAAACCATAACAGCGAAGAATTTCTTACTTTTGGGTTAAAATATAATTTCTCCTAAGTTTTGATCAAAAGATTTTTTATTGGTTTCCTGATTCTTTTTCTGATTTCCTGCAGTAAGAATGAAAAGCCGGTTGTTGCTTTTTATTATTGGAAAACCATTTTGAAATTATCTGAAACCGAGAAGCTTGCTTTGAAAGATAATGAAGTTACTAAACTTTATATTCGGTATTTTGATATTGGCCAGCATCCCCAGACCAAACAGCCCATTCCGCTTAGTCCGATTCGTTTTCAGGATGATGTAACCAAGTTCGAAATTGTACCCGTAGTATTTATTCAAAACAAAGTCATGTTATCGGCTCAACTTGATGTCGAGGATCTGGCACAGAAAACAGTTCATTTGATTAAAGAAATCAGTACGAAGAACAAAATTACATCTCAGGAAATTCAGATCGATTGCGACTGGACTCTTAAAAGTAAAGACAACTATCTTAAGTTTATTGAGAATGTTAAAAAGCTTTCCGAAAAAAAACTCTCTGCGACAATTCGTTTGCATCAGGTGAAATATTTTAAGAAAACCAAAATTCCGAACGTAGATTCCGGAGTTTTGATGTACTACAATATGGGGGCAATTGCTCCCGATTCCTTAAATTCAATATACGATCAGAGAATTGCGGAACGTTATTTAAAGAGCCTGAAAAAGTATCCGCTGCATCTTGATTTTGCTTTGCCTATATATTCGTGGGGGATTCACATCCGAAACCAAAAAGTGATTGGTTTGCGTTCTAAAATGAATGTGACCGAACTTAAAAGTGATCCAAATTTTCAACAAGTAAGTGGGATCTTTTTTAAAGCGAAAAAATCCAATTATAAGAATGGGGTTTTTTACGAAGAAAGTGATCTCTTAAAAATAGAGGGAATTACGGCAGAAGATTTAAAACAAATGGCGGATGAGCTGGGTGAGAATGTAGCACAGCAGCCAAAAGAAATTATATTTTACGATTTAGACGAATTCAATTTAAAAAACTATGAAAAGAATATTTTTGAACAAGTTATTTCTTGTTTCTAGTGCGGTTTTACTTTTTGTATACGGAGTAATTTATGCCTGTGCAGATGGCGATTGGGATTATTTTGGATCGTACAGTTCTAATTTTACTCCCGAAACTTTTGCAGACAAATCGTATGCACCGCTTTTTTTATCGGGTGGGATTTTCTACGGAATTGGTTTTGATACCGAGCACAATTCCCGTTTCAATAAAGATATTAAGTCTGATTGGGGAATCTATCTTAAAGGAAAAATCGATACCACTACCGTAAATTATTTTTTAATTGGAGATGAAAAACCGGATTATTATTCGGAGAATAAAAGTGCGATAAAGAACAAGGAAGAAATCAAAGATCTTCATGTGTATTATAAAAGCAAAAAAGAAAATAAATCCTCTTTGAAATGGGGGAAAAAGATCTCGCTGAAGGATGATAAAGTAAAAAGCTTTGTTGAGTTTTTGTATCTGGCACAAAAAATAGAAACCGTTTCGATCAACAGAGATTACTGGAGTTACGATCCGGTGGTGGCAAAAACGTTCAACGATGCCAAAATGATTCAGTCTATCGAGAATGTTTATAATACGACTTCGGACCCTTTTCTGAAAAACAGGTATTGGTTTCTGACCATGAAAGCTCGTTTTTACAGCAACAACAAACAAAAAGCAATTGATTTTTTTAATAAAACAGAAAAATCAGTTCCTAAAAATGTGTTGTATTACCGTGCGCTTTCCTATGTAGCGGGAGTCAATCATAAGCAAAATAAATATGCAACTTCAAATTATTTGTACGCACAGGTTTTTGATAAATGTCCGGAGTTAAGAATAGTTACTGCTTATAGTTTTAGTCCAAAAAATGAAACCGACTGGAATAAGGCTTTAACGATGGCCAAAAACAATAAAGAAAAAGCAGCGCTTTGGGCTGTTCGCGGTTATTATAAAGATGAAAAACAGTCCATCGAAAAGATATATGAATTAGATCCTAAAAGCGAGCATCTGAATTATCTGGCAACGCGATTAGTGAACAGACAAGAGGAGGCGATAAATAATTCTTTCCAAAAGGATGGGGGAGAAAATCAGCCGATGAAAAAACTTACGGTGGCTGAAAACAAAACCGAAAATCAGGTTAAGGTGGATCAAAAGACATTGGATTTAATTGCTAAAATTTCGGCAGCAGGGAATACAGACCGACCTTACTTATGGGATTTGTCTCTGGGGTATTTGCAGACTTTAAAAGGAGATTATGCCAATGCAGATAAGAATTTTGATAAGGCGGTAAAAACGCTTCCTAAAACAGAACTGGCAGGAATGCAGCTTCGTTTGCTTCGTTTTGTAAATAACTTAAGCAAAATAGATAAACTTACGGATAAAAACGAAAAAACAATTCTCGCCGATTTGAACTGGCTGTATTTTGAACTTCCAAAAAATTACAAAGGACAGGAATTTCGTTATCAGAATGCTTCTTCGTGGAGCAGAAGTTATTTGTCGACGCTTTACCGAGAAAAGGGGAATCCGGTAATGGCTGAAATTTATGGCGAATCGCGCTATAGTTATTGGAACGATGGAAATTCATTTTATGACAATGAAAAAGTTTTATTAGACATGAAAGCTTTCTTGTCTAAATCCAATAAATCTGAAATTGAAACTATCGGAGCAGGAATTTATAGTTTGAAACTAAAAGATATCAATAATTTTCAGGCGGTACAGGCAACCTTTAAAAATAAAATTCCGGAAGCCATTGAGTACATGAAACAAACCGATTCGGTTCAATACAGCAAGTTCCTGGGGAATCCGTTTAACGGAAATATAAAAGATTGTCACGACTGCGATCACACGGCGTATCAAAAAAGAAAATATACTTTTATGGATTTCCTGACAACCATAAAGGAAATGCAAGGCAAACTGGCTCAAAAAGAAGATGTGTATACGAACAGTTTATTGTTAGGTAACGCCTTCTATAATATTACGCACTTCGGAAACGGAAGAACTTTTTATGAAATAACGATTGTAGGTTACGGTTCAAGTCCATATTCGTTCAGGGATTCGATGAAGCGAATGATAACCAATTGCGATCTTCCTAGAATGTACTACCAAAAAGCGTTGGAAGCGGCCACAACAAAAGAGCAAAAAGCAAAATGTATTTATATGCTGGCGAAATGCGAACGAAACGAATATTACAATAATAAGTACAATAACCTTAAAAACTGGTGGGAAGCTGACGACGATAAAATTAATTTTATTGCCTGGAGCGGTTTTAAAGCGCTGCAGAAAGACTATTCGGATACAAAGTATTATCAGGATGTTATTGCCGAATGCGGTTACTTTAATACGTATGTAAATCAATAATTGAAACTAAAATTTAGAGGTTATGGTAAATAAAATTGAGCATATCGGAATTGCCGTAAAGAATATGGAGGACGCCAATGTGCTGTTCGAAAAATTATTGGGCGTTCCGTCCTATAAAATGGAGTCGGTAGAAAGTGAAGGAGTTTTAACCTCGTTCTTTCAAACCGGAACCAATAAGATCGAGCTTTTGGTAGCTACAAACCCTGAAAGTCCAATCGCAAAGTTTTTGGAGAAAAAAGGAGAAGGAATTCATCATATTGCTTTTGATGTCGAAGATATTCATGCCGAAATCGACCGTTTGAAAAACGAAGGTTTTGTACTGATTAACGACGTTCCTAAAAAAGGAGCCGATAATAAATTAGTGGTTTTTCTGCATCCAAAGAACACAAATGGGGTTCTGGTGGAACTTTGTCAGGAAATTAAATAAAAAAAAATCTTTTTCTGATTCGAAATAAGCAGTTGAAAATCAATTGTGTTTTAGGAAACACAGGCTGTTGTTTGAAATTAAATGCAAATCATCTCCCAAAATATTTGGTGTGAATGAAAAATAGTAGTAATATTGCATCCTCAAACCGGTCCTATAGCTCAGCTGGTTAGAGCACCTGACTCATAATCAGGTGGTCCCTGGTTCGAGCCCAGGTGGGACCACAGAAATTCAAGCCTTTACAGCAATGTAAAGGCTTTTTTTTATTTTATCAATTAATTCGGATCAATAGTATAAACCGGACAGGTTTTTAAAACCTGTCTGGTTTATTTGTTTACAAAGAGAGAAAACCTATTTGGTCATTTCGGGAGCAGCTATTAAAAAAAGAATATACTGTAACTTTTTTTGTAAGAAAAAGAATATATTTGTAATCTAAAGTGACAACGAACCACCTTCTAGGGGTAATCTACATTACTGAATATGTTTTTTACCTGTTGCTGGTTATAAAACTTAATTATTATCTTTGAATTATGAGCACACTAACAAAACCAAATCACATAGGGCGAAAAATTAGCCGTATTCGTGAACTTCGTGATATGAAACAGGAAGCATTGGCGCAGGCTTTAGGTACAAGCCAGCAGGCGGTTTCGAACATTGAAAACAGTGAAACACTGGATGATGACAAGCTTTTGGCAGTAGCCAACGCTTTAGGAGTTACTGTTGAAGCAATTAAAAATTTTTCAGATGAAGCTATGATCAGTTATTTTAATACTTTTAATGATAGTCCAAATAATAATTTTGGCAACCACCATTGTGCTTTTAATCCTCTCGATAAAGTGGTTGAACTTTACGAGCGTTTGCTTCAGGCTGAAAAAGAAAAAGTAGAATACTTAGAAAAAGGGCAAAAAGGGAAATAACCTTTAATCGATTTAGATGAGACCGTTTCATATAGTGAAGCGGTTTTTTTATGCTTTGTTTTTCAGAGATTCCGGAAATTAGTTTAATTTTTCTTTACCCGTACCAAAAGTATAAGTATATCCAACGTAAGGAAAATATTTAAACATTCTGACCTGTTCTAAGTTAAAGGTGCCATTACTTAAACTTGTTTCAATGATAAACGGTGGAGATTGTCCTATGAGATTGTTAATTCCAAAATACAATCTGTTTTGGTTGCCGGATTTCGTTTTTTTTGTTTTTGAGACGCCAACATCTACATTGTAATTTCTCGGTAAACGGTAGTTATTAGGTCTTGATATTTCGTTGCTTTGGTTTGGATCTACTGGGTACGAGTCTTTTTTGTCATTATAGGAAAAAGAGTCTGGCGCCGAGATTAAAACACCGGAACTATAATTAAACATGGTGGATATGACCCAGGATTGATTAATATTCCAGATAACAGCTCCTTTTATTTGATGGGTTATATCGTTTGGAGAATTAAACGTCTGACCATTATTTATTGCGGGAAATCTCAATGTCGATTTGCTCAGGGTATACGATGCCTGTACATCAAACTTTTTGAACTGCTTGGAAAATTCAAGTTCCAGGCCTCTTGAATTGCCAAACCCGATTAGAGGGGATTCTGTTTTGTCCTGATCTGAAGCATCATAAAGGGGTGGGTACATTAAAATATTGGATACTTTTTTTTGGTAAAATTGTAGTCTGATGTATCCTTTGTCTAAAGTTTTTTCATAGCCTGCCTCATAAATAAAAGCTTTTTCCGGAGGTAATAGATCGGTACTCGGCATGCGTAAATCTGAAGGTAAGGCATAGGTGTTCCTGGCAATTTGATGATAAAATTGCTCCATTATGGCATAGGAGGCAAAAAGACTATTAGAAGTGTTGTATTTATAAACCAAACTGGTACGAGGCTGAAAAGATTTATAAACCTTGTTTTTAGTTAAAAAAGTTGCGTAATGAAGACCCGCTTTTATTCGAACTTTATCAGACAGCGTTATATCATTGTCCCAGTAGGTTTTGAAATGTAGTGACTTTATCAATTGATCACGCTCAATAGTGTTATTGGAAAAATAGGTCATGTTTATTCGTAAACCTATCGCACTATTTAGGAATGACGACCAGTGATAATTCAGGTTGTTTTCGATACCTATATCTGTAATGCGAAACTTTCTGGTTCCTTTTTCATCTTCATTGGCAAACAGGTTGTTGTAGTTGCTTAGCATTAGAACCGAATTCTGAAACAGTCTGGGATTGTATACCCTGTTCCAGCGCAAAGAAAGTGTTCTGTTGTTCCAGGTAAGCTGAGGTGCTTCGGAAGAAAAGAAATTTACACGAATAAGATCTCCGCCGGTATAGGCGCCAAGATACAGTCGGTTGGAGGAATTAATAAAATAGTTAATTTTAAAATAGGCATCATACATCCGGTATTTAAAATTAATATCCTGATCAAAAATCGCTTTGGTCAAAGCATCAATCCAGCTTCTTCTTGCACTAATCATAAAGGACATCTTGTCTTTTATGATAGGTCCTTCAATCATCGCAGAACCCGTTAGTAAGCCAATATTGGCAGCCCCATGGTAGGATTGCATGTCGCCATCTTTTGTTTTAACATCTATGACCGACGATAGCCTTCCTTCGTAACGAGCTGGAAAGCCGCCTTTGAAAAAACTTATTTGTTTGATGGCCTGCGAATCGAAAATAGATAATAAACTCGTAAAATGATTGTAATTGTAAATAGGAACACCATCTAATAAAACCAGATTCTGATCGCTCGAGCCTCCTCTTACATTTAAAGAAGTGCCATAGGTGCCCGGTTTTAGAGTAAGAAGTTTTAGCGGGTCTGATTGCCCCATTAGAAAGGGAAGAGTGTTAACATGCTGCGTATCGACGATACTGGAAATCTCATTTAAAGGTTTTTTGGATGACTTAATTTCAACCGGAGCAAGGGATAGTCCCATTTCAAGATTGAAGTTTTTTTTAATGGTTTTGTTTACCAGTATCGTATCTGTTTGTGAAGTAAAACCGGTATAACTCGCATTTATGATGTACTTGTTTTCGGGCAATGTTAGCGTATAATAGCCGTAATCATTACAATTAACAGCTATATTTGTATTTAACACCCGAACGGTAGCGTAGGGTAGTGCTTCTTTACTGTCTCCAGCATAAACAAATCCGCTAATAGTAAAGGGGGAAGGAGCTCGCGAAACGGTGTAAATAATTATTTTATCATCTCTCTCCAGAAATTTTACTGATTCTGTTGCAAAAAGAAGATTTAGCAGTGTCCCTAATTTATAAGTTCCTTTGCTGATCTTTATCTTTTTGCCAAGATGAAGTTTGTTATTGCTTAGGGATAAATTTGCGCCTTGTGCTATAATGGCAGTAATATAGGCTCCGATACTATCATTTTCTATTTGGATAGTGATCTTTTTTTCCAGCAGGCTTGTTTTTTGTGCTTGTACAGATCCGGCACAAAAGAAAAAGACAAAAGAGCATATAATGATTAACCCGTTATTTATAAAAGAATTACTTTTCACACGATATGTTTTTCACCCAAACAGTATTGCCTTTTTGGGTATAACTAAGTCCAAACAATAAACGGAATTCTTCCAATATTTCTTTTATGGATTCGTTCTTGAAATTTGTGGTAACGGTGCAGGAATCAGAGATTTTGCCTTCCACCTGTATTTTAATATGATAACAATCTTCAATATCCTGAAAAGCTTTTTGAAGTGGAGTATTTTCGAAAGAAAGTGACTTTGTTTTCCAGGAGAGTAAGTTTTTGTTGGCTGTGTCACTTTTAATTAATCTGTTGGAAACATAATGAACCGCTTGTTTTTTCTCCAAAATGACTGTTTGACTGGTAGGAGTGGCGGTAACCTTGACTTTTCCTGTAATTACTGCTACCGATTTTTCTTTTTCTTTTGTTGTTACAACAAAAGAGGTTCCTAAAACTTTTACTGATAGAGTGCCTGTATTTACAGAAAAAGGCTTGCTCTCGTCGTGTTTTACTTCAAAGAAAGCTTCTCCATTTAAGCTGACAGTACGGTTGTTCCACAGAAATCTTTTATAGGTAATACTCGAGTTGTCATTCAAAGTAACTAAAGAACCATCACTCAATTCGATACTTTTTACCTGTCCATTAGCGGTTTGAACAGTTATCTCGGTATTTGCATACAAGAAGGCGAACGTACTTATTAAAATGAAAACGGCGGCAACTGCCGTTGCGTAGATGTATTTTTTGTACAACTGAAATACGGTTGGCTTTGTGGATGATAAATTTGGCGCTATGCGGTTCCAGGCATTCCCTGTTTCAAATAACTGAGGAGAGTCTAATGGCTGACTTTCTGCAAAAAAAATCTTAAGCGAAATATATTCGTCAGGATTGTTTTTTATCCAATTCATTAATACAGCTTCTTCCTCAGGTTTAGTTTCTCCTGAAAAATGTTTTGCTAACAATACATTAATATCTTGGCTGTCCATGGTTATACCTCTTTTAAATAAAACACAAATTCTTTTAAAACCCCCACTATATAATAACTAAAATACCATATTTTAAAGAAAATAATTAAGTTGGGATGCTGTTTAACAAACTCTCGTATATGTCTGATGGCTTTGCCCATCTGATTTTCTACTGTTTTTACTGATATTTCTAATTTCTCTGCAATTTGTTTATAGCTTAATTTTTCAATACGGCTCAGTTTAAAAATTTCAAGACATTTTGGAGAAATTCCTTTAAATGCATCTTCTATAAGTTGGTTTGCTTCTGGTAAGGGCTTCGTTTCTTGGATTTCTTCGGTAATATCGATAGACATTTCATCAATGTCAAGCATATAGGTTTTTTTTCTCAGAATGGATATACATCGGTTCTTAACAGCTATATACAGGTAATATTTGAGACTCTTTTCAGAAAGTAAATCCTTGCGGGTTTCCCATATTTTTATCATCAGTTCCTGCACCACATCTTCACTTTCATCCCTATCCTGAAGATACTTATAGGCATAATTGCATAAGGGCTGATAAAGCTCGCTGAACAATTGTTTAAAATGCTTTAGGTCCTCATTCATATCATAAAAAGTAGGGGTATTTTAAAATTTTATAGCAGCGTATAGGGGTATTTTAATTTTTAGCGTATTAATAATAAGGCAATATAAAATATTCTTGCCGCGATTTTAAATTTATTAACTATAAAGTAATTAAAACAAATGAAAAAGTCAATTATTGTATGCGCAATTTTTTTAACAATCAGTTCAATTGCAGTAAATGCACAAGAAACTGGTAAACATGAATTAAATGTAACCTATAGCGACGGTATACCGATGACTTTTAGAGAAGGTTTTACGGAGATACTATCTTCTGCATTTTTAGGGCAAAAACCAGATAGGATAACATCTTTTGGAAACGTAGGCTTGGGTTATAGAAATCAAATCACCGAACGAATAAGAGTAGGGGGGGATCTTGCTTTTCAGCAGGAACAAATCGAACAAATCGATAAAAACAACAAACCTGTTGCTAAGAGAACCAATCTCTATTTTATGGCCATGCCAGTATTGTCGTTTAGTTACATAAAAACAGAATGGCTGGATTTTTACGGTTCGGCCGCTGCAGGTGTTATTTTGAACAAGTATACTAAAAAAGCACCTAACGAAGTAATCACTAAAGACAATACTATAGATTTTGCTTTTCAGGTTAATCCTGCAGGTCTTCGCATAGGTAAAAAATTTGGTGGATTTGTAGAAGCAGGATTTGGACATAGAGGAATTATCAGTGCAGGGTTAAACTATAAATTTTAAACAGTAGTTTTTAGAAAAAACAAATTGCATAACTTGTTCATAGATGGCTAAGTATTAAAAGTACTTAGCCATTTACTTTTACAAAAAGATAAGTTGTCTAAAAAAAACAACTCCCCCTGTTTTATTTATAGGAATAGATGTCTTTTTATTCAAGGGAACAACAAATTACTTTTTTGTGTTTTTACATCACATCGCTTTTTTTAAAATTATGCAATCCTTTTATTGTGGTGAAAGGAGTTTAGATTTGTAAAAAACAGAAATGGGAATTTTGTATTAGAAGTGATATTTTGCTGCCACAGATATATTTCTGCCCGATGCATTGATACCCGATGCAAAAACGCGATACTGTAGGTCTAAAATATTTTCAATTCCGGCATAAACCGACAGATTTTTATTGATAAAAAAGGCTGTTTTAAAATTAATCGTTTGCCATGCAGGCATACCTCCTTTAGGAGCATATTTTTCGTTGTCCTCACCATTCATAGAATAATCACTGATGTCTTTCTTACCATTAAATAACGTATAGAAATCCAGAAGCATCACTTTATTTTCATATTTCAATCCTGCTTTTCCATACATTGGAGAGATATGATCCAAAGGAGTATTCCCCGCACGGTCCATTATTTCCCCTTTGGTAAAAGTTACCGTACCATAAACTCCAAGTGGTTTTGTGATAGCCATTTTCAGGGTGGAAGAAAGACCTCCTATGTAAGCATTTCCTTTGTTTTGCATAGCAAACACCTCGCTTTGCACTCCTTCGTAAATCACCGAACTCTGTCCATTATATAAAAAATGATCGGTAACAATGGCATCAAAAAGGCGGGTATAATAAACCGTATTGTCAAGCTGAATTCTCTTTCCCTGTCCGAATGTTACAGTTAAATCGGCGGTTACTGATTTCTCAGGAGCAATATTTCGATTAGGGACAATCAAGGTTCCGGGCACTGATTCGAAAAGTTTTCCTAAATCATCTACATTTGGGACTCTGTAGCCCGAAGCCAAATTGAAAACCAATTTAGTACTCTGAATATTCTTCGCAATTCCGGCAGTAGCGCTATACGTGAAGTTGTCCTGCTTGATGATATCATATGGAAGTTGGAAAAAAGAATTATTGGCAATAGTGCTTTTTAAGGCAGAATAACCGGTACGAATACCCAAATTATAGAAAGTAGTTTCGTTTATTTTTTCATTATAAGTTGCAAAAACATCTGCTCTAAAGGTATGATTTATACCGTTTGGGTAACGAGTATCTGTCGGAGTCACAATACCGGTGATACGGTTTGAACTGGTAGCAGTCGAGTTCAGATTATCATAAAAGAATTCGGTTCCGTAAAGCAAATCACCCTTGCCCAGTTTTCTTCTGAAATCTGCATTAAAAGCAAATACATTTACTTTTTCGACCTGGCTTTTAGTTTTATCATCGTTAAATTTTCTTGAGATTCTGCTTTCTTCAATATTTTGATAGCTCACTCCAAGATTCATATCACTGTCGAACAAGGCTTTTTGTTTCGAAAATTTATAAGCCGAAAGGAATCTTTTTTGCGGACCATAATTCCAAACAGCATATTTCAGCCCCGAACACGATGGATCTGTAAGGCGATCGTATCTAGGCACATCTGAAGAAGACGAATACTGCAGATTCAAGCTGTGCTGTGTATCTTCATCCTGTTGAAAAAGGATCTTTTGCATGGCATTATATTGCTTATATCCGGAAAACTTCTGAATAAGCGGATTCTCATTCTGTATCAGATTATCTACATTATTCGTAGTTTCAACATATTGAGGACGCTCGCCAAAAGATCCATTTTTTCCATTAGCATTGGCCCCCATTCTCAAATCGCCGTAATTATTATACGAGAAAGAGGATAGAGAACTCCATCTTTTACCTGCAAAATTAATATCAAAATGTTGTGTAAATCCCATATTGGCACTGTTGTATCTTGACATTACATTTCCTGAAAACACTTTGTTATCAGTTTGGGACAGAAACATGGGGTTTTTGGTTCTCATATTGATGGCACCACCCAACGCATCGCTCCCAAAAATAGTAGATGCAGGTCCGAAAAGAACATCAATCTGTTCCAGCGAATTTTCGTCAACTGTAATGATATTTTGTAGATGTCCCGCTCTGTAAATAAGGTTGTTCATTCTGATTCCGTCCACCAGAAGCAGAATCTTATTGGCTTCAAACCCTCTTAGTATTGGGCTTCCTCCACCTTGTTGCGATTTCTGAACCGCTACTGTACCAGTGTTGGCTAGTAAATCGGCAGTATTTTGGCTTTTTTGAAATTCTATTTCCTTTTGCGAAATGCGTTCCGTATCCTGCGTCGACTTGGCGTAACGTTCTTTAATGATCTGTATCTCTTTTAATTTTTTGGGCGCTGTAGTGTCGGCAGTTTGTTGCGAATAAGCTGTAAGAGCACCAAAGAATGCGATTAAAAAATGTATTTTTTTCATTTAATTTGGGGTTTATTTAAACTTTTCTACTGAATAGAAAAGTTGTTGATGTGATATTTTAAAACGTCAGAATTGCATAACTCCTAAAATCTACGAGCATTAATTATTGTTTTCTGTGCAATATAAAATGAGAATAAAAAGCATTATTTCTTTTTCTTATACATAGAAGGCTTTTCTATGATAATTATTTTTTCGCTATATATCCTCTCATCTAAATGAATGTGTACTATGTATGTTCCGGAAGGTAATCCCTGGATGGTTACTTCTTTCTCAAATACAGCATTGTTGATAGGTTCGCTTTTTTGCTCTCTTAAGATTCTGCTGTTTACATCCATTATGCTATAGTAAAAACTCTTCCCTTCGCAATCAATAAATTTGATATTGAAATGGGTAGTGCATGGATTTGGGTATAACATGTATTTAGGTTTAACTACAGGAGGATTTTTAACTGCCAGATTTTCACAAACCCCTATCTTAGACCAAGTGGATTGATCCTGATCAGGTCGTTTGTTTTGGTTAATTATCAAAGCCCTGTAAATAATGTCCTGATAGATTACCTGATCCCCAATTAAATAATCAGTTGAGGTATTCCATGTCATACTTTTGCAATTTTTACTCACTATATTCAAACTTGCAAATGTGTATTCAGTGCCATTTTCAAGAACAGCAATTGCTGTAAAATAATGGTCTCCCGAACTTATATTAGTAAGAACAAATGAATAAGGAGATTTGTTTATTGTTGAAATTATTTCCCCGTTGTCTTTAATGACAATAGATGATAATACAGCATCAGGATCAGTTACATTAAAATTGAACAAAATGTCCTTTCCGGTATCTACCACCTGATTATTTTCGGAAGAAGAAATCATACTAATAGTTGGACTGGTTTTTACAACAATAGTTACAGGAGTAGAGCTGGTCTCGGTTCCATTATTATCTGTGGCTTTTGCGACTATCTGATAAGTTCCTGCAGGCACATTTTTCCAATTGTATGTATACGGACTGGTTGTCGAAGTCGATAATAAAGTTGCTCCGTTATAGAATTCTACTTTAGAAATTGTTCCGTCTGAATCGGCTGCTGTGGCATTGATCGTAATACTTGGAGGAGCAATGAAGGTAGCATTGTTAACAGGAGAAGTAACATTCACCGTCGGAGCCTGATTATTAGTAACGACTATGTTTACCACAGCTGATGTTGCGGTTGCATTTGCGTTATCGTATGATTTTACCGTTATGGCATACGTTCCTGCAGCCACATTTTGCCAATTGTATGTATACGGGCTGGTTGTCGAAGTCGATAATAAAGTTGTTCCGTTATAGAATTCTACTTTAGAAATTGTTCCGTCAGTATCGGCTGCTACAGCATCGATTGTAATACTTGCAGGAGCAGTAAATACAGTATTATTAGCAGGAGCAGTAATGGCTGCTGAAGGTGATTGATTAACGGGAGTATTTACTGTAATTGCAATCGCAGAAGAAGTAGTACACATACCGTTATCATCACAGGCTTTGGCTGTCAATGAGTAAGTGCCTGCAGGAACACTTGTTAAATTACAAGTGTAAGGTCTGGTGGTTGAAGTAGCTATTAAATTAATTCCATTATAGAATTCTACTTTGCTCACAGTTCCATCTGTATCCGCAGCTGTAGCATTAATGGTAACAAAAGCAGGGGCAACATAAATTGCATTGTCTGCCGGAGCGGTAATACTTACAGTAGGGGATTGGTTTACTTTGACCGAAACTGCGGAAGAAGTGGTAACACCGTCATTATTATCGTAAGCTTTGGCCGTTAAGGTGTACGTTCCGGCAGCTACGTTTTTCCAATTGAAAGTATACGGACTTGTATTAACGGTTTCTAATAGTGTAGTACTGTTATAGAATTCTACTTTGCTGATACTTCCGTCGGTATCGTTAGCTGTGGCTGATATATCAATAGAGGCTGGAGCAGCATAAATTGTATTGTCAGCCGGGGAGGTAATACTTACTGTAGGGGGTTGGTTTACTTTGATTGAAACTGGAGAAGAAGTAGTAGTAGCTCCATTATTATCGTAAGCTTTGGCGGTTAACGTGTAGGTTCCGGTAGCTACACTTTTCCAATTGAAAGTATACGGACTTGCATTAACGGTTCCTAATAGTGTGGTACCATTATAGAACTCTACTTTGCTGATACTTCCGTCAGTATCGTTAGCTATAGCTGATATGTCGAAAGAGGCTGGAGCAGTATATATTGCATTATCGGCCGGAGTGGTAATGCTTACTGTTGGAGCAATGTTATTAGTGACAGTAAAGTTTACGGGAGCTGAAGAAACAAACAATCCGTTGTAGTCATAAGCCTTTGCTATAAGAGTATACGTTCCGGTACCTATTCCTGTCCAGTTATAATTGTAGGGACTGTTAGTGGACGTGCCAATTAAAGAAGCTCCTATGTAGTATTCCACTTTGCTTACGGAACCCTCTACATTGGCAGTAATATTAATTGTTGCCGGAGCAATATAAACAGCAGCATTAACAGGAGCAGTAATGTTTGTTTTTGGGGTGTTGTCTAACCCACAAAATTCAATTTCCGCGACATTACAATATCCCCCCGCAGGAGATAAGTATCTTACATACCTGAATGCAGTGCTATTGGAAACAGTAACCTCGTTCCATCCCAGAATAGGAACAGAAGGAATGGTGTACAGATCCACTACCCCGCTACTAAAATCAGCAACATTGCTCCCTTGGAATTTCCCTCCTGTCATTCTACTTTCTCTAGTTGCCCTTGGATAAAAACGTATCCCTTTAACAACTTTTGCTGTTCCAAGATCTAATCCGGTATAACCATTATTAGTTGTACTGGCTTGAAAAGTGGTGCTTAAGTCTCCGTCAAATGCTTTATCATATGTAGAATAGGAGTAATAAGGAGCAGTACCAAAAGAGCTGCCTGAAAGCGGTGAACAAGGAAAAGTAACATTAACGGTTATAGGGGAAGAGTTTGTAGTTCCACCGTTATTATCATACGCTTTAGCGGTGATCGTGTAAGTTCCTATAGGGGCATTTGTCCAATTATAACTGTATGGATTGGTTGTTGAAGTCCCTAACAAAGTAGTGCCATTATAAAACTCCACTTTACTGACAGAGCCATCAGAGTCAGAGGCTGTTGCATAAATAGTAATACTTGCAGGACTCTTAATGGCAGCATAATCCTCAGGTGAAATAATGGAAACTGTTGGGTTTTGATTTCCCACTACAACGGTAATAGTAGAGGAAACTGCTGCAGCATTTAGATTATCATAAGCCTTTGCATAAAGTTGATAAGTACCGGCAGGAACTCCTGTCCAGTTAAACGAATAAGGACTTGAAGCATCAGTGCTAAGTAAAGTGGTGCCCTGATAAAATTCAACTTTACTTATTGATCCGTCTTTATCAGAAGCAGTTGCTGTAATGTTTATATTCGCGGGAGCAGTAGTATAAAGTTCATTATTGAGTGGTGTTGTAATGTTTACCGCCGGAAGCTCATTAAAAGTACAGAACTCAATTTCAGCCACATTACAATTACCGTCGACTGGCGATAAATACCTGTAATACCTGTAGGCAGTACTGTTAGGTATGCTAACGTCCTGCCAGGCATAATCCGGCTGGGTTGGGATGGTATACAGATCCACGAAACCAGCGGAAGTAGACGTGTTGGAACCCTGAAATTTTCCACCTGTCATCCTTCCTGTCCATGATTTTCTTGGATAATATCGGATATTTGTAACCACTTTTGCTGTTCCAAGATCTAATCCGGTATAACCTGAATTAGCTGAATTAGCATCAAAAAAAGTAGTTATATTTCCGTCAAATGCTTTATCATATTCGCTGCCTGCCGCATAAGGAGAAGTACCAAAGGGAGTCCCTGTGGCTTTATTACAAACAAAAGTCACTGTAACAGTTACTAAAGCAGAACTTTTCTTATTTCCCAGATTATCATAAGCTACAGCAGTCAGATCATATTTTCCGGACGCTACTCCGGTCCACGAATAAGTATAGGGAGAGGACAGGCTTGTACCTAGTAACGTAGTCCCGTTATAGAATTCTACTTTGCTAATAGTTCCTGAACTTACAGAAGCGGTTGCATTGAGATTGATAGTAGCAGGACTGCTAAATGTTGTATTGTTGACAGGTGAGATCATAGTCACCATAATGTTACTCGGAGGAGGGACCAAATCACTCTGCCATACCCCTCTTCCATAATAATAAACATTCAGTAGACCTTTAGAAATACCGTCATTGTAAATATCCATATCTTTCATGTTGCAGATTATAGGAAGTCCCGAAGAGTAATTTATCCAGGAAGGTTTAGTATTATCCTTATAATAAACACCCAAAGCATAAGAAGCGTAGACAGCCTCATTCGTACTTTGATTATCAGCTACCACCTTTAGCACACTTGCTGCAGGAAATCCTTTTGTAGCGGTCCATGTTGTTCCTTTATCTGCAGAGCGATAAACAGTAGTTCCAAGTCCTAAGTATAAAATATCCGAATTTGGTATGGGAGCAATAGAACCATTGGTTGATGTAGAAGGAAGTGTTGTCTGAACAAAGGCAGCATCAGTTCTGGCATTGTCTGATCTGTATAATGCAGGTGTATCTGTAAATACATATAAACGATCTGCATTACCAGGATCTATCTGAAGGTCTTTTATAGTACCAGACGGTACGGTGTAAATAAGTGTCCAGGAAGGAGTAGCTGAAGTCAGATTCAGGCAACGATAAATTTTTCCGGCATTAGCGTGGTAAGCAATATCGGCATTTTCCGGAGTGAAGGCAAATTTTCCGCCCACTGGAGTTTCTGGCAGATTCAAACTTGAACCGGACCCCGAAGGATAAGGGCGTCTGCCTCCGTCTGATTCAGAGTAAAAATTGCCTGAATAATCAAACCACATATACGGACCGAAGTCACCACCTCTGTTATTATAAAAGATGCCTTTATTATAGTAAAATCCGCCGTTATCCTGTGTTCCTATGTAGAGTACATTTCTATTCGTTTTGCTAATGGCTCCATGATAAATTTCGGTGGCTGCTATACCGTCAGACTTTGGAGTCCAGGGACCTGTTCCATTAGTGGTGTTGCTCCAGACTCCGCCATCGTTGGCATTCCAGAGCTGACCGCTAACATAGGGATCAAATAAAATATGGTGTTGGTCGGTATGAAGGTCGGAAGCCCATGATGGCTGTTGCTGTACCCATGTGGCACCTGCATCTGTAGAACGCCATATTACATGAGCACATACATAAAGTTCATTTGGATTAACAGGATTGACCTCAAAATCAAAATTATAATTTCCCTGGCCACTTGAAGTTGCCGAATATCCGGCAAGATGTTCCGTAGTCGAACGCATGTTGGTAAAGGTACTTCCTCCATCCGTAGATCTGTAAATTTCTCCTATAGCATCAGCACCAACATTAGCAACATAAACAACATTTGGATCGGCTTCAGAAACGGATACTCTTGTTCCGTTAACGGCAAGTACAAAAGCGGGAGAAGTGATTTCAGTCCAGCTTTCTCCGGCATCAAGAGAACGATAAAAACTTTGAGAAGCCGCGGCATAAATTATCTGACCATTTGTACCTGGTTTGTAGCAGATATCCAGAAATTTAGTATTAATATCAGATTTTAAGGTCCAATTAGCACCCGCGTCTGTCGATTTATACATACCTTGAGTTGTAGCTGCAATGATTGTATTGTTGTCTGTAGGAAGAAAAAGCATGTCGATAACCACTCGGTTGCCCATTCCGGAATTAGATACTGTCCAGGTGGCTCCTCCATTGATCGTTTTATAGACACCCAGACCATTAGTAGAAGAATAATTCGCTTCACCGGTTCCCCAATACATCACCTGATCGTTGACAGGATCTATGGCTATGGAGGCAGATTGTATCTTAGCAACCTGATCAGTTCCTAATGACTCCCAGTTAAGACCTTTATCATTACTCTGGTACAATCCCCCTGAAGCGCTGGCAACATACATTTTGTTAGGGTCTGTGGGGTGAAATTTAATCTGACTACAACGTCCAATACCGTGTACCTGACCAATGGTTTTCTGCGGAAAGGGTATAGGACCAATATTTTTCCAATTAGGAGTAGGAGTTTGGGCACTTGTAAGGTTAAAAAAAAGAGAGCATACAAGTAACACTGTAATATGTAGATTTGTTCGCATAGATTATTTTTTAAGATTGTCGGGGATTTATTTCTTCGTTTCCTGCCTTCTTTGCATCTCTTGCCGGGCCATTTCCTGAATTTCATCCTCAGTCATTACTCTTCCGTCAGATTTTACAAAACTTTCGCTTTGGCTTTGCCAAAATTTAAATCTCTTAAAATCTTCAGTGTACTGAAGCGATTCTTTTTTTAGTGCTCTGTTGCTTTTAAAGAGTTTGGAAATGAATGATCTTTCTTTCAATTCTTCCAGCGCTTCTTCTTCTCCCTCCATCAATTCTAACGGATTGGGTTTTCCTTTCCAGAATTCCTCAAAAGCAATCTTAGTTTCATTGAAGTTGGTATTAGGATCATTCATCATTTCTTTCCATTTCGGATTTTTACGAAACTCTTTCAATTTTTCCTTTCCAATCTGTGATTGGGCAATTGACAGTTGCAAAAAGAACAACAATGGAAGCAGTATAATAGTAGTTTTCCTCATTTGATAATAGATTTAAGTTAATTGTCTGCTTTTAGGGGGCTAAGCAAGCAAAAATGTAAATGAACTTTTTTCGGTTTTTCTTTGTATATGAATCTTTTCTAAATAAAAAAACTTACTATAAAAAGATATAAGTTAAGTTGTCGGAATTGAGTTAGTTTTCTTTAAATCAGGTGTTTTTGTTTTCTTATAATAGCTGATTTGTTCCCTGATTTAGAATTCAAAGAAAACTCGGTTTAAAACTTACTTTGATTAGAAACAGACTCAAATTTTTGTCTTATAATAGGACAAAAGTATCGCTTTGGTCTTGCTTTTAACGGGCTATTGTAACAACTGTAATTTGTGTGTAATGGGAGGTCATTTGTGGTTAATATCTGGTTTTTTGAATATAAAGCAGTTGCTCGTGTTTTAGATTGGACTTTTGCAAAAACAAAATGTAGCCAGCTAGAAAAAAGCATCATTTTTTTGAGGTTTAATTGCACCAACATAGTGTCCGCTTTTTTTTGGCAGTTCATTATTTGAAACGATCCTTTTTTGGGAAATTACGTTGTCCTGTTTTGTTGTGATAAAAAAGAGTTTGATTTTAAAAAACAGAAATCTAATAGGTAGAAATATACGTAAATAGCAGTGGGGTATTAATGTTTTAAGGTTTATTCTTACGGTAAAATGGGCAGATTATTTTTGTTTCGCTTTTTTTGTTTTAAACCTTGTGTTTCTGTAAAAATCTTATACATTTGTCGCACAATTCGCTGTAAGCCCCTTTTTTTGTAAGAATTGTATTAGATGAAAATAAGTTTAACAACCTACCTTGCTGTTTTGCAGCATGTTAAAATTATGAAGACAATTAAGACCGTTTTTTTTACAGTTTGCCTGACCTTGATGAGTGGTTTTAGTGCTTTGGCGCAAAAACCTCCGCCTCCACCAGATGATCCGAATGATCCGGACATAGTGCCAATAGACGATCACTTAGTGTTTTTGGTAATAGTGGCGGTTGTTTTAGGGATCACAATTATATATCGAAATAAAATAAAAAAAGCTTCAGCGTAAACTGAAGCTTTTTTTTTATGGGTATATTCTGTAAATTATTTGTTTATAGCATAAAGTCTTGAAATGTATTTTCCAACAACGTCAAATTCAAGGTTTATTTTAGTCCCAACTTTGAAGTTTTTAAAATTAGTATTTTCAAAAGTGTAAGGAATAATCGAAACGCTAAATTCGTTTGTTTTTGAGTTTACTACCGTCAGGCTTACTCCGTTTACCGTAATAGAGCCCTTTTCGATGGTAATATTGCTGAGGTTTTTGTCGTATTCAAAAGTGTAATTCCAGCTTCCGTGTGCTTCTTCGATTTTAATGCAGGTTCCGGTTTGGTCAACGTGACCCTGTACGATGTGTCCGTCCAGACGGTCTCCAAGTTTCATTCCTCTTTCCAGATTTACAATATCGCCTTCTTTCCAGTCGCCAATATTGGTTTTTAAAATGGTCTCATCGATAGCGGTTACGGTATAAAATGAATCTTTTATAGCTACAACCGTCAGGCAGATTCCGTTATGAGAAACGCTTTGGTCAATTTTTAATTCATTAGTGATTGTGGAGTCAACTGTGATGTGAAGATTGTTTTGATCTTTTTTTATTTCGTGAATCCTTCCTAGGGTTTCTATAATTCCTGTGAACATTTTGGTTTTATTTTACTAAATTTGCACATCAAAATTAGTAATAAATAATCTGAGCTCATGAATAAAAAAGCAGAAAATATAATTGTTGGAATTTCAGTTGGAGATTTAAACGGTATTGGAAGCGAAGTTATATTGAAAACATTCGAAGATTCTCGTATGTTGGAAATGTGTACGCCAGTTATTTTTGCAAACGCCAAAATACTTTCTTTTGTTAAAAAAAGCTTTACATCTACAGTTCAGTTTCACGGTGTAGATAAACTAGAGCAGGTTTTACCAGGAAAAGTTAATGTTTTTAATCTTTGGAAAGAAGGAGTTGATATTAACTTTGGTAAAAATGATGAGAAAATTGGCGAATACGCAATTAAATCATTTGTTGCGGCTACCAAAGCGCTAAAAGAAGGTTTGGTGGATGTTTTGGTAACGGCACCAATAAACAAATACAATATTCAATCGGAAGATTTTAAATTTCCGGGACATACCGATTATCTGGACAAAGAATTAGAAGGGAATGCCTTAATGATGATGGTTCAGGATAATTTACGAGTAGGTTTGCTTACCGATCATGTGCCGTTGAATGAAGTTTCTTCATATTTGACAGAAGAATTGATCATTAGAAAGATTGAAACTATCAGAAAATCACTGGTTCAGGATTTTAGTATTGTTAAACCAAAAATTGCCGTTTTAGGATTGAATCCGCATAGTGGTGATGGAGGTGTGATTGGGAAAGAAGAAGATTTGATTTTGAAGCCTGCTTTGAAAAAGATCTTTGATAAAGGAACTATGGTTTTTGGGCCATTTTCGGCAGATGGTTTTTTTGGAAGTGGTCACTATGAAAAGTATGATGCTATAGTAGCTACCTATCACGATCAGGGATTGATTCCGTTTAAAACATTGTCGTTTGGGAAGGGAGTGAATTATACAGCTGGTTTGAATAAGGTTAGAACTTCTCCAGATCACGGTACGGCTTATGATATTGCAGGAAAAGACATGGCAGATTTTAACTCATTTAAGGAGGCGGTTTATCTTGCAATAGATGTTTTTCGTTCGCGTAATCAGTATGAGGAGATTACTGAAAAGCCACTTAAAATAAAAGAAAAACAGTTATAAACAAAAAAAGGTGAATAAGATTATTAGTTTTATAATAATTTTATATCTTTGCACCCCAATTCAGGTATCTGAGTTTTAGATACGGATTGGACAAATTGATGTTGAAATGAGCAAAACAAAAGAATTTTTAATCCCTTTCGTAGGATTAAAACTAGGAAAACACCATTTTGAGTATCAAATAAGTAACACGTTCTTTGCGAACTTTGATTACGACGAATTTCAAAGTTCGGATATCAAAGTAGGTTTAGTTTTAGATAAGAAAAGCAACATGTTAGAGTTGGAATTCAAACACAAAGGAACAGTAAATGTACCATGTGATCTAACAAGCGAAGATTTTGATTTACCATTAAAAGGTAAAATGAAATTAATTGTTCGTTTCGGAGAAGAGTTCAATGACGATAATGAAGAGCTTTTAATCTTACCGCATGGAGAGCATGAAATAGATGTTGCACAGTACATTTATGAAATGATTGCGCTTTCGGTACCGCTAAAACGAGTTCATCCGGGGGTGAAAGATGGAAGTCTGCAAAGCGAAGCTTTGACCAAACTAAATGAACTGACTGCAAAGGAGCAAAAAGAAGAGAGTAAACAAGAAGAAGATACTGACCCGCGTTGGGACAAATTAAAAAAACTATTAACGGATAAATAATATAGTAAAATGGCACATCCTAAGAGAAAGACCTCGAAAACAAGAAGAGATAAAAGAAGAACGCACTATAAAGCTACTGTAGCTCAGATCGCTACATGTCCTATTACAGGTGAAGCGCATTTATACCACAGAGCTTACTGGCATGAAGGTAAAATGTACTACAGAGGACAAGTTGTTATCGATAAATCTGTAGCGGTTGCTTAATACATTTCTCTAAATGATACTGGAACTCTCACATAGTGAGAGTTTTTTTTGTTGGTTATACTTTTCTTTTTTTAAGAAAATAGCTGCAAATTAATTTCGTTTTTTTTTGTAATTTTCAAGTCTTTTAAAAATTTTTCAAATGCGATAGGTATTTGAAACGAAATAATAGAATATAATGAATACAATCACAGCCGCAATTACCGCTGTTGGAGCTTACGTTCCCGACTTTGTACTTTCGAACAAAGTTTTGGAAACGATGGTCGATACCAATGACGAATGGATTACTACCCGTACCGGAATTAAAGAAAGAAGGATTTTAAAAGATGCTGATAAAGGAACATCGTTTCTTGCTATAAAAGCAGCACAGGATTTAATAGCAAAAGCTAATATTGATCCGTTAGAGATTGATCTGATTATTATGGCAACAGCTACAGCAGATATGCCGGTAGCCTCTACAGGAGTTTTTGTTGCAACAGAAATTGGAGCTACCAATGCATTTGCTTATGATTTGCAGGCGGCATGTTCAAGTTTCTTATACGGAATGTCTACTGCTGCAGCTTATGTGCAGTCAGGAAGATATAAAAAAGTACTATTAATTGGTGCCGATAAAATGTCATCAATTGTAGATTATACAGACAGAGCAACTTGTATTATTTTTGGTGACGGAGCAGGAGCCGTTTTATTCGAACCAAATTACGAAGGCTTAGGCTTACAAGATGAATACTTACGAAGCGACGGTGTAGGACGCGATTTTCTTAAAATTTCTGCAGGAGGTTCTTTAACTCCAACTACAGCGGAGACTGTACAAAACAAACAACACAATATTATTCAGGACGGAAAAACCGTTTTTAAATATGCTGTAACCAATATGGCTGATGCCAGCGAATTGATTTTACAAAGAAACAATCTTACGAATCAGGACGTGAACTGGTTAGTGCCACATCAGGCAAACAGACGTATCATCGATGCTACTGCAAGCAGAATGAATCTTGAGGATTCAAAAGTATTGGTGAATATTGAAAAGTATGGTAACACCACTTCAGCTACGTTGCCATTAGTATTAAGCGACTTTGAACATTTGCTTAAAAAAGGAGATAATATTATTTTTGCCGCTTTCGGTGGTGGATTCACCTGGGGATCTATTTACTTAAAATGGGCATACGATAAAAAATAAATCAAAACTAAAAACGAATCATTATGGATTTAAAAGAAATTCAAAACCTAATCAAATTTGTAGCAAATTCGGGTGTTGCAGAAGTAAAGTTGGAAATGGATGATGTGAAAATCACGATCAGAACAACTTTAGAAACGAATGTAACTGAAGCTACTTATGTACAGCAATTACCAGCTCAGGCAGCATTGCCACAAGCAGTTGTTCCTCAACAAACAGCTCCTGTAGTTGTAAATGTAAGTGCAGAAGCACCTGCAGCTGCTGTTGAAGATTCTAAATTCATTACTATTAAATCTCCAATTATTGGAACTTTTTACAGAAAACCGTCTCCGGATAAGCCAGTATTTACTGAAGTTGGAAGCACTGTAGCAAAAGGTGATGTTCTTTGTGTAATTGAAGCAATGAAATTATTCAACGAAATCGAATCGGAAGTTTCAGGTAAAATTGTAAAAATTCTTGTTGACGATATGTCTCCTGTAGAATTTGACCAACCTTTATTCTTAGTTGATCCATCATAGTTTTTAAAAATTCCAATAGAGAAATCACAAAATCCAAATTATTGGAATTTGGAGATTGGAATTTGTAATTTTTAATATAAATAAGATGTTTAAAAAAATATTAATTGCAAATAGAGGAGAAATTGCACTTCGTGTAATTCGTACATGTAAAGAAATGGGAATCAAAACTGTAGCGGTTTACTCTACAGCCGATGCTGAAAGTTTACATGTTAAGTTTGCTGATGAAGCGGTTTGTATTGGTCCCCCTCCAAGTAACTTATCGTATTTGAAAATGTCAAATATAATTGCTGCTGCCGAAATTACTAACGCAGATGCAATACATCCAGGTTATGGATTTCTTTCTGAGAATGCCAAATTTTCAAAAATCTGTCAGGAGCACGGAATCAAATTTATTGGTGCAGCTCCTGAAATGATTGACAGAATGGGAGATAAAGCTTCTGCAAAAGCGACGATGAAAGCTGCAGGAGTTCCATGTGTACCAGGTTCTGACGGATTATTAGAATCTTTCGAACAAACACAAAAGTTAGCTAAAGAATTTGGTTACCCGGTAATGCTTAAAGCTACTGCCGGCGGTGGTGGAAAAGGAATGCGTGCGGTATGGAAAGAAGATGAATTGTTGAAAGCATGGGAAAGTGCACGTCAGGAAGCTGCCGCTGCATTTGGAAATGACGGAATGTACATGGAGAAACTTATCGAAGAGCCACGTCATATCGAAATTCAGGTTGTTGGAGATTCATACGGAAAAGCATGTCACCTTTCTGAAAGAGATTGTTCTGTACAACGTCGCCACCAGAAATTGACAGAAGAAACACCTTCGCCTTTCATGACAGACGAATTACGTACTAAAATGGGTGAGGCTGCTGTAAAAGCTGCTGAGTTTATTAAGTATGAAGGAGCTGGAACAGTTGAGTTTTTGGTGGACAAACACAGAAACTTCTACTTCATGGAAATGAATACGCGTATTCAGGTGGAGCACCCAATTACAGAACAGGTAATTGATTACGATTTGATCCGTGAGCAAATTATGGTAGCAGCTGGAATTCCAATTTCAGGGAAGAACTACTTGCCACAATTACATGCTATCGAATGTCGTATCAATGCTGAAGATCCTTATAACGATTTTCGCCCTTCACCAGGAAAGATTACTACACTTCACATGCCAGGAGGACACGGAGTACGTTTAGATACTCACGTATATTCTGGTTACAGCATTCCGCCAAACTACGATTCGATGATTGCAAAGTTAATTACAACTGCACAATCAAGAGAAGAAGCTATCAGTAAAATGAGAAGAGCTTTAGATGAATTTGTAATTGAAGGCATCAAAACGACAATACCATTCCATAGACAATTGATGGATGACCCAAAATATATTGCAGGAGATTATACTACTGCTTTTATGGATACATTTAAAATGAAACCTATTGAGGAATAAAATTAAAGGCTGTTGATTTTTCAACAGCCTTTTTTTATGTTACCAACTGGTAAACCCGATAGGTTTTAGAAACTTATCGGGTTTGTTTTTTGGTGAAGTAAACACTTGATGTGTGTATTTTTTATACAGGTTTTACCTGAGTTACACACTTTTTGTAAATTTTAAATTTTGGCATAAATGGTTTAATCCCTTTAAAAATAAGGATTTAAGTAATTGCAGGTACAACGTTTTCGTTACGGCATAATAATTTCATTATCTAAAGCGTAAACAACTATTAATAATTTAAAACGTACACATTATGAAAAATTTATTTTTATCAGCCGCAATTGTTTTAGGAGGTTTAACATCATTCGCATCAAATGCTCCAATTGCAAACACTATCGTTAAAACGGTTTCTGTTGCAGACGAATATACAGAGATCAAATTAGAAGAATTGCCAGTTGCAATTACTGAAGCTTTGAAAAAAGCATATCCAAGCGCTGTGCTTACAAAAGCGTATAAAAACGAAAAATCCGAGTACAAATTAGACGTTACAGTTGGAGAAAAGGTAGGTAACCTTTTTGCTAATGCAGACGGAACCTGGATTAAAAAATAAGGTAAAGCCGTTCTTATGTTTATTCAGATTAAGAACATTAAAATAAAATTAAGAGTACTAAATTATACACACTATGAAAAATTTATTTCTATCAGCCGCAATCGTTTTGGGAGGTTTAACATCATTTGCTTCAACTTCTCCAATATCAAATACTATCGTAAAAATAGCAGTTATCCAGGAGGAGTACACTGAAATTAAAGTGGAAGAAGTTCCTGCTGCTGTAATCGATGCTCTTAAAAAAGCGTATCCGGATGCAATACTTTCAAAAGCATTTAAAAATGAAAAATCGGAGTACAAACTTAGTGTCACAGTAGGCGACAAAGTAGGCTCTCTTTATGCAAATGCAGATGGAACCTGGATCAAAAAATAATTAGTAAAGAACCATAAAAAAGGATCATTATGAAAAAGTTAATCTTATCGGCAGCTATCTTGTTAGGTAGTTTGTCTGTGCAGGCAGGAAATGGAACAATGACAGGTTTATTGGTGAAAACTGTAAGTGTTCAGGATGAATATAAAGAAGTTGATGCAGTTCCGGCTGCGATCAAAACGGCACTAGATGCTGCTTATCCGGGTGTAAAGCTGGACAAAGCTTATGTAAATGCAAAGAAAGAGTATAAAATAGAGATCACCGTAAGAGGTGAAAAATCTATAGTTTATACAGATGCTTCCGGAAATATTCTTAAAAAATAACGATTAGTAACCCATAAAAACCATTTATTATGAAAAAATTAATTTTATCAGCAGCGATTGTTCTTGGAGGTTTGTCAGTTCAGGCATCGACTCCGGTAGTACAAACTTCAGACATTCAATCTGTAATTGTTCAGGATGAATATAAAGAGATCGGTACGGATGCAATTCCGGCTGCAGTTAAATCAACAGTCGAAAAATCTTTCCCTAACACAAAACTTGAAAAAGCGTATAAGAGCGAGAAGGATGAGTATAAACTGGAAATTTCCAGCGGAGATAAAAAATACACTGTGTTTACAGATGCTTCCGGAAATATTCTTAAAAAATAAATTCCTAATTTTATCAGCTAATAGTAATTAAAAAAAGCAAGTACTTATGAAAAAATTAATTTTATCAGCTGTAATCATTTTAGGAGGTTTATTAACAAATGCAGAAGCGACTACATTAAGAAAATCAGTTTTGAATGTTATTAAATTTCAGGACAATTTTAAGGAAATAAAACCAGAAGCGCTTCCCGCTGAAGTTAAAGCGACTTTAGAAAAATCTTTCCCGGGTTCAAAGCTTGTAAAGGCTTATGTAAACCCGAAAAAGCAATACAAATTAGAACTTAATTCGGGGAAAGATAATGACAAACATTTTGTTTTCACAGATGACAAAGGAGTCATTGCTCCGAAATATTAAAAAAGAATAATATGAAAAAGTTAATCTTAGCAGCAATAGTTTTAGGGAGCATGTCTATTTATGCTTATAAAATGACAGCCCCTAAAATGGAGAATATAACTGTTTCAATTCAAACAGAATATACAGAAGTTACTGCAGATGCTGTACCAGCTGCTGTAAAAACGGCACTGCAAACCGCTTATCCGGGGGCTAAACTTGTTAAAGCATGGGTAAACGAAAAAAAGGATTACAAACTTGAGATATCAGTTGGGGACCAAAAGGCTACTGTTTTTTCAGATGTCAATGGCAACTGGTTGAAGATATAATTAGGTGAATTTTAGATTTATGTTTTTGGTGAAAAAGAGATTGCGATAAGCAATCTCTTTTTTTTACATAATTTTGTGAAAAGACAATTTTATTAGTATTATTTTAGCAAAAAAGTCCTCAGAAACAAATGCCAAAGATATTACTGATAGAAGATGATATTTCGTTTTGCAAATTATTAGAGAAATTTCTAATCAAAAAAACATACGAAGTAACTATTGCTTTCTCTGCTGCTGAAGCCAGAGTCGCAATCAAAAAAGAATCTTTCGATTTGATTTTAACAGATCTCCGTTTGCCTGATTCTGATGGTATCGGACTTATGGCTGAAATTAAAACGGCACACCCCCAGGTTCCGGTAATTTTGATGACGGGCTACTCTGATGTTAATACTGCAGTTAAAGCCATCAAAAATGGCGCCGCCGATTACATTTCAAAACCCTTCAATCCGGATGAAGTTTTACTGGTCATCACAAATGCTTTAAAAGCTTCAGAAGAGGAGACGGAAGAAGTAGTGGTGAAGGAGAAGAAAACCACAAAAAAACAAACTACTGCCGACAACGAATTTGTAAAAGGAATTTCTATAGCGTCTAAAAAACTTTTGGATCATATTCAATTGGTAAGCCCGACAGATATGTCGGTTTTGATTATTGGAGAGAGTGGAACCGGAAAAGAAATTATTGCCAAAAGTATCCATCAGCAAAGTTTAAGGAAAAACAACAATTTTATTGCGGTCGATTGCGGAGCTATTCCAAAAGAATTGGCAGCAAGTGAATTCTTCGGACATTTAAAAGGATCTTTCACCGGTGCGATTAGCGACAAAATGGGTTATTTTGAAGCGGCCAATGGCGGAACTCTTTTTCTGGACGAAATTGGGAATCTTTCTTATGAGAATCAAATCCAACTTTTAAGAGCTCTTCAGGAACGAAAAATTAAACCTGTTGGAAGTAATAAAGAAATAAACGTCGATATACGCATTATTACGGCTACGAATGAAGATTTGCGTGAGGCAGTAAAAAACGGTGATTTTAGAGAAGATTTATACCATAGAATCAACGAGTTTTCCATACTGTCGCCTTCTTTGAAAGAGCGGGAGGAAGATTTGATGGTTTTTGCAGATTATTTCCTCGAAAAAGCAAATCAACAGCTGAACAAGGAAGTCATTGGATTTTCGCCGGAAGTGGTTTCGATTTTTCAAAATTATAACTGGCCGGGAAATTTACGTGAACTGCAAAATTGTGTCAAACGTTCGACATTGCTGTCCAAAGGTGAGTTTATAGAAAGTGACGTTTTGCCGGCAGAGTTTTTTCAGATACAAAAACCGACAGGTTCCAACGATAATTTTTCGTTATCTGAAAATGAAAGAGAAGCCATTATTCAGGCGTTGTCCAGAGCGCAGAACAACAAATCGGAGGCAGCCAAACTGCTTAAAATTACCAGAAAAACGCTTTACAATAAATTAAAGCATTACAATATAGATTAAGCTATTTCTTGTTGTAAGGCGTCAAAAAGGACATTAGTTTTAGATTTTAAAGTATTCAGGATGCTGTCTACTTCAGAAATATCAAGATTTGTACTTTCTAAAATTTTTAAAATTTCACTAATTTCCTGTGTCTGAATCTGTTTAAACATAGGAGCCATTCGATGTGCAATGGAGTTAATTTCGGCCGTGTTTTTTGCCTTAAAGGCATTTTCTAAAGAGTTCAGATTCTCAGAACTGTTTTCGATAAACGATTTCAAAATTTCCTTTAGTTCGTTATTGTCGTTGCCTAGAAATTCTTTCAGGGTATCCAGAGAATACAATGTTGAATTTATAGTTTCTTCATCTTTGTTAATATCAATATTGGGCAATGTGTCGTTTTCTAAAATGAGATGAATCGTCTCCAACAGTACTTTTGGGGAGTAGGGTTTTTGAATTACTGTGGTAAAACCTGCCTTGGTATAAATAGCAGCATCCAGATCCGTTCTTCCGGTTAGGGCAATTACAGGCTGGTTTTTAAAAGTGGAGTAACCGCTGTTTTTTAGTTTTTCCAGGAACATAAAACCATCCATTTCCGGCATTTGTATGTCTGTTATAATAAAGTCGAAAGGAGTGTTTTCAATGACTTTCAAAGCTTTTCCCGCGCTATTAAAAGAAAATACCTCATGCTTTTCCTGTCTCAAAACACCACTCGTTAAATTCAGAAGATTAATATCGTCGTCAAGAACGATAAACGTTTGTTTTAGAGTATTCAGTATAATGGATTCTTTTTCTTCTACTACTAAATTGGGACTGTTGTCGAACAATAGAGGAAGTTGAATTTGAAAAGTACTTCCTTTTCCAAAAGTGCTTTCAAGATTTAAGCTTCCGCCTAGAATCGAAATTATTTTTTGGCAAATGGATAAACCTAGACCAGTTCCACCGTATTTTTTTTCAATTCCCTCATTCGCCTGAGCGAATTCTTCGAAAACTAATTTCTGATTCCCTTTCTCGATTCCAATCCCTGAGTCCTGAATGGAAACAACAAAAAAATCATCATTTTCTATGGTATAAGCACTTATTTTTATGAAGCCTTCTTCGGTAAATTTATAAGCATTTCCGATGATGTTACTTAGGATTTGTTTTAGTCTAAAAGGATCTCCAACAATTCGGGTGTTCAATTTTTCATCGACATTAATAATCAGGTCGATTTTCTTTTGTTTGTAAACAGTTTGAATACTCTTGGCTACTCCGTCGATTATTTCCGGTAATAAAAACGGGACCTTTTCAATGGTAATTTTTCCCGCTTCGATTTGAGAAAAGTCCAACAAGTCCTGAACCAGCTGTGTGATGTATTCTGAAGAATTTTTAATGTTTTTGATAAAATAAGACTGTTTAGAATTTACATCAGAATTACCCAGCAGTTCTGAATATCCTACAATTGTACTGAGAGGTGTTTTCAAATCGTGACTCACTGTCGAAATAAGCTGTTCACGGCTTTTCAGTAAGTTTTTGGTTTTAAAATTCGCAATCTCCAGCTTCTTTTTATAAACCTGCGATTTAGAGTAATCACTCACAATTAGTATCGAGAAAAATAAAGTCAGCACCAAGCCAATAATAGCCGAAGCCGTAACAATGTCATTTACTTTTTTAAGTGATTTCTCTTTTAAAGAATTGTTCTTTATCGAGTTGATGATGATTTCTCTTTCGATAATTCGAAGTACTTTTCGGAGTTGTTCTGAAATTGCGATTTCATTTTTTAATAGTTTGTTTTCTTCGAAGTTTAGTGATTCTTTTTTCTTTTCGGCTTTCAGTTTTACGTTGCTTAAAAGTTTTTTGGAATTGGCTAAAATCGAATCTGAGGCTTGCTTGCTCAAGGTATTGGTACTGTCGTCAGGAATATTCTGATTGAGATAATCCACATATTTTTGAAGTACACTGCGTTGATAGCTCCCCAATTGATTCGGATTCTTGTTGAAGTCCTGAAGTTCTAATTTACGGAGTTTAAATTCCATTTTGGTAATTTCATCAATGGCCGTATTTACCGAAACTTCATCGTCGGCTTTATTTTTTATGGTTTTTAACTGTTTGATGTTTTTCGTCTTTTCCGACAACAGGTAGGTAACACTGTCCAGCAGTGTCTTTTGATATTGCGTGGTAACAATTTGTTTTAAGGTGTCGATTCTGGATTTCAAAGAATCGGTTTCAATAAGGTAGCTTTTGAAATCAGCTTCAGAATTGGTCTGGATAGTTTTTCTTGCTAAACTTTCGGTCTTGTAAACATTAGAAAACAATTTGCTTACTTTTAGAATCTTGGTTTTCTCAAAAGCAATTTTACTTTCGAGTTTATTGTAAACCACATTTTCTGAATACAAAAACCAACCTACGGTAGCCACCAATCCCAGTAAAGCAATATAACTGAAGAGTACTTTAATCGGCATGTAACTTTTTTTACTCTCCATGGGGTAATGTTATAGGTTTTGGGATGTTTATAGTAGAAATCAATGCAATTTATTTAAAATTTCGGTTTTTGAAATATAAAATAATGCTAATGTTTTATATAATTAAGAGGAGGCGGAAAACAAAATAGCCGCAGATTCTGAAAATCTGCGGCTATTTTTTGATCTAAATATTTCGGTTTAAAGTGTTTCGTTCAGCCATTTGAAGAATTCACCTTGCCAAACCTGAGCATTTTGAGGGTGTAGAACCCAGTGATTTTCATCAGGGAAATACACAAATCGGCTTTTAAGTCCTCTTAATTGAGCTGCCTGAAAAGCTTCTTGTCCTTGTCCGATTGGTACACGGAAATCTTTTCCTCCCTGAAAAATTAAGATCGGTCTGTTCCAGTTTTGAACCATTGTTGCAGGATTGAAAACAGTATACGATTTTTGAGCTGCTGCATTGTCTTTCTCCCAGTAAGGACCTCCAAAATCCCAGTTATTAAAGAAAACTTCTTCGGTAGTTCCTAACATACTCACAGTATTGAAAACACCGTCATGAGCGATAAAAGTTTTGAAACGGTTTTTGTGAATACCTGCTAAATAAAACACAGAATATCCTCCGTAGCTTGCGCCTACACATCCTAAACGGGATTTGTCTACATAATTTTCTTTAGATACATCGTCGATTGCCGAAAGGTAATCGTCCATAACCTGTCCGCCCCAGTCTTTACTAATCTGTTCGTTCCATTCTACACCATGCCCCGGCATTCCGCGACGGTTTGGTGCAACCACCACATAACCTTTTGCAGCCATTAATGAGAAATTCCAGCGGAAAGAATACGATTGTGTTAAAGCACTTTGTGGCCCACCTTGACAGAATAATAAGGTTGGGTATTTTTTAGAAGCATCAAAATTTGGAGGTAAAATTACCCAAACCAACATTTTTTTACCGTCTGTAGTAGTTACATAACGTTTCTCTGTTTTGCTAAGCGCTAATGTTTTGTAGGTTTCTGTATTTACGTTCGAGATTTGTTTCCAGGTGTTTTTCTTTAAATTAAAAGAATAAATCTCCGGAGCGTGATTCATATCATTTCGGGTTACAATAATATCATCACCGGCAAAACCTACTAAATCATTCACATCAAAATCCCCATTAGTCAATTGACGAACCTGAATAGCGATTTTGGTCAATCCTGGAAAGTTAACTATAAAAAGTTGTTTTGTCCCATCAACCGGAGCGACAAAGTATACATTTTTACCGTCTTTACTCCAGATAAAATTATCTACTGTTCCGTCCCAGTTTGCTGTTAAGTTTGTTTTGATCCCTTTAAATTCAACAATCAAATCATTTTTATCCGCTTCATAACCATCGCGTTTCATTTGCAGCCAGGTTAAGTTTCCTGTTGGAGAAAATTGCGGCGCTGTATCATAACCTAAATTGCCCTCGGTTCTGTTTATTGTTTTTTGAGTCTCTAAATTATACTCATAAATATCAGTATTGGTAGAAATCGCGTACTGCGTTCCTGCCTTTTTCTTGCACACATACAAAATGCTTTTTCCGTCAGGAGACCAGATGTAATCTTCGTCACCACCAAAAGGTTTTTGCGGAGAATCAAAATTTTCACCTTTCAGGATGTCAATACCTGCGGCACCTTCTTTGTTTTCCTTGTAAAAAACGTGATTGAATTTACCTTCGTTCCAGGTATCCCAATGACGATAATCCAATCCGTCATAAATTTGAGCGTCTGATTTGTCCAGTTTTGGATAAAAATCTTTACCTAAAACCTTTTCCAGTTTTACCTCTTCATTGTACACTAAAAACTTTCCGTCAGGCGAAACGTTTTTGTCTGCCAAAATTTCTTTAGTGTCTTTAATTTCGGTTGCAGTTCCACCACCTACAGGAATGATGTAAAATTTAGAAGACGATTTGTTTTCTTCAACTGAAGGGGTAGAAACCTTAAAAACAACATTTTTTGCATCTTTCGAAAGTCCGAGCGCGCTCACTCTTCCTAATTTCCATAACAATTCCGGAGACATTACATTCTGTCCGATAGCGTTTAAACTCATCATTATTAAGGTTGTAAATAATACTTTTTTCATAATAAAATTCTAATTTTTCGTGAGCTAAAAATACAATAATTAAATACCAATTAGTTAAAATCCAAATTCCAAAAATTGTTAAAGTTTGAGGGGGGATAAATTCCAAACTTTGCTGTGGATTTTTAAAGGCCACGAATTCACAAATTTTTATCCTCAAAGATTATCAAAAATAATTCGTGCATTAGTGGCAGAAAAAAAAGTAAGAGTTCTGGGATATCTACCTTAAATTTATTACCTAAATTGGAATTTTGTAATTTGAATGTATTATAATGATGGAACTAAGCTACTGGGAATTAAAAAACTGGTTTACAAATGTTGATTATACTATTGTTGGCAGCGGAATTGTAGGACTGCACACGGCACTACGCTTACGCGAAAGATTTCCGACCGCAAAAATTCTGATTCTGGAAAAAGGAATGCTGCCACAGGGTGCCAGTACGAAAAATGCCGGTTTTGCATGTTTTGGAAGCCTTTCTGAAATTATGGAAGATCTTAAAACACATTCAGAAGAGGAAGTGATCCGACTTGTAGAAAAAAGATGGAAAGGGCTGCAGCTGCTGAGAAAACGATTGGGCGATACCGCAATAGATTTTAAACCGTACGGAGGTTATGAATTGTTTTTGAAAGAAGATGATTTAAATTTTGAGGCATGTATTGCAAGGCTGCCTTTTGTCAATGAAATTTTAAAACCACTTTTTAAAACTGATGTTTTTGCCAAAGAATCGGATCGGTTTGGTTTTGGAAACAGTCATGATTATTTGATTTTTAATCCGTTTGAAGCGCAAATTGATACCGGAAATATGATGGAGGAATTGCTGAGACAGGCCATTTATGAAAACATTTTAATTCTCAATCAGCAAACTCTTACTGCTTATTCCGATTTAGGAAATGAGGTTGAACTAGTGTTGAACGATTTTAGTTTTAAATCAAAAAAAGTGCTTTTCGCTACCAACGGTTTTGCAGCTCAGCTGACAAATGGGGCGGTAAAGCCTGCCAGAGCACAGGTTTTGATTACAGAACCCATTGCAAATTTAGCCATCAAAGGGACTTTTCATCTGGATCGCGGGTATTATTATTTTAGAAATATAAACGATAGAATTTTACTTGGAGGCGGAAGAAACCTTGATTTTGAAACTGAAACAACTACAGAATTTGGTCAGACGAAAATTGTACAAAATAAATTGGAGGATTTACTTAAAAATGTAATTTTACCGAATCAGGATTTCCAAATCGCCCATCGTTGGAGTGGTATCATGGGAATAGGAAACAGTAAAAATTCTGTTGTTACTCAATTGTCTGAAAATGTGTTTTGTGGAGTGAGATTAGGGGGGATGGGAGTCGCAATTGGAAGTTTAATAGGAACAGAATTAGCAGACTTATTATAATTTTGAAAGAATTTAATCCAATAATACCACAACCTAAAAAACAGATAATACATGCAAAAAACTACTTTAGTTGCTCTTTTTTCTTTTTTTTTCATTCTTTTTGCTCATGCAAATCATAAGACAGAATCAAATATTGCGGATGCAAATTTTGATGTTACCGTTTCGTTAACGGGGGAAGTTTTGGTTGAATACCATGATTATAATGTTTATAAAACCTCTCAATGGCAATTTGAATATGGTCCTAAGGGGTTCAAGCCGGGTCAGGGTAAAGTTATAAGTGTTTCAGGTACAGGTATTAATTTTTATCGCTTTACCTTAACAAATCCTCTGATTGGGTATGATTTCAGGGTAAGACAGTTATATCTTTTAGATGATCTTTCTGGTTTAGCCTGGACAGACTGGTCACAAATTAAAACCATATTTGCTTCAAGCGATAAAGTCTTTTCTGTAGGTTATACTACAAACTTCAATGATAAAAAAATAACAGATTCAGAATGGAGAGGCCTTATCTATAACAACAGTAGCAGTGCAGCCGGTGTATTTCATACAACCTATAAGAATCACAGCGAAAACAATGCAGCAGGTTCTTCGATGACAATGTCCAGTTACAACTATGACGATAAGAGTCATATTGGTTTGATATCTCCGAGATTTAATGATTTGGCCACAGATCGAAAAATAAAATTCTGGTTAAACGGACTTTATGATTCGGGAACAGAATTGTTAGTAGGAACCATGAGTGATCCCAATGACAAAAACACATTTCATCTTCTGCAGAAAATAGAGCCGAAATCATCGTCAGAATGGAAGCAGGAAACGGTTTACTTTACAAATTATAACGGTACAGACCAATATGTGGTATTCTTCTTTAAAAGGGGGTATTATGGGAGTAACAGTACCGATTTATATATAGACGACTTTAGTTACGAAAAAGCGTCAGACTGTTTCAATCAGACTAATTTCGCAGTAACAAATGTTCAGCAAAATAGCACTCAGATAAGTTTTGATGCTCCCAATCAAAATAACTTTCAGGTGAGTCTGACTAATACAGTTAAGAAGACTACGGAAATTTTTACGATTCAGAGCACCTCTTTTACTTTAGATAAATTGGTTGGAAATACAGATTATGAAGTAAAGGTACGTGCCAATTGTATTGATGATCTGTTCTCTAACTGGACTAAGACAATAAGTTTCAAAACACCTTGTACCGTAATTACAGGAAGTTACAGCACCTCTTTTGAAGGAACAAAATATGTTGATCCATGCTGGAGTGTTATTGCAGGGAAATGTTTGGTTCAGAGTAGTTTTGAAAATACGGGTTGGACCGGAAAACCTGCACCCAAAACAGGTACAGCAACGATTGTAATATCGAAATTTGTGGGTGCCCTGAATGTTGACAAAGCTTATCTTGTAACACCTTATATTGCGGACCTTGATGCTGATAAGAGAATAAGATTTAGTCTTTTAGCTTATAGCAGTGACAATGTGTATAACAAAACTTCGCTGACTATTGGAACAATGTCTGATCCTAAAAATGCAGCTACATTTGTTGCTTTAAAAACAATTTTGCCTTCAGAGATGAACGAGACTGAAAACTTAAATAAGTCTTCGCAATGGAAAGAGCATACTGTTTATTTAGATAATTATGTAAAGAGTAATAACCATAATTATATTGCTTTGAGATACAATAATGAGAGCGATTCTTATTTTAGTATTGATGACTTTACCTACGAAAAAGCACCTGTATGTGTAGAACCTCTTGACCCTAAAACCATCAGTTTGAGCTATGATTCTGCCATTGTAAGTTGGGAAAATTATAAACCGGCATCACAATTTCAAATAGAGTATGGGCCAAAAGGATTTGCTCATGGCTCGGGAAAGATCGTTGATGCGGCAACAATTCCGTTTAAGTTAGAGTCTCTTCAGGACGATACGGATTTCGATTTTTATGTTCGTGCTCAATGTGGAAACGAATACAGCGCATGGTCTGACAGAGGTAATTTTAAAACCAAATGTTTGGGACTAACGGCAGGTTATACTGAAAATTTTGAAAATACCGTTTTTGAAAAAAACGGATGCTGGACCAGAATTGTTCCGTATATCAATCAAAGATACTGGGATAAAAATAATTTTATAAAAGTAAACACACTGAGTCAGGGATCATCGACAGTTCATGGCGGTACTGCTTCTATCTTTATGCTAAATCAATTAGATGCTCCGTATCCGGCAGGTAGCAAAGGAGAGAAAACCGACAGAGTAGTGCTGGTTTCTCCGAGATTTAAAGATTTTGATCATTATAAAAAAATCGCTTTCTGGATGCTTTCGCCAAAAGATAATGAAAACCTTGCGGTAGAAATGATTGTGGGTACAATGTCTGATCCGGAAGACTATATGTCTTTTACATCCTATAAAGTCATCGCTATTCCTGTTGAAAATATTGGAAAATGGATTAGATATGAAGTAGATTTTTCGAACTACTATGGTACAGATAAATTTATTGGAATAAAACAAAGCGTAAAAAACGCGAGAAACAGAAGAATATTTATAGATGATTTTGAATATTTCCAGAACGGATGCCCAATTCCGGGAGTATTAGGAGCGAGACAATCAGGTCCCGAAAGTGTTGCACTGGATTGGAAAGACAATAATACTGTAAAACCATCCCAGGGTTATGATATTGAGTATGGCCCTAAAGGTTTTGTAAACGGTTCAGGAACGATAATTAAAGTCACTGCAAGTCCGTACAATTTGACGGGATTAGCTCGTGGCACTTACGAGTATAGAGTAAGAGCATATTGCGATACCAATATTACCTCAGACTGGAGTGATAGATATACTTTTAAAACTTCTTGTTCCAAAACAGCACCTTTTGTGGAAAATTTTGATGAACATGGTAGGAATTTAGATCAGAGCGCTACTTTTTGCTGGAACTACAATATTCAGCTTTATGCACAGTTAGCAGAATTCAATCTGACTAATATTACCAGTGCACCTTATGCTTTTTCACTGTACACCAACAAAGACAGTGCAATATTAATTTCTCCTTATCTGGATGATTTTGATAAAAATAAAAAAGTAAAATTTTGGCTTAGAGGTATGCAGACGGGTAGTTATGCAAAAGCAGGAACTTTAATTATAGGAACGATTAAGAATGCTGCCGATCTTAATACTTTCGAGCCTTATATGACCATCACGGAGCAGGAAATTAATAGCTTGCCACTGTACGGAAAAGAAGTTAATATTGACTTTTCTCAGTATCAGGGAGCAAACAAACAGATCGTTTTTAAATATGTGACCGAATCAGCTAATGGAGATTACACACGAAATAATGTTTTGATTGACGATTTTCGTTATGATCAGACTTTATCATGTTACGAACCAATAGATGTGATTTTCTCTAATATTAATCATAATTCAGCACTTATAAACTGGACTTCTAAAAATCAGGCAACAGAAAATGTTCAGATAGAATACGGATTAACCGGTTTTACTAAAGGTACAGGGACTATTGTAAACACTAACAAGAATGAGATTCTGATTTCGAATCTGCAAACCGGAACTTCATATGAGTTCTATTTCAAAACCACTTGTGCATCCGGTAATTCATTAGAAGCAGGACCACGAAAAATAGAAACGACCTGCGAAGCACTGGCTTTACCGTGGAAAGAGAAATTTACCAATCTGAGTCGTTACGGAAAAAATGTACTTCCGGATTGCTTTAAGTTTTTAAGAGGAGAGTTTATTTTAGAAAATAAAGCTCAGAATGATGTTTATTATAATTTCAATCCGGACAATATAAGAACCGGATTTGATGATACCGGTTATTTATATCTTACCGGTGGATTCTGGACTCAGATTATGACTCCTATGTTTTACTTAAATGCAGGGACTACTTATAAGTTTAACCTGAAAGGGAGAAACAGTTATGAATACCGTGTTCAGGGTGTTGGACTGTATGTTGGAAAAGGACAAAACGACTACAATATGTCTCTTAACATTAGTCAAACCGGAAGCGGTAGCCTGACCGAATACAACTATAGAGATGTATCCTATTATTTTACGCCTTTGGTATCAGGTGATTACAGCTTTTTGATGGAGTTTGCCAATTCAGGCGGTTCGCGCTTACTTGTTGATGATTTTGAATTGAAAGAAGGATATACGTCTTCAATTGATGGAAGCGGAAAAACAATAACATATGACTTTACAAAAATACCTTCAGAAGAATTGATTTTAGAAGGAGGTTATAAGAGCATTGTTTTAGATTCCAACAATAATGTCTTGGTGATGAAAGGAAATAGCACTCCGTCAGCATGGAAGGAGGCTAATGAAACTTCTCCGATAAAGAAACAAGCCGCCGTTGACAATTCTTCGGTATGGGAAAGAAATGAAAGTAGTATTACCAAGATAAATACAAAAGTAAATGCCGCAAATGCGAGCAGCTTATTTATGCATTTTGATCTGAAACAAACCTTTGTCTCTTCAAATACAGAATCAATGTTTAGAGTAATCGTAAATGGAAATGTCATTGGAGATGTAATAAAACCACAGTCGGCCAACGGAGATGATTATAAAAAATACACGGTTGATTTGACGCCGTATATCGGAGCAGATATTAAAATATCATTACAGCATATTGGTAAATCTGATGCCGGAGATAATGCTTATCTGGACAATCTTGTATTTGATAAAACGTCGTCACTGGGTGTTGACGGAACTCATTTTACCAATTTTAAATATTATCCAAATCCGGTGGAAAATGTTTTACATATCGAAAGTAATTCGGTACTTTCGAAAGTAGAAGTTTATACTTTAAACGGACAGTTGCTTTCTAAGAATAATTACTCAGATTCTAAAGTTAGTATTGATTTTAAAAATCATGCTTCAGGAGTATATTTGTTGGTTGTAACTCAGGATGATAAAAAAGAAACGTTTAAAGTAATAAAGAAGTAATGTTCTAAGTTGTACTATTTTTAGCATTACATTTTAGATTAACAGATTTTATATAATGGCAGCACCCAAAAAACCGGCACCAAAAAAAACAACCGCCAGTAAACCAAAACCGGCACCAAAGAAAAGTAATCGCTCCTTTGGTGAAAAAGTAAAGTGGTTTTTTATCAAATTATTTTTATGGTTCTTCGGAATCTCGATTGCGTCTGTCGTGTTCTTTAAATATGTGCCAGTACCTTTTACACCTTTGATGATCATTCGCGCAATCGAAAATAAAATGGCCGGTAAAGAAGTCTATTTTGATCATGACTGGGAGCCGATCGATAAAATCTCAATGAATTTGCAAAAAGCGGTTATTGCCAGTGAAGACGGAACTTTTCTAAAGCATAATGGGTTCGATTTTAAAGCACTTCAAAAAGCCTATAAAAGCAATGAACGCGGACGTCGTATTCGTGGTGGAAGTACCATCTCGCAGCAAACAGCCAAAAATGTGTTTTTATGGCAGGGGAAAAGTTATTTCCGTAAAGGCTTAGAAGCGTATTTCACTGTTTTAATTGAACTCATTTGGGGTAAAGAACGTATTATGGAGGTTTACCTGAACAGTATCGAAATGGGAGATGGAGTGTACGGCGCTTATGCCGCTACCGAACATTGGTACCGTCGTGATGCTTCGAGTTTAACACCAATGCAGGCAGCCGGAATTGCAGCCATTTTGCCCAACCCAAGAAAATTTAAAGCAACAGGATCTTCCAGTTATATCAACCGAAGAAAAGAACGAATTGTTCGTGAAATGCGCTCGGTTGGGAAAATAAATTACAATGCAGAATAAAAAAAGTTTTCTCGGATTCTTGTTATTGACGACGGTTTTGAGTTTTGGACAGGCAAAAACGACAGAAATAGGTTTAATTACAGATAACGATTTATACACTTCGTCTAAAAACGATATGTACTATACCAATGGTCTGGAGCTTTTTTATCGTTTTTTGTCGAAGAACAATAACGAAAAAACCAGTAAGAAAATCACCGAGTTTCGCATTGGGCAGTATATCTATAATCCGAGATTTATAAACAAAGAGGCCGTTACAATCAACGACCGTCCTTTTACAGGTTATCTTTTTGCCGAAGCAGGACGAAGTTTTTTCTATAAAAGTGAATCGGTTTTAAAGGTCGATTTTCAGTTGGGTTTTATGGGACCTAATGCACTTGGAAGAGAAACTCAGGAAAGTTTCCATCATCTTATTGGGTACAAAACGGTTTATGGCTGGGAAAATCAGCTGCACAACGCATTCGCCATTCAGGCGCATGTAATGTATTCGAAGAAATTATTCCCGGCAAAGCATAATGATTTTGTCGATCTCCATTTTCAGTCAGAAGCCAATGTAGGGACAATCTTCACGGGTGTTTCAACAGGTTTATTGACCAGAATTGGTTTTAAAAAACTGCTCCCGGTTTATGCTTCCAATTTACACGATGCTTCGGTAAGCAATACACCTCAATATAATATTCGTGAGTTTTACTTTTATGCGATGCCAAGTATCAATTACCAGTTTTACGATGCTACGATCGAAGGCAGTATGTTTAGTAATACCAGTCCACTAACGTTTGATTTGGAACCCCTTCGTTTCAATGCCGAGGCAGGTTTGAAATACCGACACAATAACTTCAACATGTCGTACACTTTTATGTACCGAGGCCGAGAATTAAACGACCCGAATACCAATACCAATTCGGGATATTTTTATGGGTCAATTCGATTTGGGTATTTGTTGAAGTAGGCTTTCGTAATTTCGATTTTTAATGATTTAAATGTGTTTTAAGGACTTTGTGAATCTTTGTGTGTACTTTTGTGGATCTCTGTGTAATATCCAGACCAGGATGATGACTTTTATTCTGATTGTTATAAAAAATACGTGATAAAAGTATGGTTAACTATAATCGGGTATAATTCCCGGGTAAATGACCTTTTGACTCTATTGTGTTGTCACTCTTTTTGAAAAAGTTAAATCGGATTAATGATCCTTCAAGGGGCTGACCAAAATCTACAATATACAGATTATCAGTTTTGGCTATTTGCTGGGGGATAAATTTATTGGATCCGGTTCTAATTTGATTTTTACTGAAAGAATAAACACTTCCGTTGGAATTGTATTTGATATCATTTTTGGTAAAAGTAAGGATCGCACCTGTTGTATTATCTTTCCAGCTTCCTTGTATCCAGGAAGGAGAATAGAAAACACCTTGGGTGTCTTCGTCGTTTGACGAACAAGAGGTAAGTAAAACTAAGCTTAGGAGTAAAATTAAATTCTTCATTTTTTTGGCGTTTAAAGTGGTAAGCACCAAATCTAGTAAAAATCAGTTTTGATCTCTATTCTTCAGGAGGGTTTAACTTATATTTATGGGTTTAGCTCCGGTTTTTATGAAAATATTAAAATAAATCTTTCTAACTTAAGAGATTGAATTGTAAGAAGATTGTTCTTTTGTGAGCAATTTTTCGATTCTGGATTTTTAAGTTAAGGTTTAACTTTTTGGTAATGTTGTAAAACTTCTAAATTTTTATTTTTAACTCAAAATTAAAGTTATGGAAATCAATTGGATAGTAATAGGAGCCGTAGTGCTCGTTGTAATCATCGTGGTCGTATTTACAGTCAGAAAGAATCAAAAGGAGAAAAAGAAACTGACGGATCTCTTAAATAATGATTTTAAAAAGGCTAAAAAAGACAGAGTAGATGCCGAAGATTCTGCAAATGAACAATAAGAAGTTTTCTTTGAAACGAAAAAAAACCGTATTCCAATGAAGTAATACGGTTTTTTTGTGGAGAATACCGGATTCGGACCGGTCACCTTCCCGATGCATCGGGATACTCTAGCCTTTTGTTTCAATTAGAGTTTCAATATATTTTCGACTTTTCATTTTCTTGATTTGTAATTCTCTTTTGCAGGCTTCACTTCTGGTTGGAAAAGTTTCATAGTATTTTAGTTTCCAATCTTTGGCAACTTTTGTGTAATTACTTCTACTGTTTAAATGATCCTGAAGCCGTTTTTCAACATCCTGACAGGAACCGATATAATATTTGTCAAGCGCTTTTGAGTATATGATATAAGTGTAGATCATAATGGCTGTAAACAAAAATACCCAAACAGACGTTTGGGTATTTTTTAGTGAAATTAGTAGTGGAGAATATCGGATTCGAACCGATCACCTCTACGCTGCCAGCGTAGCGCTCTAGCCAAATGAGCTAATCCCCCGTGTGTTTTGTTTTGTGAAGAATATTAGATTTGAACTATCACCTTCCCGATTTCTCATCGGGACGCTCTAGCCAAATGAGCTAATCCCCCAAAGCGATAGCAAATAAAGTCAATTAATTTTCAAAAAGCAAATTTCAAATCACTTCCGATGAAAATATTTTTCAAAACCGTAACTTTACGATCAAATTTATTTTTATGAGTGCAGAAAAACTTGAAGGTTCTTTACAGACTACTTATCATAATGCTGTTGCAACGGTTGAATTTGGACATCCGGCCAGCAATTCTTTTCCAAGACAATTATTAGATCGTTTAACTTCAGAAATTAATACTCTAAGTCAGAATGAAGCCGTTTCGGTTATTGTTTTGCAAAGTTTAGGAACTAAAGTTTTTTGCTCAGGAGCTTCTTTTGACGAGTTGTTAGCGGTGAAAAATGAAGAGCAGGGAGCACATTTTTTCTCCGGTTTCGCTCATTTGTTGAATGCAATGCGAAATTGTTCTAAAATTATTGTGGCTCGTGTTCAGGGAAAAGCAGTTGGTGGCGGTGTGGGAATTATTTCGGCTTGTGATTATGTTTTTGCTACTCCTGAAAGTGCCGTGAAACTGTCGGAACTGGCCATCGGAATTGGTCCGTTTGTGATTGAACCTGCGGTCTCGCGTAAGATTGGAAAAGCCGCAATGACAGAAATGACCTTAGCGGCACATGCATGGAAATCGGCGGCATGGGCATTAGAAAATAAACTGTTCACAGAGATTCATAATGCTGAAAACTTAGATGTGGCGGTAGCAGATTTTGCTCAACAGTTAAGTTTGTATAATCCTGATGCTTTGTTCGAAATGAAGAAAATTATTTGGGAGGGAACCGAACACTGGGAATCTTTACTTATCGAGCGTGCATCCATAACAGGAAAATTAGTTTTGTCGGACTTTACGAGAAATGCTTTAGAGCAGTTTAAGAAATAGTGGAATCCTAAATTTTTATCTGATTCCTTTCAGAGATTTTCGATTATGATATTTGTCATTGGATGCAGTGCCAGACGTGCATAAATTTGAAATGTTTTTTTAGTGAAACATAAAAATAAATCAAGATGAGGATTATTTCATTGTTGCAGCAAGTTGATGTTGCAGAGAAAATTAAGACTGCTCCGGATAGCAGTTATCAGATAGGAGTGGTGATCGGATCCTTTATTCCTTTCGTTGTTTTAGTCGGAATTGCATATTGGATGTATAACAGAGCCAAAAAAAGAGACGAGAACGGTTATTAATTTGTAAATTTGCAACCTAAAATTCAAATCGATGAGTAATATCAGAATTACAAAACAATTTAGTTTTGAAACCGGACATGCTTTATACGGTTACGACGGGAAATGCAAGAACGTTCACGGACACAGTTATAAATTATCGGTAACAGTTATTGGTTCGCCAATTACGGACCGGTCGAATGTGAAATTCGGGATGGTAATTGATTTTTCGGATCTAAAGAAAATTGTAAAAGAAGAAATCGTCGATCAGTTTGATCATGCGACGGTTTTTAATCAAACAACGCCACACGTTGAATTGGCAAATGAATTAAAGAATCGCGGTCATCATGTAATCTTGGTGGATTATCAGCCTACAAGTGAAAACATGGTTGTTGATTTTGCAGACAGAATTATTGCCCGTTTGCCCAAAGAGATTTCTCTTTTTTCGCTTAAACTACAGGAAACCGAATCTTCGTTTGCCGAATGGTACGCTTCAGATAATTTGTAAATTGTAAAAAGTAAGTTGTGAGATGTAAAATGTCGAAAAATTAGCGTTTCACATTTCACAAATAACATTTCACATCTCACAATAAATAAATAAATGAAAAAAGTATATTTTGCTTCAGATCAGCACTTCGGAGCACCAACGCCAGAGTTGAGTTTGCCACGTGAAAAGAAATTTGTAGCCTGGCTGGATGAGGTGAAAGAAGATGCAGAAGCTATTTTTTTACTGGGGGATTTGTTTGATTTTTGGTTCGAATATAAAACCGTTGTACCAAAAGGTTTTGTTCGTATTTTAGGCAAGCTGGCTGAAATTCGTGACAGCGGTATTCCTGTCTATTTTTTCGTGGGAAATCATGATTTATGGATGGATGATTATTTTGAAACCGAGTTGAACATCCCAGTATATCATGACAACAAGGAGTTTACTTTTAACGGAAAGACCTTTTTAATTGGTCACGGTGACGGAAAAGGACCGGGTGATAAAGGCTATAAACGTATGAAAAAGGTTTTTACAAACCCGTTTTCAAAATGGCTCTTTCGCTGGCTTCATCCTGATGTGGGCGTAAGTCTGGCACAGTATCTATCCGTTAAAAACAAATTGATTTCAGGAGCCGAAGATGTAAAATTCCTGGGAGAAGAAAACGAATGGCTGGTTTTATACGCCAAACGAAAACTGGAAACCAAACATTACAATTATTTTATTTTCGGCCACCGCCATTTACCAATGGTTCTTCCGGTTGGAGAAGATTCTAATTATGTGAATCTGGGAGACTGGATTGGTTATTTTACCTATGGAGTCTTTGACGGCGAAAATTTCGAGCTTAAAAAATTCGAGAAATAACCACTTTGTTTTTGTTATAAACGAATGATTTGGAGTGTTTTTTTAGTTTAAACCAACTCCGTAAACATATTCATCCAGTTCGATTCTGAATAAAGAACCTTCAACTAAATCTTTGATTGATTTTAATTCTTTGATAGAAACCGCCAAATCTATTGCAGCGCATGGAGTTTTGAGCAGGAATTTATGACAGGAGTTTTTCAGTTCGCAAGCTTCACAACAAGCATTTTCAATCATACTGTCCTCAATTAAATCACAAAAATAATTCAGTTCCTGAACCGTGAAGTAAAATCCGGTTTCTTTAAAAACCAATTGTACCTTGTCAGTGATGGTTTCGTTTTCCTTTTTCCAGTAAAAGGCAATTCCAAAATTATTATGATATAATTGTTCTATTTCTCTCATTACAGATTCTTTTATTTCAACAAATATAGATATTATTTATATTTGTTCTAAATAAAAAAGGCTTAAAATTTGAAAAAAATAATTGTCGTAAGTTTATTTGCGTTTGAAGTTTTAGTTAGTCTGTTGTTTCATTAAATCTAAATTTACTTTTTTAAAGTAGTATAGATAACAGTGTCCTTTGCGATGTATTGATCTTTCCGAGAGTCATAATCTTTTAACATTAGATGCATTTGTAAAATGTTATCTTGAATTATGATGTCATTTTTTCTAAAATAAAGATTTTTTTCAAATTGAAATTCAGCAACATTCCTTTCGAAGACAAAAAACTTTTTTTCAATTACTTCATATTTGCAGCATGAACCTAGTAAACCTTCAATTTTTTTATTGATTTGTATTTGATCATTTTCAAATCGAGTATCATTTGGAAGAAAGAAAAGAAGAAAAATGGATGATAACATAGCACCAAAAATTCCATCGATTAACCAGCTTATAAAAATAAAAATGGGCGAAAAGACATAGAATGAAAAATATAAAGCTCTTTTTTTAAATGGCTTAGCATAATAAAAGAATAGGGGGCAAGCCGAAATATAGAACAGAACTTTAAGAATTAGACGTAAATTGTTAATTAAGCTAAATTCAAATATAAAATTAATTAATACATTTATTATAAGTATGATTAATGTTGTTACATGAATTCTTAAAAAGATCCTTTCAAATTTGCTCATTTACTCCATATTATGATGATCGTCCATGTCTTTTTGAAGATCCAGATTTCTAAAAGTAGGAGAGATTAGTCCAAAACCTAAAACAGTTAGAAGTGTGACACTACCTCCAAAAATGACTGAAGTAACAGTTCCCATTAATTTGGCAGTTGCGCCACTCTCAAAGGCTCCCAGCTCGTTAGAAGATCCAACAAAAATAGAGTTTACTGCACCCACGCGTCCGCGCATATGATCCGGAGTTTTAAGCTGTAAAATAGTCTGACGGATTACGACCGAAATTCCATCGGCAAGTCCGCTTAGGAATAAAGCAAAAACAGAGAGCCAGAAATAGGTAGAAAAGCCAAATAAAATGATCGATAATCCGAAAATAAATATGGCAGTCAAAAGTTTTTTTCCTGCGTTTTTATAGAGAGGTACGTAAGCCGAAACGAGCATTGTTATAAAAGAGCCTACAGCCGGAGCGGCTCTTAGGATACCAAATCCTTCTGAGCCCACTTTTAGAATATCCTGAGCAAAAACAGGCAATAAAGCTACGGCACCTCCAAAAAGTACTGCAATCATATCCAGAGACAAAGCTCCTAGTACAATTTGGTTTCGGAATACAAACGTTAAACCTTCGGTAAGACTGTCTTTTATTGATTCTCCAATTTTCGGATTTATGATAGGTTTTTTACTGATTTGCGATAAGGCAATTAAGGAAAGGACAGAGAATCCGAAAACAAGACACATCGACCAGTGAACCCCGATCCAATTGATTGAAAAACCGGCAACGGCAGGACCTAATACAGCGCCAATCTGCCAAACCGTACTACTCCAGGTTGCGGCATTGGGATATGCCTTTTTAGGAATTATCAAGGATAAAAGAGAAAAAATAGTCGGCCCAAGGAAAGCTCTGACTAATCCGCCCAAAAAGACTAAGATATAAATAGAATATAAAATTACATCTGAAGATAAACCGCTAACAACTCTTGGCCAGGTTACCAGAAATAATCCAAAACTGATTACTGAAAAGCCCAGAATACATTTTACCAACAATCCTTTCTTTTCTCTCTGATCGACAATGTGTCCGGCAAATAAAGCCATTGAAACAGCCGGTATAACTTCCATTAAACCAATAATTCCAAGCGATAGCGGATTTTTAGTAATGCTGTAAACTTCCCACTCAATTACAATAAACTGCATTGCCCAGGCAAAAACCATCGCGAAACGCAATATTAAAAATACGTTGAATTCTCTGTAACGTAATGCCTGATACGGATCAGGTTTGTTTGAATTATTTTTTTCCATTTGTTCTGATATCTTTAAGCATAAGTTGGTTCGAAACGGTTCCGTTCCATTCATTTTCAGCCAAAGAATAAGCCAGCTGAAATGAATTTTGATTTTTTGCGAGGTCTAATTTTTTTCCAAGTCCAAAGCCTATCGCAGCAATTCCATCTGAATTATTCTGTTTTACAAAAAGCCTCAAATGTTCCTCTTCGGCACCTAAAGTTTTGGCATATCCCGTGTCTTTTATATCCGAAGTCATAAAAACCGGTGTCATGTTCTGTGGGCCAAAAGGCTCAAATTGTTTTAGGATACGGATTAGTTTTGGAGTGATGTCGCTGAAATTTATTTCGGCGTCAATTTCTATTTCCGGAGTTCGCATTTCCGGAAGTATGGTTGCAGAAACTTGTGTTTCAAAGGCTTCTTTGAATGTTTTATAATTTTCGGCTTTTAGAGTCATTCCTGCGGCATACATGTGTCCTCCAAATTGTTCCAGATGTTCAGAGCAGGCATCAAGCGCATTGTAAACGTCAAAACCTTTTACGGATCTTGCCGATGCAGCATATTTGTCCCCGCTTTTGGTAAAAACCAAAGTAGGACGATAGTAAGTCTCGATTAACCTTGAAGCCACAATTCCGATCACACCTTTGTGCCAGTCTTCCTGAAAAACAACGGTTGAAAATCGGTCTTGTTCATTGTTTTCTGCAATTTGCTGAAAAGCTTCTTTTGTGATCTTTTTGTCCAGATCTTTTCTATCTGCGTTGTATTGTTCAATTTCTGAGGCAAATTGCTGTGCTTGTTCAAAATTAAACTCGGTGAGTAGTTCAACAGCATGATTGCCGTGTTTGATTCTTCCTGCCGCATTGATTCGCGGAGAAATAATAAAAACAACATCGGTTATGTCCAGCGTTTTCTTTTTTACCTGATGTACCAAAGCCTTAATTCCGGGTCTTGGGTCAGAATTGATTACCTGTAAACCATAAAAAGCCAGGATTCTGTTTTCACCCGTTATGGGTACAATATCTGCAGCAATTGCCGTTGCAACTAAATCCAGGTAGGGAACGAGATCCTGAATGGTTTCGTTTCGGTTTGTTCCTAAAGCCTGAATCAGTTTAAAACCAACACCGCAGCCGCATAATTCATCATAAGGATAAGAACAATCGTCTCTTTTTGGATCTAGAATGGCAACAGCCTCCGGAAGAGAATCTCCGGGTCTGTGGTGATCGCAGATGATAAAATCAATATTCCTTTCTTTTGCGTAAGCGATATGATCAATCGATTTTATACCACAGTCGAGAGCAATGATTAATGAAAATCCGTTGTCATCGGCAAAGTCAATTCCTTTAAAAGAAATTCCGTAACCCTCATCATAACGATCCGGAATGTACGTCGCAATATTGGGATAATGCGATTTTAAATAAGAAGAGACCAAAGATACAGCCGTTGTTCCATCGACATCATAATCGCCAAAAACCAAAATATTTTCCTGATTTTTAATCGCCAGTTCTATTCTTGAAACCGCTTTATCCATGTCTTTCATCAAAAATGGGTCGTGAAGCTGTTCTAATTGAGGACGAAAGAAATCCTTTGCCTGATCAAAAGTCTCTATGCCACGCTGAATTAAAAGTGTTGCGACAAAATCTTCTACATTTAAGGCTTGCGCTAAATGTTTGATTTTTTCTTCGGAAGGTTTTGGTTTTATGGTCCAACGCATGGTTGATTTTAGATTTTAGATTAATGATTTTAGATTGCTGATTTCTGAAATCAAAAATCGTTAATCAAAAATATTAGATAGTTATTTTTGCTCTAAAGCATTTCCTTCAAACTGAATTCCGTCCCAGCCTAAATTGATGAAGTTTCTGATGTTTTGATGGTTAGTTCCGTTGGGATCGCCCAAAACTTCATCAAAATAGAATGCTCCAAAACAGGCCAAAGTTTCGTCTTTAGTTAAGTTTTGCAGTTTTGCGAAAGAGAATAATTTGCAGGAACCGGAATTTTCTCCGGCAGCATTATGTTGTGTTCCGTTTTGGAAAGCTGTTGGAGTGAAGTTGTAGTTTTCTTCAATTACTGCAATGGTTTCCGGGAATGTTATTTCGTTTGGAGTTTGTTTTACTTTTTCTATAAAGGCTTGTATGTTCATGATGTTTATGCTTTGCTAATATGATGTATAATTTTGTTGTACGTTCGGGCTAAGTCGAACGCCAGTTTGAATGAAGTCAAGCATCAGTTCGTGCGAAGTCGAGTGTCAGTTCGAGTGGAGTCGAGAACGGGTTTTTATGCTTCTTCGTCTTTAGAATATTTACTTTTCTTCGTTTCTTTCTCTATTGTTTTTCCCGCAACGACTACTACAATCTCGCCGCGTGGTGCTGTTTTTTCAAAATGTGTTAAAACTTCCTTAGCCGTTCCGCGTACGTTTTCTTCATGCAGTTTCGATAATTCTCTGGAGACGCAAACTTGTCGGTCTTCTCCAAAATATTGAACGAATTCAGCTAAAGTTTTGACCAGTTTATGCGGTGAAACATATAAAATCATGGTTCTGGTCTCCTCGGCTAAAGTCAGAAAGCGAGTCTGACGTCCTTTTTTATCAGGTAAAAAACCTTCAAAGACAAATTTGTCATTCGGTAATCCGCTATTGACTAAGGCCGGGACAAAAGCGGTAGCTCCGGGAAGGCACTCCACTTCAATTTTATTCTCAACACAGGCACGTGTGAGTAAAAAACCGGGATCTGAAATGGCAGGAGTTCCTGCGTCTGAAATCAGGGCTATGTTTTCACCCGCTTTCAGACGTGCAATTAAATTTTCGGTTGTTTTGTGCTCGTTGTGCATGTGATGGCTGTGCATGTGTGTGCCAATCTCAAAATGCTTCAACAGTTTTCCACTGGTTCTGGTGTCTTCAGCCAAAATTAAATCGACTTCTTTCAGAATCCGGATGGCACGAAAAGTCATGTCTTCAAGATTGCCAATTGGCGTGGGAACGATATATAGTTTAGACATAATTTTTGTGAATTCTAACTTGAGTTATTAGAACACGAATTACACTAATTGACACTAATTTTAAGTGTCTTTAAAAATTTCAGAAAGAAAAAATTTGTGCTAATTCGTGTAATTTGTGTTTTACTTTTTATGAAAATTTCTTTTCTATAATTCCTAAGAAACGTTCTGCATAATCATCTTTTCCATCCCAGTTGTTGTAATCCGGTTTTACCATATCCTCAATAAATTCCTTTGCTTCACCGTAAGTATCAAAAGTCAGTAACTGGTTTAAAACGCGGCTGTAATCTTCCGAACTGTTTCCGAAAAGATTTTTAGTGAAGGCAATTCGGTCGTTTAAATCAATGTGGAAACCTTTTGCCAGTTTTTCATTTAGAGTGGTGGCTTTAGGTTCAGCACGAGTTTCTAATACAGTTGTTTCAACTGCTTTTTGCTCTTTGAAATCATTGATTGACGGCGTTGGAGTAGGAGAAACAGCTTCGAAACTGTCTACTTTTACAAAATGGGTATCGGCGTAATTTACACCTAATATCTCTTCAAAAGAAATGTGAACAGGCTCCGGTTTTGACGGGTTTTTTGCTTTCGGTTCTTCTTCTGATTTCTTTTTTTCCTGTACCTCTTCTGATTTATCCAGTTCAAAAGCCGGAATAAAATCAGGAATCGGTTTGGCATCACTAACAGTTGTAAACGAAAGTTCTGCTATAGTTTCCGGTTCTTTTGCCGTTTCTGAAATTGGTTCTTCAGCTTCTTCAACAATTGGTTCCTCGGTGATTTCCGCTACCGGTTCAGTAATCGTTTCAATAATTGGTTCAGCAGTTGTTTCTTCAGGAATTTCCGTTGCTATCTCTTCAAAAATCTCAGGCTCGGGATTTATATCTTCCGAGGGTTCTCCAATTGCTTCTTCAGGAGTTTCAGGATCCGGATCTGTTTCTTCTGCAGACTCAGCAGTAATTTCTTCAGCAATTACGGGCTCTAAAGTTTCTTCAGCTGCTATTTCTTCAACGATTATTGGAGTTTCAGCCTGAACTTCTGTTGGAATTACTTCTTCTTTTTCAAAGATAGCTTCAATTTCAGAATGGATTTCGCTGTGGCCAATTGTAGGCTTCAGAGTGTCGAAATTCTCGTCTACAAATTTTAAAACCGCTAGTTTTTCATATAATTTCTGCGTTTCAAGATACAATTGATTGATATCGGATTTGTTTTTAAGCTTTAAAATTCGATGAGCAATGCTGATTAAATCGGCTTCCAATTTTTTTTTCATAACTGTTGAAATTATAGTGAATAGGGTATTTTAGTATATTTTGTATTTGAATGTCTTTATTCGTCGCCGAAATCTGAAAGATATTTTTTTATTTCTGTTAATACGCGTTTGCGAATCTTCGATTTGATAAAAATTTTCTACTTTTGAAAAAGTGTAAAATCGCAATTTTTCACGTCGATTTATTACCAGTACAAAGTAATAAAAACTATTCATTTTTAAAGGTAGAAAAATACAAAATGTTTCTCGAAAATACAGTAAATCACAAAGAACAATTTGGTTGGATTGAAGTTATTTGTGGGTCAATGTTTTCGGGTAAAACCGAGGAATTAATCCGCAGATTAAAGCGCGCCCAATTTGCTAAACAAAGAGTTGAAATCTTTAAACCCGCTATTGATACCCGCTATCATGACGAAATGGTGGTGTCTCACGATGCCAATGAAATTCGTTCTACTCCGGTTCCGGCGGCTGCCAATATCTCTATTTTAGCACAAGGTTGTGATGTGATCGGTATTGATGAAGCACAATTTTTTGATGATGAGATAGTGACAGTATGCAATGACCTGGCCAATCAGGGAATTCGTGTGATAGTTGCGGGACTTGATATGGATTTTAAAGGAAATCCTTTTGGACCCATGCCGGGACTTATGGCAACCGCCGAATATGTCACTAAAGTTCATGCAGTTTGCACCCGTACAGGAAATCTTGCCAACTACAGTTTTCGTAAAACGGATAATGATAAGTTAGTGATGCTTGGGGAGACTGAAGAGTATGAGCCATTAAGCCGTGCAGCCTATTTTAATGCCATGAAAAAGATTCAGGATAAATAAAATTTTCTATTCTTAACAAAACAAACAAACAGATGCAGCAACTAACTAAAAAAAAGAATTCAACCATTTTAATAGTATCTGTAATTGCAGCATTATTGCTGGCTTTGATTGTGTATTATTCTTTTAAAGAGCCGGTGACAGATAAAGCAATGATTGAATTGGTTGCAAAATACAATGATAATTGCCCTTTGAACATTCAGGAGGGAATTCGTTTGGATAACGTTACGCTGCCTAAAGATAAAGTGGTTCAATACAATCTGACTTTGTTGAATGTTGAAAAAGAAACTGCCGAAATTGAAGTAATTAAGCGAAATATAGAAGAAAGTCTCTTAAGTACGGTTAAAGCAAATCCGGGGCTTAAAGCTTTTCGGGATAATGATTTTACCCTGATCTATAATTACGATGACAAAAAAGAAAATTATTTGTTTCAGATTACGATAACGCCAAGTCAGTATAAATAATTGAAACGGTTTAAAAAACAAACCCGACAGGTTTTTGAAATCTGTCGGGTTTGTTTTTTTCGAAAACGACTGTCAGGCTGAGCGAAGTTGAAGCCCTATGCGCAAAGCTTCGACTTCGCTCAGCCTGACAGAACGATAAATTTGATAAAAACAGTTATAAAACAAAAACCTGTCGGGGTTGTTGTTTTTGAGGTATAAAAAAACCTAACAGTGTTTAAAAAGCTGTTAGGTTTGTTTAATAGAATATTTTTTTCTTCTTGTAAAAAGATTAAAAACTTAAATCTTCTTTCTCATTCTTGCTACCGGAATGTCTAATTGTTCGCGGTATTTTGCAATAGTTCTTCGGGCAATCGGGTATCCTTTTTCTTTCAGGATTTCTGCCAGTTGATCGTCCGGTAAAGGTTTCTTTTTATCTTCTTCTTCAATAGTATTTTGAAGGATTTTTTTAATTTCTAAAGTAGAAACATCTTCTCCCTGATCATTTTTCATGGCCTCAGAGAAAAACTCTTTAATTAGTTTTGTGCCGTATGGTGTTTCAACATATTTACTGTTGGCTACACGGGAGATCGTCGAAATATCCAAACCAACCATATCTGCAATGTCTTTTAAGATCATTGGCTTTAGTTTGGTTTCGTCACCGTCCAGAAAGTATTCTTCCTGATAATGCATGATAGCGTTCATGGTAACAAAAAGGGTTTCCTGACGCTGTCTGATAGCATCGATAAACCATTTGGCTGAATCCAGCTTTTGTTTGATAAACTGAACAGCGTCTTTCTGTGCCGATGATTTATCGCGGGAATCTTTATACGTCTGCATCATTTCCTGATAATCTTTAGAAACGTGCAGAGAAGGAGCGTTTCGTCCGTTTAAGGTAAGTTCCAGTTCTCCGTCAACGATTCTGATGGCAAAATCGGGAACAACGTTCTCTGTTACTTTATTGTTTCCTGTGTAAGAGCCTCCCGGCTTTGGATTCAGTCTTTCAATTTCGTGAATGGCTTTTTTAAGCTGTTCGTTCGAAACACCGTATTTCTGTAATAGTTTGTCATAATGTTTCTTGGTGAAAGCATCAAACTGATTCTCGATAATATCAATCGCTAAATCAATATATTCGGTCGGAGTTTTGTGCTTTAACTGCAGTAACAGACATTCCTGTAAATCACGTGCTCCAACTCCCGAAGGTTCGAGTTCATGAATGACATGAAGCATTTTTTCGACCATTTTCTCATCGGTGTAAATTCCCTGGGTAAAAGCCATATCGTCTACAATATCCGGAACACTTCTGCGGATGTAACCCATATCATCAATACTTCCAACAAGGAATTCAGCGATTTCGCGTTCTTCATCGTTTAGAATAAAAGTATTCAGCTGATTGATTAAGTCCTGATGGAAACTAATTGGCGAAGCAAAAGGAGTTTCGCGTTCTTCGTCTTCACTGTAATTGTTCATCTGAGTTTTGTAATCAGGTGTATCGTCGTCGCTTAGGTATTCGTCAATGTTAATGTCGTCTGCTTCGATTCGGTCTGATTCAGCATCATCGTAATCGTCGTAGTCTTCATTGGCAAATTCATCGGCTTCGTATTCGTCTTCTTTACCGGCTTCGAGGGCCGGATTCTCGTTCATTTCTTCCAATAAACGTTGCTCAAAAGCTTGCGTAGGCAATTGAATTAACTTCATCAGCTGAATTTGCTGTGGAGATAATTTTTGGGATAATTTTAGATTTAAAAATTGCTTTAGCATTTGTTTTTGTTAAAAGTTTCAAGTTTCAGGTTTCAATGTTGAGGAACAATCGACAACTTAAAACCTGAAACCTGAAACAAATTTTATGATATTTAAAAAAAGCTTAGAACCTTAGTATCTCAGTACCTTAGTGCCTTTTTTTAAAACTCTGCATTTCCTGGAGTTCTCGGGAAAGGAATCACGTCGCGGATGTTTGTCATTCCGGTTACAAACAATACCAGACGCTCAAATCCAAGTCCGAAACCTGCGTGAGTTGCCGATCCGAATCTTCTGGTGTCTAAATACCATGATAATTCTTCTTCGTCAATTTCTAAGGCTTTCATTTTTTCAACCAAAACGTCGTAACGCTCTTCTCTTTCAGAACCGCCAACGATTTCTCCAATTCCAGGGAAAAGAATATCCATGGCACGAACGGTTTCTTTTCCAGGCTCCGTATTGTCATTCAGACGCATGTAGAACGCTTTAATGTTTGCAGGGTAATCAAATAAAATTACCGGACATTTAAAGTGTTTCTCTACTAAATAACGCTCGTGTTCTGATTGTAAATCAGCTCCCCATTCGTTAATGATATACTGGAATTTTTTCTTTTTATTTGGAGTTGAATCTCTTAAAATGTCAATTGCTTCAGTATAAGAAACACGTTTGAAGTTGTTCTCTAAAACAAAGTTTAGTTTCTCTAACAAAGCCATTTCGCTTCTTTCTGCCTGAGGTTTTGATTTTTCTTCGTCTAAAAGTCTTCCTTCTAAAAATTTCAAATCATCCTGACAATGGTCTAAAGCATATTTAATAACATACTGAATAAAATCTTCAGCAAGATCCATGTTGTCATCCAGATTATTGAAAGCGACTTCCGGCTCGATCATCCAGAATTCTGCAAGGTGACGGGAAGTATTTGAATTTTCGGCTCTAAAAGTTGGTCCAAAAGTATAAACCTGACCTAAAGCCATTGCGTAGGTTTCACCTTCTAATTGTCCGGAAACCGTTAAGTTCGTTTCTTTTTCGAAAAAATCTTCTTTGTAGTTTACTTTTCCGTCTTCTGTTCTTGGGGTATTGTCAAAAGGCAAAGCGGTAACTTTAAACATTTCTCCTGCACCTTCTGCATCAGAACCGGTAATAATTGGAGTATTTACGTAAACGAAACCTTTGTCCTGAAAATATTTATGAACAGCATAAGACAATACCGAACGCACACGCATGATAGCACCAAACATATTGGTACGTACACGTAAATGTGCATTTTCGCGCAAGAAGTCTAAACTAGGTTTGTTTTTTGGCTGTATTGGGAATTTCTCCGCATCCGAATCTCCTAAGATTTCCAGTTTGTTTACCTGAATTTCGTATTTCTGACCCGCACCTTTACTTTCGATCAAAGTACCGATTACAGAAATAGCAGCACCGGTAGTGATTCTTTTTAGAGTTTCATCAGGTGTATTTTCAAAATCAACAACACATTGTATATTATTAATGGTAGAACCGTCATTAAGCGCGATGAACTGATTATTTCTAAAAGCTCTCACCCATCCTTTTGCATTCACTTCCTGTAACGTCGTCGTACTGTTTAATAAGTCTCTAACTTTTGTGTGTTTCATTTTTATATATAATTGATATTAAGTAATATTCATTTTGAACAACTGCAAATATAATCGATAATAATTAATTTTTGAAGCTGATTCCCGCTCTTCGCTATATCTTTCTGTTTTTAAAGGAAAAATAGAAAGGATGCCGCTTCGATCGGGGCTAGTGCTCTCGATTTCAAGAGAAGCAATTTTTTTGTCATTCCGAGGAACGAGGAATCACACCAGTGATTTCGCAAAGAAATTCGTCAATCTTTGTCGAGTTTCTCGTGAGGATTTCTCCTTCGTCGAAATGACAATATTGTGTTTTAATCCGTCATAAAAGTCTAAGTTATCAATCTGTGATAATTAGTGAAATTGGTGTTTATCCTCCCAAATTCTCCAAATCCTCTTTCTTAGCTTTTTTCTTCTCAAAAGTCAATACCAAAGCAGGTAAAACTAATAGATTTGCAAACATGGCAAACGCTAATGTACAGGAAATTAATCCTCCTAATGCAATGGTTCCGCTAAAACTGGAAAGCGTGAAAGTGGCAAATCCTAAAATTAAAACCACCGAAGTGTAAAAAGTACTGATTCCGGTTTCTCTTAAAGCACTGAAAACTGATTTTTTTACCTTTCCGTTATTCTGCAACAAATCATGATGGTACTTCGCCATAAACTGAATCGCATTGTCTACCGAGATTCCGAATGCAATACTAAATACTAATATCGTTGAAGGTTTTAATGGAATGCCAAAATATCCCATCAGTCCCGAGGTGATACAAAGCGGTAAAATATTCGTAATTACCGATGCAAAAACCATTTTGAACGATCGGAACAAGTAAAGCATCAATACAGCAATTACAAGTATCGCGAAAATTAAAGATTCAATTAGATTGTCAACCAGATAAGAGGTTCCTTTTTGAAATACCAATGCCTTTCCGGTTACGGTAACTTCATAACGGTCTTTCGGGAAAATCTCGTCAATTTTCTTATGCAGTTCTTTTTCCACTTTTGCCATTTCATCCGTACCAATGTCTTTCATAAAAGTGGTGATTCGGGCATATTGTCCAGTCGAATCTACGTAAGCTTTCATCAGGTTTTCTTTGCTGTTTTTCGTTGCATTTTTAGCATACGACAAAATAAAAGTTTGTTCCTGCGATGTTGGCAATTGATAATATTCCGGATTTCCGTTGTAAAAAGCCTGTTTCGAATACTTCACCAGGTTCACTATAGAAACCGGTTTCGCTAATTCGGGCATTTCTATAATGGTGTTTTGTAATTCATCCATTTTGCGGATAGTAGAGGCTTTCATGACACCCTTTTTCTTCTTGGTATCAATCATAATCTCAAGCGGCATTACACCATTGAATTCTTTTTCGTAGAAGATAATATCTTTAAAGAAAGAGGCGCTTTTTGGCATTTCACCAATTAAACTTCCTGAAACTTTCATTTGAGTAACTCCAATAACGCTGAAGGCTAACAATAAACCGTAAATGATATAAATTACTTTTCGTTTATTTTTTACCACATTTTCAACAAAATTCAATAAGGTTGAAATGTATGTTTTGGTGAGGTGATACAAATGTTTTTCGCCCGGAACCGACATAAAACTGTAAATGATCGGTACAATTAAAAGCGTCAGTAAATACACAGAGATTACATTGATAGAAGTCACAAGACCAAATTCAAAAAGCAAATCATTTCCGGTAATCATGAAGGTCGCAAAACCTATCGCAGTCGTCAGGTTTGTCATTAGGGTCGAAACTCCAATTTTCGAAATGATACGCTGTAAAGCCTTTGCCTGATTGTTATGAAGTTTAATTTCCTGTTGGTATTTATTGATCAGGAAAATACAGTTCGTAATTCCGATTACAATAATTAATGGCGGGATGATCGCCGTTAGAATCGTGATTTTATAATGAAACAAGCCTAAAGTTCCGAAAGACCAGATTACTCCAACAATCAAAATACAAATAGAGATGAAGGTGGCTCTGTACGAACGAAAGAAGAAAAAGAAAATCAAGGAAACCGTTAATAAAGCCGCACCAATAAAAAGCCCGATTTCGCCTTTCATATTGTCGGCATTGATCGTTCTGATGTAAGGCATTCCGGAAACGCGCAAGTCGATTCCCGTGGTTTTTTCGAATTTATCAATTTTAGGAACCAGATTTTCCAGAATGAATGTTTTTCTTTCAGCAGTATTTACAAGCGCTTTGTTCATGTAAATGGCCGAACGAATGCTGCCGCTTTCTTTGTTGTAAAGCAATCCTTCGTAAAAAGGTAAATTATGAAACAAGTCATATTGCGCCTTTTTTAAATATTCAGGATCTGCTGCTTTGCTTTGATCAATAAATGGAGCCAGAACAAATTTTTCGTTTACTGTATCTTTTTCGAGTTTCTTTAAATCGTTTAGAGAAACTACTAAATCTACTTCTTTCGATTTCTTAAGACCCGTCATCAGCTCATTCCAGGCGGCGAAATTTTTTGGTGTGAAGAATTTTTTATCCTGAAAACCAATCACAATAAGGTTTCCTTCTTCACCAAATTTATCCAGAAATTTTTGATAGTCTTTGTTTGCAATATGATTTTTAGGAAGCAAGTTTGCTTCGGTATAAGTCATGGAAAGGTTTTTCCATTGGTAACCAAGGAAAATTGTCAGGGCAGCGACCCCAACGAGTATAGAAATTCTATTTTTAAGTATGATTCGGGCCAATTTTTCCCAAAATCCAACTTGTGCAGCGTTTTTCATAAAATTTGTAAAATGGATGCAAATGTAGTGAAAAGTGCTCGAAATCATAAATTTTCGGCTTGGTTTTTACGGTTTGTTAACACAATTGGAATGTTCGTAAAGTCTAAAAATGGGATATTTTGTAGCATTCTACGTTAGCTTTTCTCATATTTGTATCTCATTTAAAAAGGCGTAGAAAATGAATTGGATTTTATTGATTATCGCAGGACTTTTTGAAGTTGCATTTGCCTCTTGTCTGGGCAAAGCCAAAGAAACGACAGGAGTTGTTTCAACTTATTGGATGATTGGATTCTTTGTTTGTCTTTCTATCAGCATGTTTTTGCTGTATAAAGCCACGCAGGTGCTGCCCATTGGAACAGCATACGCAGTTTGGACCGGAATTGGAGCAGTTGGAACTGTTCTGGTTGGAATCTTAATTTTTAAGGAACCCGCTACTTTCTGGAGAATATTTTTTCTTTCCACTTTAATTGCTTCGATTATCGGGTTGAAATTTGTTTCCAGTCATTAATGGATGCAGGTAAAAGAAATTTAAACTTTACATAAACAATGCAAGACAATACCATCACTTTTATTTTTCTGGCGATTCTTTTATTGCTGATCGTCATCATCTGTTTTTTGATGTATCAACTAATGCAGTTCAAAAAAGCAAAAGATGATGCGGAGAAAAGTTTCTATGCACTCGAAATGAAAGTCAACGACCTACAGTTAGAAACTTTAGAGTCTAAACTGAATCCGCATTTGTTTAAGAATATTTTAAATTCGATACAATCTCATGCCTATCAAACGTATTTTGCTTTAGATAAACTGGCCAACGTATTGGACTATATTCTGTATGAGAGCAAAAAGAAATTTGTTACTGCCCGGGAGGAAATTGACTTTGCATTGAATTTAATTGAAATTAATAAAATCAAAATCAGTCCGCTTTTTGAATTGAAAATTAAAACCAACATCAATAAAGAAGATAAATTATACGAACAGCCTTTATTGGCACCGTTAATTTCGATTGACTTAATCGAAAACGCGTTCAAGCATGCTGATTTGCAGAGTGCTGATGCCTTTATCTCGGTAGTTTTTGAGTTTAGAGACAATGCTTTTTTTATGACAGTTTCGAATAAAATATCAAATAAAAAAGTCTTAAAAAAAGAACGAAGCGGTTTTGGTCATGCGACTTTAGAGCATCGATTAAGAATTATTTATAAAAATAACTTCAAACTCGAACGGTTTGTCGAAAATGACGTTTATATTGCTCATCTAAAAATAGATTTACTTGAATACAAAACTGAAATGCTTGCTGCTGGACGATGAGCTGCCGGGCTTAACGTATCTGAAAATGCTTTGTGAACAGGTTCCTGAATTGGAAATTGTAAAAACATTCAACAATCCCGAAAAACTCCTAGCCGAAATACCGAATCTCGATTTTGATCTGTTAATATCGGATATCGAAATGCCGGGTATTGATGGTTTACATCTGGCAGAAATGCTGGACAATAAGCTGGTTATCTTTTGTACCGCCTATAAAGAATATGCTGCCGAAGCTTTTAATATCGATGCGGTAGATTACATTACCAAACCGGTAAAGCTTGAACGTTTGCAAAAAGCGATTTCGAAAGCCCTGGAGCGTTTCGATAAACCTGATGCAGCAAAAAAGTTCATTCAGTTAAATACAGACAAAGGCAAAACATTACTTTACTTCAATCAGATTCTGTACATCAAAACGGCGGTTGGTGACAGTCGTGATAAAACCGTACTTCTTACTGACGGCAGTTTGCTGAACTTAAAAAATGTGAAATTCGATACCCTTTTGCAGGAACTTCCCGAAGCCGATTTTTGTCGTGTCAATAAAAAGGAAATCGTAGCAGTAAAGGCGATAAAGTTTTTTAATCACAATGAAATTGTTTTGCACCACCAGGAAAAAGAGGGTAAAAACAGTGCATTGATTCTAAGTGAAACCTATCGTGCCGAGTTTTTGAAAAGAGTGAAACTATAAAACTATTAGCTAATGCAGAGGTGCAATCAAGCTGAGCGAAGCCACGTCAGACTAAGCGAAGTGATGTCAGACTGAGCGAAGTCGAAGTCAGGCTGAGCAAAGTCATGTCAGGCTGAGCGGAGTCGAAGCCCCCCCCTTTTTAGTTACACAAGCTTTTGACTTTGCCCACAATTCCAATTGGTTATTGTGAAATAAATAAGTTATTACAAAGTTTTTCGGACTTGTTACATGGATTGAAAATTAGCGGTAAATTTACTTTTGCACTACAATTGGAGTGTTGATATTTGCAGCAATAAATCAAAAAAACGAGTTATGAATAATCTTAAAAACTCCTTGTTTTACATTACGGTTATTGGCGGTTTTACAGGTCTGATCTACTGGGTAATTGCTAAAGGGGTTTCACTTGAGGCCGGACGCGGAGTCGTTCATAAAAAAATAGAAAGTAATCATTGGAACGATTTTCTTCACTCGATGATAGAAAATCTACAGCACCCTCTGGCAATTTTATTAGCACAGATCGTGACTATTATTTTAGTAGCACGTTTGTTTGGGTGGTTTTTTAGAAAAATAGGACAGCCTTCTGTAATTGGAGAAATGATAGCCGGAATTGTTTTAGGACCTTCTTTGGTCGGAATGTATTTTCCTGAATTTTCTGCCGCTTTATTCCCAAAAGAATCTTTAGGGAACCTGCAATTTTTAAGTCAGATTGGTTTGATTCTTTTCATGTTCGTGATTGGGATGGAATTGGATTTGAAAGTTTTGAAAAATAAAGCACATGATGCTGTAGTTATAAGTCACGCAAGTATTGTAATCCCTTTTGCCCTGGGTCTTTCATTAGCTTATTTTATCTACCATACTTTTGCGCCGGTAGGGGTTGAGTTTGCCTCTTTCGGACTGTTTATGGGAATTGCGATGAGTATTACGGCATTTCCGGTTCTTGCGCGTATAGTGCAGGAACGCGGAATGCAAAAAACAAGACTAGGAACCATTGCCATTACTTGTGCTGCTGCCGATGATATTACCGCATGGTGCCTTTTGGCTGTAGTAATTGCTATTGTAAAAGCAGGTTCATTTACAAGCGCTTTGTATGTAATTGGATTGGCTATTTTGTATGTAATTATCATGCTGAAAATAGTTCGTCCGTTTTTAAAACGTGTAGGTGACTTGAATTCAACACGTGAGAGTTTGAACAAGCCTGTAGTTGCCATCTTTTTTCTGACATTACTTTTCTCTGCTTATGCTGCTGAACTTATCGGAATTCACGCTTTGTTTGGTGCTTTTTTAGCCGGAGCCATTATGCCTGAAAACAATACCTTTAGAAATATTTTTATCGAAAAAGTAGAGGATGTTGCGATCATCGTTTTATTGCCATTGTTCTTTGTATTTACCGGTTTGCGTACACAAATTGGTTTATTGAACGATCCGTATTTGTGGAAAGTAACTGCCGTAATTATCGGGGTAGCCGTAGCCGGAAAGTTCTTCGGAAGTGCTTTTGCTGCAAAATTTGTCGGACAAAGCTGGAAAGACAGTTTAGCGATCGGAGCTTTAATGAATACCCGTGGTTTGATGGAACTTGTAGTTTTAAACATTGGTTATGACTTAGGAGTGCTGTCGACAGAAATTTTTACCATGATGGTGATTATGGCTTTGGTAACTACGTTTATGACCGGCCCGGCACTTGATTTAATAGATTTTATATTTAAAGATAAGGTAACCGCCATTCCGCAGGAAATTGGCAATAAAAGCAAGTATAAAATTCTGCTTTCTTTTGCAACGCCTGAAAAAGGGAAAAAACTGCTTAAACTGGCTAACAGTCTGGTTAAAAAACAAGCCGATAATTCGGTTGTGACTGCCATGCATTTGTCGTTAAGTACCGAAATACATTCGTTTGATGTAAAAGACCACGAGCGCAAAATGTTGTTGCCGGTGGTCGAAGAATCAGAACGTCTGAATCAGAATATGGTTAGTGTTTTTAAAGTAACAAACGATATTGATACCGATATTATTGATACCGCAAATCAGGGAGAGTATGATTTATTACTGGTTGGATTAGGACAGTCTATTTTTGAAGGAACCCTGTTGGGTAAAATTCTTGGATTCACAACCAGAATCGTAAATCCGGATCGTTTAATCGATAAGTTCACAGGAAAAGAAGGTTTGTTTGAAAATTCTCCTTTTGATGAAAGAACACGTCATATTATTGCAAAAAGCAAAATGCCGGTGGGAATTTTTATCGATAAGGATCTGGAAGAGATCAACCAGGTTTTCATGCCGGTTTTTAGTAAGGAAGATGCTTTCTTAATTGATTATGCCAAAAAGCTAATCAACAACAACGGCTCTCAGATTACCGTGCTGGATGCCAGCGGAGAAGTAAAAAGCACCAGAGATATTCAGGAAACAATTCGTTCTATCGAACAGATTGCACCAAATCACATTATGATCATGCACGATCGAACGATTAAGAAAGAGTTTTTAGAGACTCAAAATTTAATGATTATCAGTTTAGACAGCTGGAAAAAGTTAATCGAATCTCAAAGTACCTGGCTGAACAATACACCTTCGGTATTGATCTTAAAACCATAAAGGAATTAAAATCCAATAATTTAAATCCCAAATTCCAATTTTGTTGGAGTTTGGGATTTTTTGCTTTCTTATTTCTTTGTGGTTTTCCTTTCTGCTGAAACAAAACTAAGTCTCCATTTGGAATTTGGAATTAAAAAAAATGGGAATTTTAGACTTAAAGACCTAAATCCAGCACATAAGAAATCTTAACGGCAATGTTATCCTCAAATCTCATTAACTGGTTAGGGCCATAGCGATAAAAGCCGCCTAAACCAATACCCTTGTAAATTTTGTTTAGTTCAATTCCAGATTCAAAAAAGCCTCTGTCTAAAGTTTTATAGAGTGGGCCTACATGCTGTTGCGGATTTTCCATATTTCCCCATGCCATTCTTGTTACCAGTACTAGAGAAGGACGCACTTTTTTGAGAATTTTGATTCGGTCAAAACCATGTTTAAGTTGAAAAAAGACATATTGACTGGAGAAAAACTCATTGAAAAACATCGTTTCAAAACTGTTTCGTCCGGCAAAAGTAATACGCTGGATAATGTTCTCCTTTGTTAAGTTGTTGGGCATGGTATTGTAAAGATGGGTAATGGGAACATCGCCCGTAGCATAACCTCCCTGTAGAAGCAAACTCGTTTTTTGACCGTTTAAGTATTTCTTCTCATATTCCGCTTTGAAATCTATTTTTCCAAAAGTAAAATCATTCTCCATCACATTAGGTAATGATTGGGTGTACTGAAAAGTGAACCTTGGAAATCTTTTATCGGTTTCAGTTCTCCCGGTCGGAGTCTGCATAAAAGCGCTAAAAGGAGCCCAGACGATCGAAACCATTGCCGTAGTCATGATATAATCCGAATACAGCTTTCCATTGTAATTAAAAAGATAATCAAATTTAGGCTCGACATAAGTTCTTGAAAATTCCAGTACAGCTTCCGTTTTAGGAATAATTTTAGTCTGAATATTAGCTTTCCAACCCACATATTGATAAAAAGTACTAATGTTAATCGGACGCGGATCGTAAATTTTGAAGACACGTTTGTCAACGGCAAAAATGGTACTTGCAATCTCTCGAACATCATCGGTATAATATCCGTTTACCCATGTATTGGTGTTTTTGTCTAATAAAAATCCTGCTCCCAGGCTGTATTTGTGCTGACCGTCTTTTGTTCCGTAAGCCGAGTATCCCTCGATTCTGAAGTTTTTAGAAAAACGGTCGTTGGTAATACCGCCAAGCCCTAATCTGAAACCTTCGTAGTTGTTGTAACTGATAATCTTTTTTAAATCCAGATCTATAGGACCAATCGGTAAATACCCATTGATGATTTTTCGTCCAAGCCCCAGACGATTTTCGATTCTTTTTTTTATCGAAAGGCTGTCAATCAACTGATAGGTTCTTTGGCTCTTTAAGTCCAGATCTTCTTTTCGGTATTCTTCCCAGAAGGATTCCGGTTTTTTGTTGGCATCGTCTTTAATTTCAATATAAAGCGCTGGATCTTTTATAGGGGCAGTAGTGTTGTAGTGGATGTCAAAGTTGTTACTCTCAGAAAGCAGATAAGTAAAATCGGAAGCCGACTTTTTTCGGGGTTCGAAATTATCCTCAACATCTCCGTCAAATTGAATTGTACCACCTAAAATCTTAATATCGTCATCGTTTTTCCCTTTTACAATTTTAAAAGTAGTGTTGCTTTGGAACCATATTTTTTCACTGGGTACGTATTCAAATTCATGAATTCCGCTAATATCCAGAACCCCTTTGATACGCATTACCGCTTTAGCTACAGCAAAGTTCTCCTGATCGATATACAAAACTCCTTCTAAACCGGATGATTTTCTTCTTTGTTTGTTTTTGAAGTAAATCATATAGGTGTCCCGGCCTTTGATGTTCACAGTATCCAGAATCTTGTAATTGTAACTTTGAGAAGCACTATTCGAAATTGGGTTTTCATATTTAGTTTCAAACAGTTCGTATTTCGGATCGTAAATCGAAATCGATTGGAGATTAAAAGCGATAACCTCATAAATAGGCTGTTTAAATCCGGACATTTTCGTGCCCAGTATCGTTTCTTTCAGTCTGTTGTTACCAAACTGATATTGTGAAACTTTTTCGGTTTGAAACAAGTGCTGCTTGCTGATGATTTCTTTGAATTTATAATCGGAAGAATCAATGTTAATACGTTTCTTGTCGAGATTTTTATAGGTTGCTGTAGAGTCAATTCTACCGTCAATAGAATCAGGATTGGCTGTTACTATAAGTTTATTGTAGCTTTTGTATTCGAAACTGCTCAGCTTTTTTTGCGGATTGTTTTTGTTTTTATTCGCAATGACCTTTTTGATGATCGTAAGAGCCGGATTTTCGTTGGAGACCACAACTTCTTTTAAATCATCAGTCTTTTGAAAAAGAAAAACGGGGTAAAAGGTTTTGTGATCAGTGATTATAATTGTCTTCGTTTGAAAACCAATGTAGGAAACGGTAAAAGATTCCGGTTTTGAAAGAGCTTTCAGAATAAACTTTCCGTCGACATCCGTGATGGTATTATTGCTATCGGAAGTTGTAATGGTAGCAAAAGGAAGAGGTTTGTTATTAGAGTCCGTTACAATTCCGTTTATTTGAAATTGTGCCTGAATGGTAAGCGTGAAAAACAAAGTCAACAAACAGAATAGCTTCATAGAGAATGTCATAGTTTTCAAAAACGGACTAATTGTACTTTTGGTATGCAAAAATAACAATAAAAAAATCCGCTCAGTTATAATTTAACTAAACGGACTTTTATTTTGTGTTGAATAGGATTACACCTTCATGATTTCGGCCTCTTTCGCAGCCAGTAACTCATCGATTTTTTTGATGTAAGTATTGGTTAAATTCTGAACCTGCTCTTCAGCTGATTTGCAAATGTCTTCAGAAGTTCCTTCTTTTTCTAATTTTTTGATATCTGTATTGGCGTCTTTACGTACGTTACGAACACCAATTTTAGCATCTTCAGCTTCAGCTTTCGCTTGTTTTGCCAGTTCTTTACGACGTTCCTCTGTCAAAGGCGGAACACTGATGATAATAACGTCTCCGTTGTTCATCGGATTAAAACCAATGTTGGCAACCATGATCGCTTTTTCAATTACAGACAACATGTTTTTTTCAAAAGGCTGTAATGTAATTGTTCTGGCATCAGGTACACTGATTTTTGATACTTGAGAAAGTGGTGTTGCAGCTCCGTAATAATCTACAAAAACACTTCCCAACATAGCCGGAGAAGCTTTTCCCGCACGAATGTTAAGAAATTCTTTCTCTAAGTGCGCAATCGAACCGTTCATAGATTCTTCCGTACTGTCTAATATAAATTCTACTTCTTCAGTCATTTTTTTAGATTTTTAGATTTTTAGACTATTCGATTTTTTAGATTTCTAAAAAAGGAACTCACTAAATTTACTAACTAATATTTTTTTAGATTTTTAGATGGTTACATTTTTGGATTACGAGAAATTCAAAAAAATGCAGATCTAAAATTTTAATCAACAGGTATTCTTTTTTGTCTGATTGTCTATGTTAAGAGTATTACAACTTTTAAAAATCGAATAATCTAATATTCCAACAATCTAAGTAGTCTAGATATTAACTACTGTTCCAACGTTTTCACCTTCACAGATTTTCAAAAGATTACCAATTTTGTTCATATCAAAAACAACGATTGGCAATTTGTTCTCCTGGCTTAAAGTAAAAGCTGTAGTATCCATCACGTTTAGTCCTTTTTTAAGAACATCATCAAACGAAATAAAATCAAATTTCACAGCTGATGCATTTTTCTCCGGATCAGAATCATAAACACCATCTACACGAGTTCCTTTTAAGATCACATCTGCATTGATTTCGATACCTCTTAAAACGGCAGCTGTATCAGTTGTAAAATAAGGATTTCCGGTTCCGGCACCAAAAATTACGATTCTTCCTTTTTCAAGATGACGGTCTGCTCTTCTTTTGATATATGGTTCTGCGATAGATTCCATTTTCAAAGCAGTCTGCAAACGCGTTTTCATTCCTTTGTCTTCAAGTGCTCCCTGCAAAGCCATTCCGTTAATTACAGTAGCAAGCATTCCCATATAATCGCCTTGTACTCTATCCATACCGGCACTTGCACCTGCAACGCCTCTAAAAATATTTCCTCCTCCAATTACAATAGCAATTTCTACTCCTTTGTCATGAATCTGCTTAATCTCATCTGCATATTCGCCTAATCTTTTCGGATCAATACCGTATTGTAAATCACCCATTAAGGCCTCTCCGCTAAGTTTTAGAAGAATTCTTTTATATTTCATGTTTGTGTTGCATTAATTTGTGCAAATATAGACATATTCTGATTTTTAGAAATAATGTTTTAAAAAAAATAATAGTTCTTTTCGTTTTAAATTTATAGTGATTTTTCGGATTTCTCCGAATGTGACAAAAGTCATTCTTTAAGTCCTTTTAAAAGTTGTAATTTTATAGAATTCAAAAAATCCTAAACATGAAAAGTAGTATAGCCAAAGCATTATTCAATAGTCATTCGTATACCGAATATCGAAAAATAGTTACCGATTTATTACTGGAAGGGAAATCAACAGGCAATGAACAATCTGAAAGCTTAACCAATTACACTAAGCTGAATGAGGCCAGGATGAACCGACTAGAGAAAACCATGAAAGTTTCGGATGAAGTAGTTTCCGAATTAGAAAACTTAAAGTACAATTACATCTGGCTGGTGATTTCTGAAGGCTGGTGTGGCGATGCGGCACAGATACTTCCTATTATTAATAAGATGGCTTTAGCATCGCATAAAAAAATAGACCTGCGAATCGTTTTTCGTGATGAGAATGACGCATTAATGAATCAATACCTGACCAATGGCGGAAGAGCGATTCCAAAAGTGATTGTGATTTGTAAAGAAACCGGAATAGCCCGTGCAGATTGGGGACCGAGACCAAAAGAAGCCATCGAGTTAGTGATAAATTATAAAAAGGAATTTGGTGTAATTGATGAAAAAATTAAAACCGATTTGCAGTTGTGGTATTTGACCGACAAAGGGCTAAGTACTCAAAATGAACTTATGGATATCATGCGCGTGCTGGAAATCAGGGAGTAATATGAATAGTTTTGAACAAAACGGATACGTATTTCTGGAGAATTTCTTTTCTGAAAATGAACTGGCAGTAATTGAAAAAGGATTAGTTAAATTCCATGAAATTTGGTTGCGTGATAATGAAATAAGCTATGAAAAAGGAGTTTTAAACAGTCACAGTCTAACCAAGGGTGATGGTTTAACTGAGGAAGAAAAAACAAGTCTTTTTGAATTTATTGCCCAGGACAAGTTTGAAGAAATACTAAGTGTTATCTTTCCTAAACCTCCTGTTTTTTTGAATACCCAGCTTTTTTTTGATCCAAAAGATGAAGCCCGGAAGAATTATTGGCACCGTGACATACAATATACGGGAATGTCCGTCGAAGATCAAAAGGAGGCCATCAAAACTCAAAATGTAGTTCATTTCAGAATTCCCATGAAAACTGAACGTGGAATTGAACTGATTCCAACAACACATCGCGAATGGGATTTGCCGGAAGAGTTTGAGGTTAGGAATTCTTTGAAAGGCCGTCTCCAAAGTGACGATTTAAAACGTGGAGAAATTGTAAGATTGAATCGGGGAGATTTATTGATTTTTTCTGCCAATATGATCCATCGTGGTATTTATGGAAAGGATAGATTTTCTCTGGATATTATTTTTTGCGATAATATTCCCCAAATGAAAGCCTTTATAGACAAAGATAATTTACCATCAGCAAAAATCTTGGAGAAGCTTAAAAACAAACCGCTTTTTGATATTTAGTAAGTCGATAAATGTGATTAAGATGGTTGGATTAGATTCCTTAAGTTTTTAAGAAATATATCGTCGAACAGCCTTATTTTTCGGGTATCCTGCTGTGAATAAGAATTTTAGTAATAAAAAATATGCTAAAATATTTTGTGTTGCTTCAATTTTTTGTAACTTGCAGGAGTAATCCCACTTCTATTATTCATTTTCTTATTTACTCTTTTTATTGGTGTTTATTTAATGTTTAACAATTAAAAAATACACTAACATGAAAAAGTTATTCGAAAGATTTTACGATTTTGTTTCGGGCTTGTTGTTTGGAGGAAAGAGTATATCTCATTATTAACTTCAAAAAAACAGAGCTTATGAAATAGAACTACTTTGTAAGAAGTCGGCACATTGCTATGGGGATTCCTGAAGTAATGTGCTTTTTGTTTTTAACGTTTTTTATAGAATGCTTTTGAAATATATTGCTCTGAAAGAGCTCTGGCTATAGCATAGTGCGTTGCACCATGCTGATGTTCTTAGGCTTTCAGCCTATTTAATAAAATTGGTTTCGAAATTTTACTCCGCCGTTTTAAAATCGATTAAAAAAGGTTTTAGTCTCACTCCGTTTTGTTTTCTGAAATTATCCGAAATTAAAATTTGGTAATGTTGGCCGGGTTTTAGATCAGCTTTAATAGTCCAGGATTTCATATCAGCAGACCAGATTCTGTTTGTGTTTATTTTTGGGAAAAAGTTCTCTCCAAGTGGACCAAAATCGATTCCCGTACTGCGCCCGTTTAACGGTTCCGAAAAAGTAATCGTGATTTCAGTTTCGCCCGATTTTACTTTTTTACTCCCGTTTTTAAATGCAGAGATGGATACAACGCTAGGTCTTTGTTTTTCGTAATTCTGGCGTAGTTTTTTTAGATTTTGCGGAAACAATTTGGTACCGTCTACAATACGTGCGACTTCTTTTTCATTGTGGTAATCAAGTTCAATTAGAGTCTTTATTGCTTTCGTTTTGTCTTTGGATGAATTGTAGTAACGTTCGCAGATCTCGTAACCTATATAATATCCCAGATCTCTAACTTTTAAATGATTTCTGTTTTCGCCCCAGATCCAGTTATAATTGTTGCTTTTGATATACAAATCCACGATAAACTGTTCGATCACTTTTGGTTGATTGCTTTTTCCAAATTCAATTGCAGGCGAGCTTGATTTTTTGTTGGTTACTTTACAGGAAACAAACTCGGCAACACCTTCATAAAGACACATCAAAAGTAGGTCTTCTACCAGTTCTTTTTGCTGTGTATGTACATATTCGTGCGTGCAGAGCAATGCAATGTTTTTTCTCGGCTCGTATTCTTTGTAAAAGGGTTGTCTCCACGCCGGAAGTTCATCAATAACGGTAGTTTCGTCTGCAAGGCTCAGTTCGCTCCCAATTAAAACCCGATCTTCCTGAATGGTTCCGTTTGTTCGAAATGCTCCAATCGAAAAATAAATAGTGGATGGTTTTAAATCGGGATAAGCTTGTTTCAGTTTGTGAATATCGGCATCAATTTCCGGATAAAGTTCGGCAGCATTTAAAGTGTTTGGTTTTAGCGAATTCCAGAATTTAGGATATTTATTTATGGCATTGATGTAGTCTTTGGCAGTATAATTTCGGACCTCGAGTAAGCTTTTTAGCCCCGGAGTAGCTTTGTCGAGATACAGTTCTTTTAAAAAAGAGTATTGTTTGATGCTGTCTTTTTCGGTGACAATTTTATCGTAAGCCTTCCAGAAATTATCAATATCAGTAGAAACAATTTTTTGATTAACGGTTTGGCTGTTTGATGAGATTGTGAAGACAAGCAATAGCAGCAGAAAGTGGTTTTTCATGTTTTGGTTTTTAATCTTACGACTAAAGTACAAAAAAGAAAAAGACACGACCTCACTAAAGGGCGTTCAAAAAAATGTTATGCTTTATTCCTGCTGAAGACTTTCTTCAAAAAGGGTAATGTCAATAGCATTTTTTACATCGTAATCGCCAATTTTAGTTCGGCGTAAAACGGTTAAATGCGATCCGGAATTCATCGCTTTTCCAAAATCAAAAGCCAGAGAGCGAATATAAGTCCCTTTGCTGCAAACCACCCTAAAATCTACCTCGGGTAAGGCTATTCGGGTAATTTCGAATTCATGAATGGTGGTTTTTCTAGTCGCAATTTCTACAGTTTCTCCTGCACGCGCATGCTCGTACAAACGAACACCGTCTTTTTTTATGGCAGAGAAAATGGGTGGTTTCTGATCGATTTCGCCCAGAAATTGTTTCACTGTTTCATGAATCAGTGCTTCGTTAATATGATCAGTTGGAAAAGTCTGATCGATTTCGGTTTCTAAATCGTAAGATGGAGTAGTAGCTCCAATGTAAAATGTTCCCGTATATTCTTTGGCCTGACCCTGTAGCTCAGAAATTTTCTTGGTGAATTTTCCGGTACAGATTAGCAATAGGCCGGTTGCCAAAGGATCTAAGGTTCCGGCATGACCAATTTTGAACTTTTTCGGAAGTCCGACTTTGTTGATTAAAAGGTATTTTAGTTTGTTGACAGCTTGAAACGAACTCCATTTTAAAGGTTTGTCAATCAGTAAAACCTGTCCGTCTAAATATTCTTCAGGAGTCATTATATAATCGTAAGAGGATGAATGAAAAAGTGAATCAGCAACAGAATGATTCCTGCAATGATTCGGTAATAGCCAAAAACTTTAAAACCGTTTTTAGTCAAAAATCCAATAAAGGATTTAATAGCAAGAAGTGCTACAATAAAAGCAACGACATTTCCAATTACCAGTATGTTAATCTGATCGTGAGTCAGTTCGAATCCGGATTTGTAATAATCGTAGCATTTTTTTACGGTTGCACCTAACATGGTTGGAACAGCCAAAAAGAAAGAGAATTCTGCGGCTGTGGTACGGGATAATTTTTGAGACATTCCGCCAACAATACTGGCGCCGCTTCTTGAAACTCCCGGAATCATAGCAATACACTGGAATAAACCAATTTTAAAAGCTTGTAAATAGGTGATTTCAGAAGAGCTTTCAGTTGTATTTGGATTGTTGAACCATTCGTCAACTTTTAGTAAAATTAAGCCTCCTATCAAAAGAGAAATAGCAACGGTAACAGGATTTTCTAACAAACCATCGATAAAATCACTTAACAATAAGCCTAATACGACTGCCGGAACAAAGGCAACCAAAAGTTTAAAGTAAAAATCAAGTGTTTGAAAGAATCGTTTGAAATACAAAACCACTACCGAAAGTATCGCGCCAAGCTGAATGACAATGGTGAAAAGTTTAGTGAAATCTTCATGAGCAATTCCGAAAAAGGAAGAGGCAATAATCATGTGACCGGTTGAAGAAACAGGCAAAAATTCAGTGATGCCTTCAATAATAGCAAGAACGATAGCTTGTAATGTATTCATTTATTATGATTGTTAGATTATTAGATTTCTTAGACGTCTTAGACGTCTAAGTTTTCTAAAGAGTCTATTTAGATTTTTTGAAAATAGAATAAATGGTGATTCCAAAACCGATTAAAACTGTGGTTGGAGCCAAACGAATACGTCTGAAGTTAAATACGTCTTCATTAAAAACATTCGGATCGTTGCTTCCTCCGCCAGACATTAGGATAAAGCCTAAGGCAATAACTCCAATTCCGATTAATAGAATTTTGTAATTAATTCCGTCAAAAAGGAATTCTTGTTTTGGTGTTTGTTCTTCTTTATTGTTGTTTTTCATTTTGTCTTTTTTGTGACCCTGAGTACAGTCAAAGGCCTTTTTTTTAATCTAAAATCTACAGTCTAAAATCTAAAATTAATAAAGATCGTCAGTTCTTAAATTTAGGAAACGCTGTGTAGCAAAGTGAGTACTTACCCAGGTAATCAAAACTCCTAATCCGAATACGGCTAACAATACCAATCCGATTAAGGCTTTATCTTCTAAAATACCCAAGCCCGGGAAATTAGTTTCTACATAGAACAGAAGTCCGATCAGCGCAATGATAGCAAGACCTGCACCTAACATTCCTAATTTTACACTGCGCATTACAAATGGCTTACGGATAAACGATTTTGTGGCACCCACCATTTGCATGGTTTTGATGATAAAACGATTCGAATGAATAGATAAACGTAGGGAACTGTTGATTAACAGAACAGCAATAACCGCAAGGAAACCACTGATAATCAAAATCCACATACTTACTTTTTTGATATTGTCGTTTACCAGATTAACCAATTGTTTGTCGTAAACAATATCTTCAATCATGGTGTTTTGACGTAGTTTGCTTTCTATTTTAAGGATGCTGTCTCTTTCAACATAATCCGCTTTTAAGTGAATGTCGTAAGAATTCAATAATGGGTTCTCACCTAAGAAAGTCAGAAAATCTTCTCCGATAATGTCAGTGTGTTCTTTTGCCGCTTTTTCTTTTGTTACATAAACGAATGATCTTGCAAAAGGCGCTCTTTTTAGTTCTGTATGGAAAGCTTTTATCACGCTGTCATTAGCCTCGTTTTTAAAGAAAACCGTCATTGCAATTTTTTCTTTAAAATCATTAGCCAGTTTCTTAGAATTGATAATGAATAATCCTAGTACCCCTAGTAGGAATAAAACCAGAAATACACTTAATACAACCGAAAAATAAGAGGAAATTAACCTGCGCTTTTGAAATTTATCAAAGTTAGAACTCATAGTTTGCTTAAATTATGGGGTAAAAATAATAAAGAATTTCTTTATATGAAGTTAATAACGGCCAAAGTTTTAACTTTCGTACAATATAAGCAATTTTAGACTTGTATTTTATATTGATAAAAATGAAGAAATTGTAAACCGCTGGATTAATAACAAAAAAAAATAATTTAACACATAGAAACATAGATTGTAGGTGTTTAAAATATTGTAAAAGAAACATGTTTCTAACACATAGTGGTCTCTGTATGTTTTAAACAAGTGAAACGCCTTTTCGAGAGTTTTAAATCTATGTTTCTATGTGTTTAAAAATAATTATAGCCAATTAGGTAAATTATAATTTATTTTTATGTATTAAAATACTTTTGTTACAATCTGTAATAAATGTAAATTTGCGATCTTATTTACATAATGCATTAACACTTAGCAACTCAGTTACACCGTAACTCAGCAACTCACAAAATGAAATACAATCCAAACGAAATAGAAGCCAAATGGCAAAAATATTGGGCCGAAAACCAAATTTTTGCAGCAAAGAATAATTCTGAAAAACCCAAACATTATGTGTTGGACATGTTTCCTTACCCTTCCGGGGCAGGATTACACGTAGGACATCCGCTGGGTTATATTGCCTCAGATGTTTATTCTCGTTTCAAAAGACATCAGGGTTTTAATGTTTTGCATCCAATGGGGTACGACAGTTTTGGATTGCCGGCAGAACAGTATGCAATTCAAACCGGACAGCGTCCGGAAGATACCACGCGTGTTAATATTGACGGTGGAGTAGATAAAGAAGGAAAACAAATTGCAGGATATAGAAAACAGTTGGATAAAATTGGATTTTCATTTGATTGGGGGCGTGAAGTTCGAACTTCAAATCCGGACTATTATAAACATACACAATGGATTTTCATTCAGTTGTTCAATTCCTGGTATTGTGAAAGACAGGAAAAAGCATTTGATATTACAGAGTTAATAGGTGTTTTTGAAGAACAGGGAAATAAATTAGTAGAAGCAGTTTGCGACGATAATATTGCGATTTTCACAGCAGAAGAATGGAAATCGTATTCTGATGATCAAAAAGAAGAAATTCTTTTGAAGTACAGAATGACCTACCTGGCAGAAACAGAAGTAAACTGGTGCCCTGGTTTAGGAACCGTTTTAGCTAATGATGAAATTGTAAACGGCGTTTCAGAACGTGGAGGATTTCCGGTAATTCGTAAAAAAATGACCCAATGGAGTATGCGTATTTCTGCTTATGCAGAGCGTTTGCTTCAAGGTTTAAATGAAATTGACTGGAGTGAGTCTATCAAAGAATCCCAAAGAAACTGGATTGGGAAATCGGTTGGAGCATTAGTGAAGTTTCAAGTTTTAGGTTCCAAGTTTCAGCTTGATGCACAAAGTCAGGAAACTTTAAACGTGAAACCTGAAACAAATTTTATTGAGGTATTTACCACTCGTCCTGATACCATCTTTGGAGTGACTTTTATGACTTTGGCACCGGAACATGATTTGGTGGCTAAAATTACAACTCCGGAACAAAAAGAGGCGGTTGAAGCCTATATCGAAAAAACAGCAAAACGTTCCGAGCGTGAGCGTATGGCCGATGTAAAAACCATTTCGGGAGTATTTACAGGAGCTTATGCAGAGCACCCATTTACGAAAGAGCCAATTCCGGTTTGGATTGGTGATTATGTTTTGGCCGGATACGGAACAGGTGCTGTAATGGCTGTTCCTTGCGGAGATGAAAGAGATTATGCTTTTGCAAATTTCTTTAAAGGTCAGAACGGAATGCAGGAAATCAAAAATATTTTTGCCAACGTTGATATTTCTGAAGCCGCTTATGGTTCGAAAGACAACGTTGAAATTGCCAATTCTGATTTCTTAAACGGATTAAATTATAAAGAAGCTACTCAGGCTGCTATTACGGCGTTAGAAAAATTAGGACAGGGAATTGGAAAAACCAATTACCGTTTGCGTGATGCAGTTTTCTCCCGTCAGCGTTATTGGGGTGAGCCATTCCCTGTGTATTATGTGAATGGTCTTCCAAAAATGATTGATACACAGCATTTGCCAATCATTTTGCCTGAAGTAGAGAAATATTTACCAACCGAAGACGGTTTACCTCCATTAGGAAATGCAGCGGTTTGGGCTTGGGACACAACAAATAATAAAGTTGTCAATACCGATTTAGTAGATCATGCAACGGTATTTCCATTAGAATTGAACACCATGCCGGGTTGGGCAGGAAGTTCATGGTACTGGATGCGTTACATGGATGCACACAACGAAAATGAATTTGCAAGCAAAGAAGCCTTGGCTTATTGGGAAAGTGTTGATTTGTATATCGGAGGAAGCGAGCACGCAACCGGACACTTATTGTATTCCCGTTTTTGGAACAAATTCTTAAAAGACAAAGGTTTTGCTCCAACCGAAGAACCATTCAAAAAACTGATCAATCAGGGAATGATTTTAGGGACGACAGCTTATGTGTATAGATTAGAAGGAACAAATACTTTTGTTTCGAAGAATAAAATCGGAGATCAGAATGTACAGCCGCTTCGTGTGGACGTTAATTTTGTAAATTCTTCGGATGAATTGGACGTAGAAAGATTTAAAAACTGGAGAGAAGATTTTAATACGGCAGAATTTATTTTTGACGAGAACGGAAAATATATCGTTGGACGTGAAGTCGAGAAAATGTCGAAATCATATTACAATGTGGTAACGCCGGATGATATTTGTAACGAATACGGAGCCGATACCTTGCGTTTGTACGAAATGTTCTTAGGGCCGTTAGAGCAGGCAAAACCTTGGAATACGGCTGGTATTTCGGGAGTATTTGGTTTCCTTAAAAAGTTATGGAGATTGTACTTTGATGATAATGGTTTAATCGTAAACAACGACGAACCAACAAAAGACAATTTAAAATCATTGCATAAAACCATCAAAAAAGTAGCAGAAGACATCGAGAGTTTTTCTTTCAATACCTCTGTTTCTCAGTTTATGATTTGTGTGAATGAATTGTCTGCGCAAAACTGTCATTCGAGAGCAATTTTGGAACCGTTAGCAATTTTAGTTTCTCCTTATGCACCGCATATTGCAGAGGAATTATGGTTGCAATTAGGGAATAAAGAATCAATAGCAGCAGTTGATTTTCCTGTTTTTGAACCTAAACATTTAATAGAAACCAATAAAGAATATCCGGTTTCTTTCAATGGTAAAATGCGTTTTACGATCGAACTGCCTTTGGATTTAACGAAAGAGCAGATCGAAGAAATTGTCATGAAAGACGAAAGAACTTTACGTCAGTTAGAAGGAAGAACACCAAATAAAGTAATTATTGTTCCCGGTAAAATCATTAATCTGGTAGGGTAATAATTTTAAATCCCAATATTTTTAAATCCCAAATTCCAACTTCTGTTGGGGTTTGGGTTTTTTTTTGTGCTTTAAATTTTGCTGCGAATTACATGAATTGTTTTTTGCGTTTAGTTTGTCTTTTCGGCCGAAAGGAGACTCGAGCGATAGCGAATAGACGGAGTAAATCACACAAAAGATTCGACAAAGATTGGAGATATTTTTTGCGGAGTTTCAAGTGCGGTTTCTCCTCCGTCGAAAGGACAAAAGCTAGGGGTGAATGCTTTTTTGAAACAGCTCCAGCGGAGCGAAATATCTGTAGAAAATGCAATTTTCCGGCATCAAAAAGCTCCAGGGGAGCGGAACATACATATTTTAGGCAAACCCCGTTTTATAGTTTTTTGTGTTGACCCGAATTGATACAGCAACGTGAAAAGATAATTTTTTAAAAAAAAAAATAACTAATGTTCTCGAGTGTCTTAGCCTCAGTAAAAACGGAGGGTTCGAGCTTGTGAACTGAGGTTAAAATCTGAATTTTTGAGAGTGAAATTTATTTTTTTCAAAATAATCTGTAACATTTTAAAACATCTCGTATCCAAAAGGCGAATTTAACTATTAAACCATTTAAAATTATTTATCATGAAAAAGTATATCATCTTAGTTATCGCCTTATTATTTTCAGCAGTATGTTTAAATGTATTTGCACAAAACAAACAATATCCGTTTGAAGTTCTTAAAACCGGAAAAGGAAAACAAGCCGTAGTATTTATCCCTGGATTTGCTTCATCAGGAGATGTGTGGAAGGATACCAGAGCTAGTTTAGAAAAAGATCATACTTGTTACACACTTACGATGGCAGGTTTTGCCGGAGTGAAACCACAGCCAAATGCAAGCTTCAAAAATTGGGAAACTGAAATTGCAGACTTCATTAAAACAAATAAAATCGAAAAGCCAATTGTAATTGGTCACAGTATGGGTGGGGGATTTGCATTGGCTTTAGCAGCAGATTACCCGGAATTGGTAGGTAAAATTGTTGTAGTAGACGCACTTCCGTGTATGGCAGCTCTGATGGATCCTAATTTTAAATCAAAAGAAAATAACGACTGTTCGTCAATGGTGAACCAGATGACAGCTATGACGGAGCCTCAGTTTTTAGACATGCAGAAAAAAACAATGCCAAGACTGGTTCAGGACGCTTCAAAAATCGATATGATAGTAGACTGGAGTGTAAAATCAGACAGAAAAACATTTGCCGAAATGTATTGTGATTTTTCTAATACCGATTTAAGAGAAAAAATCTCACAAGTAAAATGTCCTTCATTAATTTTACTGGAATCTTATTTTGTAAATTTAAAACCTGCTATTGAAGGACAGTATCAAAATTTAAAAAAGGCTAATTTTCAATATGCCGGTAAAGGGTTACACTTTATTATGTATGATGATGCAGCGTGGTATTTAAATCAGGTGAATAATTTCGTAAAATAGTACTAATGGAATTTGAAGTTATCTATAAAACGTATTGGGATAGAATTTTCAGGCTTTGCATGGGTTTTGTCAACGATTATGATATTGCTCAGGATTTGGCTCAGGAGACTTTTGTTATTGTCTGGCAAAAACTGGACACTTTTAGAAATGAGTCCGGCATAGGAACATGGATTTTTAGGATAGCTTCTAATAACTGTTTGCGGCAAATCGAAAAAGAAAAACGTTTTCTTAAATCAGATCTTCCGGTGAATTTGCAGGAAGAGAAACAACAATCGTTAGAACCGCAAATCCAGTTTTTGTACCAGTGTATTGCTGAATTGCCTGAAACGGAACGTATTATTATTTCGCTAGAACTTGAGGAGGTAAAGCAGGCGGAAATTGCTAAAATTGTGGGGCTTTCGGAAGCAAATACAAGAGTGAAAATTCACAGGATAAAGGAAAAACTGACTCAAAAATTTAAGGAAAATGGACCAAAATAACAATATAGACTTCAAAGATTTGTGGAAAAAACAATCCGTAAATCAGCCCGATATGAAAGACTTATTGGGAAGATTGAAAGAATTTAAAGCGGCTGGCCTTCGCCATCTGTGGATTACCAATATGCTGCTTTTCGCAACTACCGCATTTATTGTTTTTGTCTGGTATTATTATCAACCGGAATTTATTTCTACGAAAATAGGAATTGTACTGGTGATTTTGGCGATGATAATGTATGTTGGTGTTTATAACGGATTGCTGGCTGGTTATAAAAATATCGATACCACACAATCCAATCAGGAGTATCTGCAACGCTTGATTCTAATCCGAAAAAAGCAGCAGTTTATGCAGTCGACGATTTTGAGTTTATACTTCATTTTATTGGGTGTCGGGATTGGCTTGTATATGTACGAGTATACTTTGAGAATGACTCTTGTTTATGCGTTGCTAACATATGGAGTGGTATTGCTTTGGATAGGAGTGAACTGGTTTTACATTCGTCCGAAACAAATTAACAAACAACAAGCAAAAATCAACGATCTGATCGGGAAATTTGAAGAAGTCAATAAGCAACTGGAGTTGTAGAGAGGTTTTTTAGTTTTTGTAAAGTTGCTTGAGAAATATCCTGACGCTAAAATGTCAAAATGACATTTTTTGAATTTGGTTCAGAATTTGCGGTTTGTTCTGTAAATTTAGTAATCAATCAAAAAAAAACAAAGATATGGGAAGTGGATATTTAATTCTTGCCGGAGCAATTATGTTGTTCAGCTGGATAGTGAGTTCAAGGCTCAAGAGTAAATTCGAGCAGTATTCTAAGTTACAATTAAGAAATGGAATGAGTGGCGCCGAAATCGCCGAAAAGATGCTGGTAGATAATGGAATTAGAGACGTTCGTGTTATTTCGACACCTGGTCAGTTAACAGATCATTATAATCCCGCAGACAAAACCGTAAATTTAAGCGAGGTAGTTTACAACGAACGCAATGCGGCTGCGGCTGCTGTGGCTGCACACGAATGTGGTCATGCGGTACAGCACGCTGTTGGTTATGAGTGGTTGACAATGCGCTCCAGATTAGTGCCAATTGTAAGTGTTGCATCCAATTATGTACAATGGATTTTATTAGCCGGAATTTTAATGATCAGAACCTTTCCGGGGCTACTGCTGATAGGAATTATCATTTTTGCTGCAACAACGTTATTTACGATTATTACGCTGCCGGTAGAATATGATGCCAGTAACAGAGCATTGGCCTGGCTGAAGAATAAAAATATGCTGACGCAGCAAGAACAGGCGGGAGCTAAGGATGCGTTGAAATGGGCTGCCAGAACTTATGTTGTAGCTGCTATTGGATCGATCGCAACGCTGTTATACTATATCTCGATTTATTCCGGAAGCAGAAGGAATTAAAGATATAAAATTCAAATTTTTAAAAATCCAAGTTCCAACTTTGTTGGGTTTGGATTTTTTTTTTTTTTTTTTTTTTTTTTTTCGCGCCGAATTCACAAGGAATTTAAATATTTAGTGAATTCGTGGCGGAAACTTTGAGTAAATCACTTTGGAATTTGGAATTTCAAAGATTGGGATTTTGTTTTTTAAAGCTGAATCTGCCTGTCAATCTGTTGATCCAGTGAAATAAAGGTTTCTGTTCTGGAAACACCTTCTATTGCCTGAATTTTGGTATTTAAAAGTTGCATTAGGTGTTCGTTATCGCGACAGATGATTTTGATCAATACCGACCAGTTTCCGGTGGTGTAGTGGCATTCTAAAACTTCGGGGATTTTTTTTAGATCTTTTACCGCTTCAGAGTTTCTGGAGGCTTTGTCCAGGTAAACCCCAACAAAGGCCATGGTGTTGTATCCCAATACTTTTGGGTTAACGGTAAATTTAGAGCCTGAAATAACACCCGATTGTTCCAGTTTTTTTAATCGCTGATGAATCGCAGCTCCGGAAATACCTATTTTGTTGGCGATTTGCAAAATGGGTTTTCGGGCATCGTCCATTAAATAGCGCAGGATTTCTTTGTCAATACCGTCAATTTCGATAATAAGGGAGTTGATTTTCATTGGAGTTTTGATTTGAAACTAAATTCAGTTATTTGATTGTAGTTGTAAATCAAATGTACTCAAAATGATTTGAAAATAAAATTCCAAAGTCTGGATGGAAGCTGAAAATATTGCGCTTTTCTCTTTCTTAAAGTTTTTAAGATTTTGACAAATAGATTAGGGTAGGATTTTGGTCAAAAAGAAAAATTCCAAATCTCAACTCTAAAGTTGAAATTTGGAATTTTAAAAATTGTTATTTTCTAAAAGGATTACTTTCCTTTGTTTGCTTCTGCGATATATTTCTCTAAAGCCATCGTCATTGAAGGCGTTTCAGGAGTTGGAGCAAGAATGTCAATTCTTAAACCGTGATCAAGCGCTTCTTTTTGAGTTGTGCTTCCAAAAACAGCAATTCTCGTATCGTTTTGTTTAAAATCAGGAAAGTTTTTAAACAATGATTTGATTCCGGTTGGACTGAAAAAAGCTAAAACATCGTAGTAAACATCAGCCAAATCAGATAGATCGCTCATTACTGTTTTGTAAAAAACAGCCTGTGCCCAATCTACTTTAAGATTGTTTAATGTTACAGGTGCATCAGCATTTAACTGATCAGACGCCGGTAATAGGAATTTTTCGTCTTTGTATTTTTTGATAAGCGGTGATAAATCTGCAAAGTCTTTTGCTCCCACGTAAATTTTACGCTTTCTATACACAACATACTTTTGCAGGTAGAATGCAACAGCTTCAGATTGGCAGAAATATTTCAATCCTTCAGGAACTTTATAACGCATCTCATCTGCTACTCTGAAAAAATGATCTACCGCATTACGGCTCGTCAAAATGATTGCAGTATAATGATTAAGATCGATTTTTTGTAATCGGATCTCTTTTGCATTAACCCCTTCCACATGAATAAATGGTCTGAAATCAATTTTTATTTTGTGTTTTTGTTGGAGCTCAAAGTAAGGAGAATTTTCCACTTTAGGTTCAGGCTGTGACACCAAAATTGTTTTCACTTTCATATTATAAACATTTACTAAGCCGCCTCTTTTGTAATCCAATAATACATGAAATAATAAGGGGCTATTTCAAGAGCGCAAAGATATAAAATAAAATAAAATAACTTGCTGATTATTGCATTTTGATACGTTTTTATTGAAATAAAATAAGAGTACAGGCTAATACACAGTGAAATAGCGATTATTGCCAACGGTACAATCTGAGGAATATTGTCATAATAAAACAAAACTGCATTGACAGGAAGGATTAAAACGCCTATATAAGTCCTGTAAGTTACTTTTTGTAAGTTAAAAAGTTCTGCAAATTCATCGATGTTGAATGAAGTGGCTACAATTTTTTCAATTAAAAATTTTCCCAGAATAAAGTAAAGTAAAAAAGTAGCAAGCTGAATGAATAAAATCCAGTCTGTTTTTGATGCATATCCAAAAATGTGCATGGTAAGCTGGATGAAAAAAGCATAGGAAACAACCTGTACAAAAAATAAACCAACAGTAAAACTGCTTCTTAGGTGATTGTTGTCGCGATAGATTTTAGCATACTTGTCAGAAAAAATAAGCTTGCTGAATTCGCTAAATCGGGTTTCATAAGCTGATTTAGTCATGGCAACAACCGCAAAGGTCAACACGAATAAAAGTGTCGCCCAGTCTTTGTTTTCGATAATTCGGGGGTGAAGTTGTTCAATCATAGCGATGCAAAATTAGTAATTTTTTGCGTCAATACTTTTATTATATATTTATTATGAATCAAATGCTATAAAAAGTTTACTTTTGCGGTGAAATTACTCAGAAAAATGAATGATTGTATTGTCATAATCCCCACTTACAACGAAATCGAAAATATTGAAAGCATAGTTAGAGCTGTACTTTCGCAACACAAACCTTTTCATCTTTTAATTATTGATGATAATTCGCCTGATCATACTGCCAATAAAGTAGTCGCATTACAGGAAGAATTTCCAGGACGGTTATTTTTAGAGAAGAGAGCCAAAAAATCCGGTTTAGGAACGGCCTATGTTCATGGTTTTAAATGGGCATTGGAGCGTCAGTATAATTTTATTTTTGAAATGGATGCTGATTTTTCGCATAATCCCAATGATCTTGAGAAATTGTTTGATGCCTGCCATTTTGGTGGAGCAGATTTAGCGATTGGTTCCCGATATGTAACAGGGGTGAATGTTGTAAACTGGCCTTTAAGCCGTGTTTTGATGTCATATTTCGCTTCGGTGTATGTGAAATTTATTACCGGAATGAAAATTCACGACGCAACAGCAGGTTTCGTTTGTTACAAACGCGAAGTGCTGGAAAAAATCAATCTCAACAAAATTAAATTCGTGGGTTATGCGTTTCAAATTGAAATGAAGTACAGAACCTACTGTGCTAAATTTGAAATTAAAGAGGTTCCGATTATCTTTACTGACAGAACAAAAGGAGTTTCTAAAATGAGTAATGCTATTATTAAAGAAGCTATACTGGGAGTAATTTCACTTCGATTGAAAAAACTAGTCAATACTTTATAAAGCTATGAAAATGAATAAGGTTCTAATAAAAAATGCCAAAATTGTAAACGAAGGATCTATTTTTGAAGGAGATGTTTTAATCGAAAACGATCTGATTGTTGAAGTGGCAGACAGCATCAGTTTAAAAACATCCGATTGTAAAGTAATCGATGCAGAAGGGAATTATTTAATTCCGGGGGCAATTGATGATCAGGTTCATTTTAGAGAACCGGGGCTAACACACAAAGGAGATATCGAGTCAGAGTCAAGAGCTGCGGTAGCCGGAGGAATTACATCTTTCATAGAGCAGCCCAATACAGTTCCGAATGCTGTAACTCAGGAAATATTAGAAGATAAATATCAGGTGGCAGCAGTGAAATCATTTGCGAATTATTCGTTTATGATGGGGGCAACTAACGATAATCTGGAGGAAGTTCTAAAAACAAATCCAAAGAATGTTGCCGGAATAAAGATCTTTTTAGGATCGTCAACCGGAAATATGCTGGTAGATAATGAGGCTGTTTTAGAGAAGATTTTTTCAAGTACGCCGCTTTTAATCGCAGTACATTGTGAAGACGAAACAACGATAAAAAATAATTTACAGCTTTACAAAGAACAGTATGGTGATGATATTCCGGTAACGGCACATCATTTAATTCGTAGTGAAGAAGCTTGTTATATTTCTTCTTCAAAAGCGGTAGCATTAGCAAAGAAAACGGGAGCGCGTTTGCATATTTTCCACCTTTCGACCGCGAAAGAAATGGAATTGTTTACGAATAAAATTCCACTTGAAGAAAAGAAAATTACTGCTGAAGTTTGTGTGCATCACTTATGGTTTACAGACGAAGATTATAAAACCAAAGGGAATTTTATTAAATGGAATCCTGCGGTAAAAACAGCAGACGACAGAAAAGCATTGTGGGAAGCTTTGAATGACGGACGTATTGATGTAATTGCAACCGATCATGCTCCACATACTAAAGAAGAAAAAATGCAGCCTTATGTGAATGCTCCATCCGGCGGTCCGCTTGTGCAGCATGCGGTTGTGGCTATGTTTGAAGCGCATCACCAAGGAAAAATTACGGTGGAGAAAATTGTGGAGAAAATGTGCCACAATCCGGCTAAACTTTTCAAAATAGAAAAAAGAGGTTTTATCAAAGAAGGTTATTTTGCCGATTTAGTGATTGTAAACCCAAGTTTGCCATGGAGCGTGAAGCCTGAAAATATTGTGGCGAAATGCGGTTGGTCACCTTTTGAGAATTTTACCTTTAAGTCGAGAATTACACATACTTTTGTAAACGGTGAAATGGTTTATAATAACTTTAAAGTAAAAGACATTCGCGCAGGAAAACGTCTATTGTTTGACAGATAAAAAGCTGAAATGAAAAATTTTATAGTAATAATATTGGTATTGTTTCTTTCTGTAAGTTGTAAAAAAGAGCTGGTCAAACAGCCTGCAAAGCTTATCGAGAAAGATAAAATGATTGATATTATGTATGATTTGTCTATCCTTGAAGCTATGAAATACCAGCACCCGGTTTCGGCAGATTCAGTTGAAACCAGTCCTACTGCTTTTATTCTGAAGAAATATAAAGTGGATAGTGTGCAATTTTCACAAAGTAACCGTTACTACGCAGCCGATTACGAGAATTATAAAAGTATATTCGACGAAGTAGGAAAGCGTTTGGCTGTTAATCAAAGAGCTACAGATTCGATTGTGAAAATTGAAGAGAAGAAAGCAGCAAAAGAAAAGAATAAAGCTGTAGCGAAAGATACGATCAAAAATAAGCTGAGTAAGACAAGTCTGGACTCTATCCGAAAAACAACACGATTAAAGAGATAATTAAAGTCTCGAAACATCTTTTATGTACTCATGTACATCCTGAAAAACCGTTCCCAGAGCGGTTTTTATTTTTTCATTAGAATACAAATTAGTTGAATAGGAAGCCTTTGCAGTTGCTTTTGTGAGACGTCTTTTTTGAAAAAATAAGGTTGAAAAAACTCCGTCAGCAACCCAGAGAAAATTCATGAATAATGGCGTGGCATGAATAGTAGGTCTTTTTACTTTTAAAGCATCGGCGATCGTATTCAGGATGTTCTTAAAAACAATATTGTCGGCGATTAAAGTAAAGCGTTCGTTTTTAATGTCGCTTTTCATTAATTCACTGGCAGTTTTCACAACATCAGTTATAGTAACAAATCCGGTACTTCCAAGAGTGTAAAAAGAAAGACCGTTTGCAACTTTGATATAAAGTTCTGCGCTTCCTTGTATATGGGTTTTCTTCTTTGGGATTGGCCCTAAAATAACACCCGGATTTAAGATAATTACATCTAAACCTTCCTGTAAGCCACGCCAGACTTCCATTTCGGCTCCATATTTAGAAATCGCATAATCACTATGAGGTTTTTCGGGATTCCAGTCCGTTTCTTCGGTGATGTAAGTTTCGTGAGCTGCTAAATCACCCAAAGCAGCGATAGAGCTTATAAAACAAAACTTTTTTACTTCTTTGGCGATAGAAAAATTAACCATATTGGCAGTTCCTTCGATATTAGTCTTTCGAAGCAATTCTTCGTCTTTTGGATCAAATGAAATTAAAGCAGCACAATGATAAACGTAATCAATACCTGAGAATGCAGTTTCCAAAGAGGGAACATCCAGAATATCGGCTTCAAGCCATTCTATTTTTTCAAACAAATCTGCTTTTTTGTACAGCTCAAAAACCGATTTGGTTTTTTGAATGTTATTTTGAGTTCTGTAAATAGCCCGAACGTTTTCTTCATTCTCAATCAGATGAAGTAATAAATGTGCGCCAACTAAACCTGTACCTCCAGTTACTAATACCATGTTGTAAAGATAATTTTTTGCTTTGAAGGTGCAAAGGCGCAAAGGCTTAAAGTTGCAAAGGTTTTTATTAGCCCTATTGATTTGTAGTTGGGATTATTATTTGCTTTTTGATATTGCAGTTCACAATCCTTATATTTGCACAAATTATTTTAAAAATGAAGAATCTAGTTGAAGAATTAAAGTGGCGCGGGTTATATCATGATAGCATGCCAGGAACGGAAGAACAATTGCTAAAAGAGGTAACTGCTGCTTATATAGGTTTTGACCCAACAGCAGATTCGCTGCACATTGGCAGCATGGTTCAGATTATTTTATTGGTTCACTTAAAGAATTTCGGACATCAGCCTATCGCTTTGGTGGGAGGTGCAACCGGTATGATCGGGGATCCATCGGGAAAATCTGATGAAAGAAATCTGTTGAACGAAGAAACTTTGGCTAAGAACGTTGCCGGTATCAAAAGTGTTTTGTCGCGTTTTCTTGACTTTAATTCAAAAGAAGCAAATGCTCCTGTTATGGTAAACAACTATGACTGGATGAAAGAATTCTCATTTATTGATTTTGCACGTGAAGTTGGAAAACGTATCACGGTAAATTATATGATGGCCAAGGATTCTGTTAAAAAGAGATTTGCCGGAGACGGTGTAGGAATGTCTTTTACAGAGTTTACTTATCAGTTAATTCAAGGTTACGATTTTTATCATTTATATAAAAATAACAATTGTGTACTTCAAATGGGAGGTTCGGACCAATGGGGAAATATCACCACCGGAACAGAATTAGTGCGCAGAATGGGAGGAGAAAGTGCAAAGGCTTTTGCATTGACAACACCATTAATCACAAAAGCAGACGGATCTAAATTCGGAAAATCTGAAGGTGGAAATGTTTGGCTGGATGCTGATAAAACTTCCGTATATAAATTTTACCAGTTTTGGGTGAATTCTACTGACGTTGATGCAGAAAAATACATCAAAATCTTTACTTTTCTAGATAAAGAAACGATTGAAGCTTTAATTGAAGAGCACAGAACGGCTCCGCATTTAAGAGTTTTACAAAAGAAACTGGCAGAAGAAATTACCATTTTTGTTCACTCTGAGGAAGAATTGGAAAAGGCAATTCAGGCGTCGAATATTTTGTTTGGAAATTCTACAGCCGAAGATCTGAAAAAACTGGATGAAGCTACTTTTTTAGAAGTTTTTGACGGTGTTCCTCAGGCTGAGATCGCAAAAGCTGATTTAGAAAACGGATTGGAGATTATTACAGTTTTAAACGAAAAAACGGGTTTTTTTAAATCAAACGGAGAAGCGAGACGTGCTTTAACTGCAAATTCGATCTCGGTGAACAGAGAGAAAATAAAAGAGGACTTTGTTTTAACCACAAATGATCTGATCAACAATCAGTTTGTGTTGTTGCAAAGCGGAAAGAAGAATTACTTTGTGATTAGAGTAGTGTAAGTCGTTTAATTGTTTAATTGTTTAATGGTTTAATCGAGGAGTATGAAATCCGATTAAACCATTAACCAGATCAACGATTCAATTTTTAAAGACCGTTTCAATACTAAATTTTGAGACGGTTTTTTTTATCTGTTTTTTTTAGGTATTTTTTTTGCTTAGCAGCGTTTTTTAAAATTGCATATCCGATTTTCGGTATAATTGTTCTTTTTTACTAGATTTATGTCTATAAAAGCAGATAATAATGACAGAATTAGGATTATTTTTTTCTAGAAAATCAGTAAATCGTTCAGATGTTTCCCGTAAAACCGAAATTAGTAAAACTCGCTTGAGTGAATTAGCGAATAACACTAGTACGAAATTACGAGCAGACGAATTGTATTTGATTGCATTGGCAATTGATGTAGATCCATGTGAATTATTAAAGGATGTTTGCAAAGGACTTAAACTTGTCGATTAAGGAAAAAGGGTAGCAGAGTGATCACAGGAAGGTGTTTTAGTTTAAATGATTGATCATTATGGAAGAGCTTTTGGAACAAATTAGAAACTGCCGTGTTTGTGAAGATTATCTGGAAGACGGTGTCAATCCCGTCGTTGCAGCCAGCAGAAATAGCAAAATTGTAATTATTGGACAGGCACCTGGACGGATTGTGCACAATACTAATATTGCATGGAATGATAAAAGCGGGGATAATTTGAGGAATTGGCTGCAAATTGATAAAGTAGTATTTTATAATACGGATAAGATAGCATTGATGCCAATGGGGTTTTGTTTTCCGGGTACAGGAAAGACTGGAGATCTACCTCCACGACCAGAGTGCGCACCATTATGGCATAAAAAAGTATTGAGATTAATGCCGGATGCAGAACTTGTTTTATTGATAGGGCAGTATTCGCAGAAATATTATTTAGGTGATAATGCCAAAAGTACACTGACCGAAACGGTACGAAATTTTGAGGATTATTTACCGTACTATTTTCCCTTGCCGCATCCGTCACCAAGAAACAATGTCTGGCAGGCTAAAAATGAATGGTTTCAGGAAAAGGTTTTACCTCAGTTAAGAGAAAAGGTCAAAGTTATATTAGATGACAGCTCTTTAAAGAAATAAGTTTCATCTTAGAATGTATTTTTTTTTTGCGATTAAACGATTTCAACAAATCAACAATTAAACCTTTACAATACCATCAAATTACAGCCGCGAATATCAGAATTATCAAAACGTCCCAATACTTCGAAAGAGTTGTTGGGATTTTTTTTGCCTAAATCCTGAGTAGCGATAAAGGAACATGAGTTAATGTTGGCCAAATCAATCACATTGATTCCACCGGTTTTTCCGTCTTTTAGATAGGTTAAGGCATCTTCAGGATCACGAACCAAAATGTGCATCCATGAAGGGCATTCAAATACGCCTTCGCCTAAAGAATACGCCTGAGCTAAAAGTTCGGTCATGCCATATTCTGAATGAATAGCCGAAACGCCAAAACCTGCACAAAGCTGTTCGTGTAATTCCTCGCGAATCATTTCTTTTCGTTTACCTTTCATGCCGCCCGTCTCCATAATAATAGTATTCTGAAGATTGAATTGGTGTTTCTCAATCAAATCGAGTAAGGCATAAGTGACACCAATTAAGATTACATTTTGACCGGATTCGTCCAAAGCAGTCAGTTTTTTGATAAGGTCGTCGTGATTATGCAGGTAAAACCCACTTTCAGGCTGATTGGAGAGTTTTATTAAATCTTCGACCATGTAGATTAACGAAGAGCCATCACGTTCGAGATAAGACGGTAAAAGCGCTAAAACAACGTAATCTTCGATATTGCCGTAAAATTGTGAAAATCCGTTACGGTAACTCTCTTCATAAAGATTTACATCGGTAACGATATGCCTGCTGGTAATTGCGCCCGTAGTTCCGCTGCTGGTAAAAGTTACCTGAGCCGGATCATTGTTGGAAACGACATTATGACTTTTGAAAAACTGAATGGGTAAAAAAGGAATTTGTTCCAATGATTTTACCTGTTGTGGATTTACTTTTAAAAAATCGCAAAAATCACGATAGACAACGTTATTCTCATGTTGAAAACGAAACACTTTTAGTGCTATTTTTTCAAATTGTTTCTGACTCGAAATGGTAAATATATCGTGGGCTGTGATCAAAACTTTTTTTGTGCAAAGATATTGTTTTTAATATTTAGTCACAGTTTTCAGTTACAGTTTTCAGTTGCGGTTTTTACAGTTTCTACGAAACTGAGAACCGGGAATGGGACTGAAAACTAAAAAAGCTCTAATGAAAATTAGAGCTTTTGTGTTTTATCGAATAATGAGTTTTCGTGTTGCCGAAGCATTTTCTTCGCTTATTTTGATGATGTAAACGCCCGGAACGAGATCAGAAACGTTTAACTCTCGGGAACTTAAATGTGTTTGAAGTACTTTTTTACCCAGAACATCAAAGATGATAATCTCTTTTTCTAAATCATTTTTAGAGGAGATAGTTACTTTTCCACCGGTCACGGGGTTAGGGTACAGGCTTAGACCCTCAATGGTTGCTACCTGTTGAGGTTTTGGTAATTGCTTACTGTCTTGTGCCGAAACACTAACAGTAAAGAAAAAAGCCAATAAGAAAGTAATATAAAAGTAATTTTTTGCCATCGCGTTATTTTGGTTACTGTAAATATACAAAAAAAAGTACAAAAATTGCACCAAAAAAAAACATCCTAAATATTTAGGATGTTTTTAACAGTTTATATTGTAAGTGATTAGAAACCAACTGACCATCCAGCAGCCCATGTTGGAGCTAATACTCCATTTCCAGCTCCGGTAGCAGTAGCCGATTCTGTAACAATAGCACTTACGTTAGCAGAAGAAGCGTCTGTTTTCTTTCCTTTAGTTTTTACAGGTACATCATTAGCAAATAATACATTTGATACTTTTAATGCAGTTCCAACAAAAGCAATAGTTTCGTCGTTTTCAACATCGATTCCGGTTGCCCATGCACTTAAAACTACGTTTGAGATAATAGCTTTAGTTCCTCTTCTTAATTTGATTGCTTGGTTTTCAGCGAAGTTAGCAGCAGCTGCAGTACTTCCAGGTCCAACAAGAGTTAAGTTTGTGATAGTAGGATTAGCGATTGGAGTGAAAGCATATCCGAATTCGAAGTTATCGGCTTCAATTCCTCTGTTTCCTTTTCCGAAGTCTAATTTACCATACCAGTTTTCGTTGATACCATTCCATCCTTCAGTCCAGTCAAATTGATCATCTTCGTTACCGATAGAGATTAAGTTTTTAGTATTTACAGATCCTCCGAAGAATTCGAATCCGTCATCAGCACCGTAGTAAGCTTCAACGTTTTCAACGATTGTTCCTGAACCTACTCCAAAGAATGAGATTCCGTTAAATTCTTTTTCAGAGTTGAAAGCAGCTCCAGCGTATTCAATTCTTAAATATTTGATAGATCCAGAGTTATCAGCAGAGTTAGTTCCACCATAAGTCAATTCAGCAACTTCAGATGTAGCAGTACTAGCACCACCAGTTACACGGTTGATTGGAGCTTTACCACAAATTACTAAACCACCCCATTTACCAGCTTGTTTTACAGAAGCAGTCATGATAACTGGTTTTGCAGCTGTACCGTTTACGTTTATTTTTGCACCTTGTGCAACTGATATATATGCCGCAGTTCCTCCAGTACCTTCAATAACCGTTCCTGCAGGAATTGTTAAAGTTGCTCCGTTTTCTACTTTTATAGCTCCTGTCAATTTATAAGTTTTAGTAGCATCAAGTATTACTTCTCCATCAGTGATCTTTCCTTGAAAGTTAGCAGGGTCGGCAACAAACGTCGAAGTAGGTGCTTTTTTATCGTCATCGCTACTTGAACAGCTTGTAAGTAAGCCTCCTGATAAAGCAATAACTGTAACAAAGTTTAAAATTGATTTTTTCATAATCGTTTTAATAATTTTTTTGTGTGTTTAATTTCTTGATGCAAAGATGGATTAGAAATCCTTTCCGGATGTTAAGCAACCGTGATTGTTAGTTTAATAAAATGAAGCTTTTATATTAACTAAATGTTAACTACTTAACACATTGTTTATAGTTGAAAGAACAAAAAAAGGACAGTACGCAGACTGTCCTTTTTTACTAATTCAATTTATATGGCTTAGAACTCGTAGCTAAATTGTAAGCTTAAGTTTAAACCTTTTTTGTAGCTCAAAACATTTACATCACCAGATTGATTTTCCTGAATTCTGTTAACTGTTGGGTCAAGAATGTTTTTTACAACTAAACCAAGACCATAGTTTTTACTCAGTTTTGCTTTTGCAATGAAATCTAATGAACCAACCGCTTTGTCAACCAAGTCTCCTTTTTCAAGTGTACCAATTGCGTTAACACGATCAGAGAAATAATTGTAAGCCAAAGTTGTAGTCAGGTTACTGTTTTTATCATTCCACTCATTGTAGAAAGAGATGTCAGCATTTAGTAAGAAAGGAGAAGCTCCTGTAAATTTACCTGTTGTATTTGTAAAAGTAGTCGGACGTGTTCCTTCAGTTTCTTTCAAAACCTTTTCGTCGTCTAATTGTTGTTTGCTGTACAAGTAAGATAAGTTAATACCTCCCGTTAACTTCTTTGTCTGTTCACTGTCAAAGTTAAAAAGTACTTTTTTGTACTCTAATTCAGCTCCGGCTACATATCCATAATCTCCAGAGTTTACATATGAAATATCATTTGTAGAAGAGTTAATGATTACCTCATTAATTGGATTCAAAATGTATTTTCCAAAAGCCGTTACAGAGAAAACTTCGTCACTTTTTGGAAAAACTTCCCATTTTAAGTCAAAGTTGTAATCGTCTGAAGCGTATAAAAATGGATTACCAACTTTAGCCTGTAAAAAGTCCTCATAAATAAAAGGAGATCTTTCTTTGAACTGAGGTAATGTATACGTTTTACTGAATCCTAAACGTAAATTTTGTTTTTCGTTAAGTTCATACTTTAAAACTACACTTGGTAAGAAAGCTGTTTTTTCTAACTTATCGCTTCCTCCTGCAGGATCTAATTGTGTACTCCATTCCACATTTTGTGTGATAACTTCAGCTCTTAATCCTAGTACTGCTGTGAATTTAGGATTGAATTTGTACTCTGTATTTAAGAAACCACCGTTGATCGTTAAATCTCCACCGTAAGTTTGCGGATCCAATGCGTTAGGAACTTCAGGTCCTCCACGGAAAGTTGAAATTGTGAAATAGTTGTTCGCTAAGTTTTGTTGGTTGTAGAATAAATCTAAGTTGTTTGGGTCAACAATATCACCGGTGTGAGACACTGGAAATGTTGTGGTTTTAAGGTTGAATTGAGTAGCCTCAAAATCTCTGTTTTTAAACCTTCCGTTGTATCCTAAAGTGAATTTTCCTTTGAAATCACCTTCGTCATTTTTGTTAAACTTATAGTTTACAGACAAGTTTGCAGCCAATTCGTTTTCTTTTAAGTCCTGAAAGTAACGGTTGTTGTTTGGTGCAGATTGAGAGTTGATTACATAACCACCATTCACTTTGTTCATAGTGTTGTAAGTTCTGTCTGGAATGTTTTGGTTTACAATATTGTAAGAACCTCCCCAGTTCAGTGTACTTCTTTCGCTTAGTTTGTGCTCTCCCAATAATTGATTTACCCACAAAGCTGTTTTTTCGTATTCATTTCTGCGAATATATCCGTTTCCTTCATTGGCAAGATCGACAATATATCCAGATGACTCTTCTCTCTTTTGTGCAGAAGTATTGATGAATAAAGAGTTGAAGTTAATTTTGTTGCGATTGTTGATTTTGTATCCGGCATTAAACATTCCTGTTGTGTTAGTGCTGTAGGCCAGGTAGTGGTAATCTAAATCTTTTCCGGCAACACCAGCAGCATTTACACTCGCTCTGGCAGTTCCGTTTGTTCTTGACGAATACTCATTTGAGAAAGAAGCAGTTCCAAATACGGTAAGTTTTCCTTCACTTCCAATATTAAACGAATCTCCACCTGAGATTCCGAATGAACCTGCTAAAGGAGTTTTCTTCTCAAATTGAAGCGTGTTGAAATTGTATTGATTCAATGGATTGTTTGGAATTTCAGCTTTACTAAATCCAAAAGCATTTGGGCCTTTTTGCAGGCTAAAGTTGTTTTCACCAAGAGCATTTGTGTTTACTTTTGATTCCACATCAATTTTAAAAAATCCATTTCCTTTGTAATCTTTAGAGATAATATCAACATTTCCTCCAGCAAAATCTCCAAAGAACTTACCGTTGTAAACTTTGTCAATCGATACATATTCGATAATGTCAGTAGAGAAAATATCTAAATTGATGTTTTTCTTTTCAGGATCGTTTGATGGAATTGGCAAACCGTTCATTGTAGTTGAATTGTAACGGTCCCCTAAACCTCTTACGAAAATATTGTTTGTTCCTTCCTGTTTGGTAATACCAGTCGTTTTTACAACAGCATTGGCAACATCACTAACTCCTTTTTTAGAAAGCTCCTGTGCTCCGATAGATTGTTTAATATCAACAGCATTTTTCTGTTCCAATAGCAGTGCAGATTCTTTTTGTTTGTTTACGGCAGATGATTTTACTACAACATCTTTAAGTGTAAAACTTCCTGATGAAAGTACCTGATTTACAGTGATGGTTTCATTTGCTTTTACAGTAACTGGCTTTTCTACAGATTCATATCCAACGAAACTAAAAATAATGATATAATTTCCCGGATTTACATTTAAGGAATATTTTCCCTCAATGTCAGTGTTTGCGCTAATGTTTGTTCCTTTAAGTAAAACATTTGCAAAAGGTAGAGCTTCATTGTTGGTTTCTTTGTCGGTTAATACACCAGAAATCGTACCTTTGTTTTGTGCGATCGAAATCGTACAGATGAATAATGTGATAAATAGAAATTTTAAATTGAATTTCATTTCAGTGTTGTGTTTAAATTTTTGTGCAAAGAAAAAGACGCTGTGTAAAGTTCATGTTAGCCACTTGTTATGTTTTCGTGTTGCGTAGATTATCAAATTGTTACCAGATTAAATTACCGTTAACCGCAATTTTTAACGGTCGTTTTATTAGTATATTTACCATCTCAAATGAAAATCATCGAATGTATAATAAAGAAAATTTGATGTAAAAATCTCAATTTTTGCTATTTATGAAAAAAACACAAACCAAGATTTTACTAGTTGACGATGAACCAGATATCTTAGAAATCGTTGGCTATAACCTTGCTCAGGAAGGCTACCAGATTGTAACTGCCTCTAACGGAAAAGAAGCAATTGCAAAGGCGCAGAAAGAATTGCCGGAATTGATTATTATGGATGTAATGATGGCAGAAATGGACGGAATGGAAGCTTGCGAACACATTAGAAAAATTCCCGAATTAAATAATGTTATCATAACATTCCTTACAGCAAGAAGTGAAGATTACTCACAAGTGGCTGGTTTTGATGCAGGTGCAGATGATTATATCACCAAGCCAATAAAACCGAAATTATTGGTCTCCAAAGTAAAGGCTTTGTTAAGAAGGTTAAAAGAACAAGAAGTCGTAACTGATACCTTAAATGTAGGCGGAATAGAGATTAACCGTGAAGAATATAAGATTATTAAGGGTAATGTTGAGATTGCCTTACCAAGAAAAGAATTTGAATTGTTTTACCTGTTAGCCTCAAAACCGGGGAAAGTTTTTAAAAGAGACGAAATTCTCGATAAAGTCTGGGGGAATGAAGTGGTTGTAGGAGGAAGGACTATTGATGTTCATATTCGAAAACTTCGCGAAAAAATTGGAGAAGATCTTTTTAAAACAATAAAAGGAGTAGGGTATAAATTTGAAGTTTAGCTTTTTAAACTGCTGAGGTTCTTAGAAGTTAAGTTGCTAAGAATTTTGGTTAAGATTTAAATTCATCCAAATTGTTTTAAAAACATTCAATACATTTAAACCATATAAGAATTGAAGTTGGTGTAATCTTCATTTTCTTATATGGTTTTTGAGTTATTCCTTTTTTGCTTTTGCTCAGGAGAATGGAGCTCAAAAACAAAGCTTAATTTTCTTAATCTCTTAATGGTTCAATAATTTCAATGAAAATTAATTTTAAAAAAACATACAAATTTGCCGTAAAGTCGGCATTATACATAAGTCTTTTCGCTACGGGGTTTGTGATGATACTGATGTCTTTGTTTTATAAAAATCAATTAAAGTATCAATTTGTATTCGGGATAATCTTTATAATATCCATTTATGCGTTTTCATTCCTGGTCCTGCAATATCGTGTGGAGCGTTTTATTTATCGCAGAGTCAAGAAGATATACGATGAGGTTTCGCTATTAGAGACCACAACACTTATCAATCAGCCTATAACTACCGACATGGAAACGCTTTCGCGCGAGGTGAAAAAGTTTGCTACCGATAAAAAATTGGAAATTGAAATGCTGGAGATCAGGGAGCAATACCGACGTGAGTTTCTTGGAAATGTTTCGCATGAGTTAAAAACACCTTTGTTTACTGTTCAGGGGTATGTTTCGACGTTGCTGGATGGAGCGATGGAAGATAAGAACATTCGAAAAAAATATTTAAAGAGAGCTGAAAAAGGTGTTGAACGATTGATTTATATTGTAGAAGATCTGGACATGATCACCAAATTAGAATCAGGGGATCTGGATTTAATTATGACTGATTTTGATATCGTAGAACTGATTCAGAACGTTTTTGATTTACTGGAGATGAAAGCCGATAAAAAGAAAATTAAACTGGCTTTTGAGAGTAAGAATGTTAAATCAGTAATCATTCGTGGTGATAAGGACAGAATTCAGCAGGTTTTGGAAAATCTGATCGTAAACTCTATTAAGTATGGTAAAGAAGGTGGTTTAACTGAGGTGGGAGTGGTTAATCTAACCAAGAAAAAAGTACTGATCCGTATCAGTGATAATGGTGAAGGTGTTGAAAAACAAAACATTCCAAGGCTTTTCGAACGTTTTTACAGAGTCGATAAAAGCGGAACCCGATCAGAAGGCGGTTCCGGATTGGGATTGGCTATTGTAAAGCATATTATTGAAGCACATAAAGAGAAAGTATATGTAGAAAGTGAGTTCGGAATTGGTTCTGAATTCTCTTTTACGCTTGAAAAAGCAAATAAAACAGTAAAAGCTGAAGTTAAATAATTGTAAGCTTGTTGGAGCGAAGTGCCATGAAATCTAGTGTTTTAACACTAATGAAATTTACATAACCATTTCGCAACAATTCCTTTTTGTTATAGTAACACCTTGTTAATGATATCTTAACATAGGTGGTGGATCTTTGCATTCGAAAAATTAAGGGATCAGAAAACAAAAAGAATGAAAATAAGACTAATAGCAATTCTGTTGCTAATTACTTGTGTATCAAATGCACAGGATTTAAGTAAAGAAGAGGTGAAAAAAGAAGTAGTACGACTTCTGGATTCAATCAACAAAGCAAAAGTATCGCATACCGAATCCGAAAAGAATGATGAAGATGAAAAGGATAAAGATCGTTGGTACGACAAGATTTCTTTAAGAGGATATGCGCAAATACGGTACAACGGTTTGTTTTCTACAAATGATAAAGTATCGTGTGATCAGTGCGACAGATCCTGGGGGACAACTTCTACAGCCCCGAATGCAAAAGCAAACAATGGTTTATTTATCAGACGTGCACGTTTGGTGTTTTCCGGTCAGGTTCATCCTAATGTATTTTTCTATTTTCAACCTGATTTTGCCAGTTCACCGGTAACCGGAGTTCAGAATTTCGTTCAGGTTCGAGATTTATATTTCGATCTTTCTTTTGATAAGAAGAGAGAATATAGAGTACGTATAGGACAGAGTAAAATTCCATATGGTTTCGAAAACATGCAGTCAAGTGGTCAGCGATTGGCTCTGGATCGTAACGATGCGATGAACAGTGCGATATTAAACGAACGTGATTTAGGAATGTTCTTTTACTGGGCCCCGGCTGAAATCAGAGAACGTTTTGAAATGTTAGTAAAAGACGGTTATAAAGGTTCAGGTGATTATGGTGTTTTCGCTTTTGGAGTTTACAATGGGCAGATTGCAAATAGATTAGATGGAAACAGAGATTTAAATGTGGTGGCAAGAGTAACGTACCCATTTGTAATTGGAAGTCAGATTATCGAACCCGGAATTCAGGCGTATACCGGAAAATGGGCTTTTTCAGGTGAAATTTCATCAGGAGTTAAAGTGAACAATTCACAGCACGTAAAAGATCAAAGGATAGGAGCAACATTTGTACTATATCCAAGACCTTTCGGAATTCAGACCGAGTACAATATTGGTAGAGGACCAAGATACAATGCTGTGACTAATTCAGTAGATGAAACAGATTTAGATGGGGGGTATATTATGCTGAATTATAAGTTAGACATCAAAAAACAACATATTTATCCTTTTGCTAAATTTCAATATTATGACGGAGGAAAAAAATACGAGAAAGATGCCAGAAGTTATGTGGTCAGAGATTATGAAATTGGTATCGAATGGCAGCCTTTAAAAGCCTTTGAACTTACTGCGGAATATGTGATTGCCGACAGAACTTTCATAGACAGCGCACTTCCTGTAAACAGACAGCAAGGAAATTTATTGCGTTTGCAGGCACAGTTTAACTTCTAATTTTCATCCTCAAAAACGGTAAACAGAGCATCCCAGTCTATGGTATCGTTAAATTGAGTCAGACCTTTAAACGACTTTACTTTTGAAAGATCTTCAATCGTAAAGTCGTCTTGCATTGCATAAGGTACTAAATTTTCTTCCTGAAGTTTTATCGCCAGATATTCCTGCTCGTATTGGCCGGGAGTTGGAATGAAAAAGGCTTTCTTGCCTAATTTTGCCAAATCCATTACAGTCGTATAACCGGAACGGCATAAAACAAATTCACTTTCGTTAAAAGTCTGTTCCAACTGTTTAGAGTTCATGAAATTGTAATACGTAACATTTCCGGCTTGCCATTTCGTTTGTATTTTTTCTACAATACCCTGAACAAATACTACTTTGCCTTTATAATTGACAACTTCTTTCTGTAGTTTTTCATCCAGAAAAGTACGTTGAGGTTCAGGTCCTGACAGGATAATCATCAGATCATATACCTTCGGAGTGTCCTTTTTGCGCATTCTGCTTAATGGACCAATGTATTTTAATTTTAGATCATCTGTTTTAAGATGCCCCAATTCTCCGGTTAGATTTACCGTGTCATTGGTGTCCGGAACCCAGCATTCTGTATATTTTTTTATAATATGCTGATGGCATTTACTGGTAAACCAGGTTGTATTTCCGGTCATGACATTCAATTGATGTGTCATAAAAACAGAAGGAACTTTTTTACTGAAAACTCCCAGTCGGTTATCCGAAATAATACCGTCTATTCCGTGTTTTTTAATCCAGCTTTTTACAATTTTCTTTTCGTCGAGAATGGCGGTAATCATTTTTGGAAGATTTTTAATCAGCTTCCATTTGAAATTTTTAGCATTCTTGGCGTATTCGATATGATAAGATGGTAATTCAAGGGTTTGAATGTAGGGAAACTCTTTTCGTAACAATGCTAACGCAACACCGTCAGAAGCAATTATCGGGATGTAATTGTTTTCCTGAAGCGCTTTTATAATAGGGATGCATCTTGTCGCATGACCTAATCCCCAGTTTAATGGAGCAACTAAAATTGTTTTGTTCGCAGAATAGTCAATGCTCATAATGTAACACTTTTTAAAAACGAAGATAAAGAAATATGCTTTTTATGTTATTTCGTGCGTATTACTAAATTATTAACTCTATAAGGCCGCTCAGCCCATATAATTCGTTGCCTAGGCCGTGGAATTAGTAGTGTTTGGAAGGAAAAGTTACTTATATGTTAACGAATATTTGGTTTATTAATAGACAAAAAAAAGGAGTTACTGTAAGTAACCCCTTTCAGATATTGGTAAAATAAATTTTAATCCTGAATATAGGTTTTATTTCCATTTTTATTAATATAGTATTTACCGCCTTTTGGTCCGGTATATACTTTCTTTCCATTGTATTCACCAGTAACTTTATCGGCTACTTTTGGAGCTTTTTCATTTGTTTCTTTTATTGTTTTCGAAGCTGTTTTTTTTGCAGCAGCGGCGTCTTTTTGTGCTGCTTTTGAAGCTTCAGTTGCTTTTGCGGCTGTTTTTTTTGCGTCCGCTTTTGCATTGGCGGCTTTTGTGCTTGCACTTTTTTCAGCAGTTTTTGTAGCTTTTACAGCATCAGTTTTTGCTTTTGTTGCTTCGCTTTTAGCTTTAGCAGCCTCTTTGTCTGCCGTTTTTTTAGCTGCGCTTGCAGACTCTTTTGTTGCTTTTGCTGCTGCTTTGCTGGCGTCGTCAGCTGCCTTTTTAGATTTTGCAGTTTCTTTTTTGGCGTCCGCTTTCGCTTTATCTGCCTCGGCTTTTTTCTTTTTCGCAGCAGCTTCAGTTTTGCTTTTCACTGCTTTTGTAGTTACATCTTGCCCATAGAAATTAGAAGACAGAAGAACTACAAAACAAAGTACTAATAATTTTTTCATAATGTTACAAGTTTAAATTCCTACTAAAATTAAGCAATTTATGAATATGATTTTCGTAAAGTGTTAAAAATAAGCACGGAGCTGTACGTTTCCGGTGTGAACTACAGAGCCAGTCTCACTTTTTCGCCCCTGATAGTTTAAATTCACATCTAAAAACTGTGTGATATTTTTTTGTAAAAGAAACTTCCATACCAGGTTTTGTCCAGCTTGTAGCCCTTCCAGCATCTGAAATCCTACTGATGAAAATTCATTTCCTTTGAATTTATTCTGGTAAAAAGAAAACTCTCCGTTTACCGTTATTTTTTTCTCTCCCGCAAACGAAAAAGAAGTTCCCAATCGATTTTGAACCAGAGTTTCAGAATTTCCTATTTGATTTTCTTTGTTTTGAAACTCAAAAAAGAAATCCAGACTGGTGTTTTTCGAGAACAAATAACTCACTTTGGGAGCCATCTGATAGCCCGTGATATCATAGTTTTTTTCGACGAAATCTTCAGAAACGAGGTCAGTCTTAATTGTTTTGGTAAAGAAGTTAAACAGCCAGCTTTTTCGATAAAGGTGGGTGTATTGCAATTGATGTGAATTGTTCTGAACGTTTTGCGATCCAATCGAAAGCAGGTTTTTACCTTTATTGACCAAATAAGTATAGGTAACGGAATGTTTTTGCTTACCACGATTGTAGTACAAGCTGTTTCTGAAACTTGAATTAAGTCCTAAGATATTTTCTTCAGAAGAATTAAACGGATTCAGTTCCAGACGCTCTCCCCGACTTTTTACCTTGCGATCCATAATGAAGGACGTCTGATTGTAAAAATAAGACAGGAGTTTTTTGAAACCGTTTTCGTTCTGCCACTGCAATGGATTTAAACTCACAGATTGAGAGAACCTATTTTGATTGGTTTTGATGTAAACCCGATTCGGCAGAAAGATTCGGATGTAGCGAGCCTGATCGGGAAACGCAGCAATTTCAAATTCTTCGAGTTCCTGAATTCCGTTTCCATTGTAATCGTTCCAGGTATAAACGCCCTGTCCTGTGGGTACTTCAATATAGGTAAACTCCTGTTGGGCAATCGTTCCGGAGCTGGTTTCGTAAGTGGTTCCAATTTGCAGCAGCTGATTAAAAAAACGATCGTTATAAAGTATTCTGGAGTTTAACGAAGGTTCATTTTTTCGTGTAGCATCTGTAAAATCCAATTTGCGATAGCTGGCATATACCGCCAGATCCGTTTTCTTATTCTGTATTAATTTTGATTTTAAGAAGTAAGTTTGAGAATTGTTTACGTGTTGTAAAAAGCCATTTTGCAAACTATCGTTTCGACGTTGCAAATAACCAATTTCGACAAAAACTTTAGTACTGTCACCACGGCCAATAAAAGCACCATATTCTGAAAACCTTTGGCTTAAAGCCGAAAATTGATTGGTGATTTTATTCCTCTGCTGATTGTCTTCGAGCTGCATACTGGCACCAACCCAGCTTTTACCAAAATGATACTTAGTTCTAGTTTGATTCCGAATAAATTTTGAAGTAGAATTTACAGCATCTGAATTCAGGAAGCTGCTCCGATTTTCGATCGTCCATTGCTGCAATTTAAAGAGTGCTGTTGAGGTATGACGAGATCCGGAATAACTTTCGGAGTAATCTAATTTCTCAAATTGATAGGTAAACAGTCCAATATTGGAGGTTTCCTTCCTGGCAAATAAATCAAAATTTAACCCTGTAATTAACATGTTTTGGTTCCCCAAAAGAGTCTCGGTTAAATTCCAGTCACGGTTAAATTCAATATTGTACAAACGCTCCACAGATCTGAAATCTTTCTGAACGAATTGATAGTTGGCAAAGGCATCCAAGGACCAGCTTCGTGTAAAAAGACGTTTTTTGATATTGGTTTTAATAGCGATACCGTCATTATTAGCGTCATCTATTTTAGAGAATAAGTTTTTGTCGTTGTTGCTTACTGCAATTTCAAAGTCAACCAGAGTCTTCTCGTCCGGATTATATTTTCCTAAAAAGGTAGCGACCTGCAATTTTATCGGTGCAATCAGATTTACAAGCGGTTCATAGTTTCCTTGTAAAATTCCGTTAACAGGAGCTACATATTCATAAATACGCTCTACCGAATTGTTGTTCTGAATGATGTAATTACCGGTATTATTTCCGACAAGACTAAATTTTACGTTATACAAAACAGCACTTGCATCTTTTGAGTACTCATAAATTTCGACAGAATTGACTAATTTTTTTTTGTACAATATTTTAGTATCGGCATAAGTATCTTCATACGCCGAAGGGGCCTTCATTAAATTTGGATCATCTCCGGCCTGACTTAAAATCTGAACTTGCTCTTTTGAAAGATTTTGCTGCAAAGGCTGGTTCTTCATGTCATTTTCAGAATACAGATAACCGCCAAAACTCCAGTTTTTGCTTTCATGTGTTTCGCCTGCGTAGGTCACCAGTCTGTTGTAATTTCGTTCAGAGTATTGATACTCTACATTAATTCGCATTTCGGAAGTAATCGTAAAAAGAGAAGTGAAAGTAATTTCACCGGCATTATAGTCGATCACATAATCGTTATTTTCTCCGCGTTTTAGCAAAATACCATTTACATAAACACGCTCAGAGCCTGAAATTACCAGAACATACAATTCTCCATTTTGACCTTTTAATTTATAAGGTCCCTGATTTCCTTCCTGACCCGTAAAAGTACTTTTGGCATATTGCCCCTTTACAAAAGCCACCGAAGCAAAAATGTTGGTTTTGTTTTCGTCTGTACCAAAATTAAAACTGGCCGAAAGTCCCTGAACCTTTTTGTTGAAATTTAAAAACTGAGTTTTTCTGTTTTCTAAAAAAACATCTCCGGCACGAATGTTCCAGTCGTCTGTGAAAAGTTCCATAAAGATATTATCAAACTGATCCAGTTTTTGAGAATAACCGCCATCCTGAAGCGGGATATTGCTGTCTTGTAAGGAAGCTCGCAGACTAATTTTGTCGGATATTTTTCCTGTGATTTGTAAATCCAGATTGGAATTTAGAACGGTATTTTGATTGTTTCCGACGGTTACTCCTCTTGTAATACTTCCGGAGGTGTTTAAACCATCAAACGGAGTAACTTTTTTGGTGACAACATTATCAATTTTATACAGCTTTTCAGTGCCAATGTCATTGGATACGACCTGATTTGATTTGTATAAGGTGTATTCTCTAGTTAAGAAATCAGGATATTTGAGATAATTTACGATTAAAGTATCAGCAGTTGAGGCTAACTTTTCATTTAGAAGTAAAGTTCCTTTTTTGAAATCAATTTTATAAAAAGTAGAATCGACAGCTTTGTTTTTGGTAGTAAAAATTTGAAAGAACCCTGAATTGATACTCACTTCTTCAAGATGAATGGTATCACAGCTGGCAATTATTTTCCTGGTTTTGTACGATGATACCGTTTCCTGTGCCTGAAGCCCGGAAAACCAGATGAAAATAGTAAGAACCAGTAATTTTTTCAACATAAATACTTTAACTCTCAAAAACCAAAAGTAGTATTTATAATTGGGAAATAAAGAGTCTGCAATTCAGACATATTTGGGATTTGTTTAAGAGTGAATTGTCCTATCTTCCACTCCTGATCTGACAGCACATCGTCATAAAAATAAAAAATGCCAGAACAAGAGCAGTTCCCATTTTGATCATATTTCCGGCGCGTTCTGAATGGTAAAAGAAATAGGCCAGATAAAGACAGCTTATAATAGCAATGCTGTATTTTAGAATAAAAAGTTTCATTTTTTTAAAGATAGTTTAAAAATAATAATCAGCTGTTTGGAGTTCAGGTACTAAGGGTTTCTTGTGAAAATTAGTAATACAGCGATTATTGCTATGGCGATGCATATTGAATTTGGGTTTGCAAAATTTACGGTCCACCCAAGCTGTTTGATCTTTTTTGGAGGGAACAGTCTCTTATCCTGAGGATTGTAATAGAAAATTACCCAAATCCAATGGTTTGGATCACGGCGCCAGTTGTTTTGGGTTTCTTTTGTAGGTTTAGAACTGAAATCCATTATTTTAGAAAGTTAAGTTTTTATCAGAGGAAGGGGGTTTTGATAAAATGAGTTAACTGTTTTTTCTGCTAAAGCGATATCCTAGTGCTATAATAATGATCAAAAGGCAGAGAAATAAGACTGGTCGGATCATGTTTTTTTGGGTTTAGTGGTTTTGGTGTTAATAGATTCCTAAGCGTGGTTAAGCACAAAGAATTGTTTGTTTGTTTTTCGGTGGCGCTAATTTAGCATTTTGTAAGGTTCTCTATTATGTGATTATCGGGTATTTTTAATAAGAAATTAACATATATTTTTTTATTTTAAAAATAATTTGTTTTTTGTGAGTATATATGTGTAAAAGTGTCCTCTATTGTTTTGGACGGAAAAATTTGCTAAACCATGAATGTAATTGTAGGAAACAAGCTTAAAATACTTCGGAAAAATAAGAGATTGTCACAGGAAGAAGTGGCAGATTTTCTCCATATCTCACAATCAGCATATGCCAGAATGGAAAGTGGCGAAAGCAGTTCATGGGCGAATCATATTTTAAGCATCTGCGAAATTTTTGGGATAATTCCCGAAGATTTATTGAAAGTAGAACATAAAAAACAGGGTATGAATGGAGAAGGTTCCGCTACTACCACCGCTCATTTATCAGGCAAAATAATTGAGGAATACGAAGAACGTATAAAAGAGTTGAGGCAAACCATTCGCGATTTGAAGAAGGTGTAGTTTTTATTTTTAGAAAGAGAAGAAAAGTAGTTAAAATAGTATTTTTTTTAGCTTTGTATGGAATGTAACAACCTTAAACAATGGATTCCAGTAAAGAACTTTTGTTCTTTTTTAGTGCATTAGGAGCTTTCAATGGAATTGTTTTAAGCATTTATTTCTTCTTTTTTACAAAGAAAAAGTTTCTTACAAACTATTTTTTAGGAGGCCTTTTGTTTGCTTTAAGCATACGAATCGCAAAATCAGTATTTGTTTATTTTAATCCAACTTTACCCAAAATGTATTTGCAGATTGGGCTTACAGTTTGTTTTTTATTGGTCCTTGTCTGTACTTTTTTTTAAAATCAGCTGCTTTAAAAGCAATTAAATTGCGAACTCTTTTTCCAAAATCTGCGTATCCTGTTTTTTCCTTGGCTTTTGCAAAATCTTTGAAATTTTTAAATTTATTTTGTTCTAAGTCTTCCGTGAATTTTTTATTGGAGGTTTGATTTACATTATCTCTGGGATATTTTATGATATCTTCCAAGTGCTTGCTGTAGGCTTTATCCATTGATTCAAATAGAGGGTCGTTTTTTAATTCTTGTGAAATCTCTCCGTCTTTATTAATCATTTCATCTTTTGCACAGGATAAAAAAGAGAAAGATGACACTAAGAGGAGCATTGTAAATAGTTTGATTTTGTTTTTCATAGTGAAGTAGTTTTTAATTAATATAGAATTTTTCTTTCATTAAATTTAAACTGCTTTTTGGGAAATTCTCAGCCGAAAATCGGTTATTAAAAGTCTGTTTTTTTGAGTAATTGTAAATTAATTCTTATGTTTATGCGCGAAAAAGTAGTGATGATGAACAAGATTATAGGAGAAAAATTAAAGATGCTGCGTAAAGCAAAAAATATGTCACAGGAAGAAGTGGCTGACAGTCTTCGTATATCACCATCGGCTTATGCAAGAATGGAACGTGGAGAAAGTACTTCATGGGCCGCTCATTTTAATAGAATTTGCGAGGTTTTTGAGATAACTCCTGAAGAATTGGTAAGAGAAGAGATAGGGGTTAAAACTTATGAAAGTTTGATGAATCTTGATCAATTGATAGACTATTCTGTGCTTAGTGTTTATCGAAAGATTATCAGGAAATATGAATTAGAGATTGAAGATCTTAAAAGTATAATTAAACATTTGAATAAAGGACAGGAATAAAAAAAAGCTTCACCAATAAAGTGAAGCTTTTTAAGTATATGAATTATATAATTAACGTGTAATACAGATTTAGTTAATCTCTTTAGTAACGATTTGCATCGTTTCGCGGCTCACTTGTTTCAGTAAAACTTCTTTGTTTTCCTCTACCGTTTGCGCTGCTTGTTCCGTAAAATGACGAATGGTGTATAAAGTTACATTTTCGCTAAATTCTACTTTGAACTTTTTTGAAAGAATGGCATTCAGTTCATTGAAGTTTCCGAATTTATCTTCTACACAAACCGAAAAACTAATGGCAGAGTTCTGAATCAGATTTACTTTTATTTTGAATTGGTGAAACAAAGCAAAAATCTCACTGATATTCTCTTCCATAATGAAAGAAAAATCAATCGAAGAAAGAGAAATTAAAAGCTGCTCTCTTTTTACAATAAAACAAGGATATTGCGGCTCCAAATCAACTCCTTTAGAAACGCAGGTTCCTTTTAAAAGCGGATTAACAAAAGATTTTACGTACAACGGAATTTCTTTTTTCTGTAAAGGCTGTAATGTTTTTGGGTGAATTACAGTAGCTCCGTAGAAAGCCAGTTCGATCGCTTCACGATAGGAAATCTGATTTAATAAACTCGCATTTTCAAAATAACGCGGATCGGCATTCATAACTCCCGGAACGTCTTTCCAAATTGTAACACTTTCGGCATTCAGGCAGTAAGCGAAAATTCCGGCAGTGTAGTCAGAACCCTCACGGCCTAAAGTGGTAGTAAAGTTATTTTCATCGGCACCTAAGAATCCCTGAGTAATGTTTAAAACCTTACGAGGAACATTTTTACTGATGTTTTGTTGTGTCACTTCCCAGTCTACCTCGGCATCGCGGTAGTTTGCATTGGTTTTGATGAAATTTCGAACATCAAGCCACTGCGTCTGAATGCCCCTAAAATTCATAAAATGACTTAAGATAGTCGTTGAAATCAATTCTCCAAAACTCACAATCTGATCGTAAACAAAATTATAGTTTGGAGATTTATTGTGCGCCAGGAAATATTCCAATTCAGAAAATAACGCTTTTACAGCAGTAAAAACAGCATGCTCTTCATTCTCAAACAAATCCAGTAAAATCTGATTGTGGTATTTCTTTATTTCCTGTACTGATGAACTCAGTTCTGATGATTTATCAAAATAATTTTTGATTACTACTTCAAGAGCATTTGTCGTTTTTCCCATTGCGGAAACTACTAAAATCACATCTTCATAACCTACTTTTTGTAAAACGTCGTATACGTTTTTAATTCCTTCGGCATCTTTAACCGATGCTCCGCCAAATTTAAATACTCTCATTTTTAATTTTAGATTTTTTATTTCAGATTTCAGACCGGATGAAATCTTGTATATGTTATCATTTTTTCTGCCATGTATTTTAGAATTATCTTAATCCTTACTATCTGTGGCAAAATATTTCTCTTATAATTTTTCTAAAAACGAATTAATCCCCGTTTCGTCCATTTGAACAACTCTCCAGTCTTCAAGGATTTTTGCCCCCGAATTCTCGTAGAACTTTACAGCAGGAGTATTCCAGTCCAAAACATTCCAATCGATTCTGAGAACTTTATCCCGCTTTCCCTGTTTTATGATTTCGGCATAAAGTGCAGATCCTAAACCTGTACCTCTCATCTTTTCTTTAACAATGAGATCTTCAAGATGTATCGCTTTTCCTTTCCAGGTCGAGTATTTGTAATAGTATAAGGCAATTCCAACAATTTCTTTATGATTTTCCTCAGTATCAATTTCTGCAACAAACACATGAAACAATGGTTTTTCACCAAAACCGTCACGTATTAAATCTGCCTCTGTAATCACGACAGCATTTGGTTCTTTTTCGAATATTGCCAACTCCTGTATTAATCCCAGAACCGATTTCATGTCTTCAGGATTCCCTTTTCTAATATTCATATATTCTTATTATTAAACGTTTATTAGCTAAAAAAGTATTCTTTTGCTCAGTACTTTAGGGTTTTATTTAGCAAATATACAATAGTGGCAAACTAACGAAATAATTTTTAAACCATTCTCACAAAAAAAACGATATTTGTGACTTAAAAACAAAACTACAACGATTTAGTAATGGAAGAACGCAATAAAACACTGGGAGAGTTTATTATTGAGAACCAAAAAGCATTTCAATATTCGTCGGGGGAGCTTTCCCGAATTATTAATTCTATACGTTTAGCGGCCAAGGTCGTAAACTATAAAGTAAACAAAGCTGGATTAGTAGATATCATTGGCGCGGCAGGCGAGCAGAATATCCAGGGTGAAGACCAGCAAAAATTAGATGTATATGCAAACGAAGTATTTATTCAGACGTTAATTAACCGTGAGATTGTCTGTGGTATTGCTTCAGAAGAAAACGACGATTTTATTACTGTTCAGGGGAGCGACAACAGTCATAATAACAAGTACGTGATCTTAATGGATCCGCTGGACGGATCTTCAAACATAGATGTGAATGTATCTTTAGGAACCATTTTTTCGGTTTTCAGAAGAATTACACCTATCGGAACTCCGGTTACAAGCGAGGATTTTTTACAGCCGGGAGTAAATCAGGTAGCAGCAGGATATGTAATCTATGGAACATCAACCATGTTGGTATACACAACAGGGCATGGCGTAAACGGATTTACTTTAAACCCTGCGATTGGAACTTTCTATCTTTCACATCCTAATATGAAATTTCCGCAAAATGGAAATATTTATTCCGTAAATGAAGGAAATTATGTTCACTTTCCACAGGGAGTGAAAAATTATATCAAATATTGTCAGAGAGAAGAAGAAGACAGACCTTATACTTCAAGATATATAGGAAGTTTAGTTTCTGATTTTCACCGAAATATGATTAAAGGAGGAATTTATATTTATCCAACAAGTTCAAAAGCACCAAAAGGGAAGCTGCGACTATTGTACGAATGTAATCCTATGGCTTTTATAGCAGAACAGGCAGGAGGAAAAGCAACGGATGGTTTTGGAAGAATTATGGAGATAAAACCAACTGAATTGCACCAAAGAGTTCCGTTTTTCTGTGGAAGCTACAACATGGTCGAAAAAGCAGAAGAGTTTATGGCAGAGGGCAATTAGTAATTTTTTTGAAGAAGAGATATTAATTAAATAGACCCGACAGATTTTGAAAATCTGTCGGGTTTCTTTTTTCTAATTCTGTTCGCACCTATAAAATTAAACCCGACAGGTTTCTGAAACCTGTCGGGTTTGTATTTTTATTTAGTTTTAACGATCAGTTTGAAAACTGAAAATCGCGACTGAATACTATTTATGCATGTGTTGCATTTCGTAAACAAAAGTATCACCGTCTACTTTTTTGTCAACTAATGATAATGCTTTAGAAATGATATAGTTTACGTTACTTGGTGTAAAACCTAAAGCGATACCTAATTTTCGTAACATCACTTCTTGTTGGTCTTCAAGATGGTGATCTACGTGTACCATTCTTGTTAAATCATACAAACGCTCTAGACGCTGTACGTGCAAATAAGGAGGATTGATAGGGTATTTTAAAGGGTCGTTAAGAATTTCTTCGTATTCAGCTTCTGAAATTTCTAAACGTGCAGCCAATTTGTCCAGGAAATTTTTTTCTTCAGGATGTACAATTCCGTCAGCTAGTGCTACACGAACAATAGCAGAAAAGTGACCTTTGTTTCTTTGTTTAAATTCGCTATCAAATAAATCTGAAAATGACATAATTATGGTTTTTTTATCTTACAAAGATAATTTTTATTTTAAATTATTAATTTTAAAGTTCTCATAAAATTTAACTTAATTTTTATCGGTTGTTTTAGTTTAGGACAGCTGTAATTGTTCAAAATAAATCGTAAGTTTACAGCCCCTAATCATTATAATAGAGTACCCTTATGTCAGAATTTTGGATTTATTTTCAAATAGGATTAAAGCATGTTTTAGATATTAACGCTTACGATCACGTTCTTTTTTTAATTGCATTAACAACCCCTTATTTGTTCAAAGACTGGAAACGTATTTTGCTTCTCGTTTCTGTTTTTACAGTTGGTCATACAATGGCTTTATTGCTTTCCGTTTACGGAATTATTGCGATAAAAGTGAATACTGTTGAGTTTTTAATTCCCATAACGATTTTAATTACTGCAGTTTTTAATCTCTTAACAGCCGGAAAGAACTCTAAGAATGATGGTTTGAATGTAGTGTTTTTTGTGACCTTGTTTTTTGGAATTATACACGGACTTGGATTCTCGAATTATTTCAAAACAATTTTAGGAGGGTCACCCGGTTCAAAATTACTACCTTTAGGAGAATTTGCATTAGGAATTGAAGCAGCACAGCTGGTGGTGGTTTTTGTAGTTTTGATACTATCTTATATCGTGCAGACTATATTTCGTTTTTCAAAACGTGATTGGGCACTTGTAATGTCGGCTTTCGTTATCGGAGTAGTTGTGCCGATGATTATTGAAAGCCCAATTTGGAACAGATAAAATAAATGAAGAAAAAAAAATTAAATAAATACGACAAAGCCTATCTGCGGATTGCCAAAGAATGGAGTTTATTGTCGTATTGCAAACGAAAGCAGGTAGGTGCCATCATTGTAAAAGACCGGATGATTATTTCGGATGGATACAATGGTACCCCGTCTGGTTTTGAAAATTGCTGCGAGGATGAAGAAGGATTAACCCGTTGGGACGTTCTTCATGCTGAGGCAAACGCAATTTTGAAAGTGGCGAGATCAACGCAATCCTGTGAAGGAGCAACGTTGTATATTACGCTTTCGCCTTGCAAAGAATGCAGTAAATTAATACATCAGTCGGGTATAAAAAGAGTGGTGTATCATGACGGATATCGTGATGATTCCGGAATTCAGTTTTTAATAAAAGCAGGTGTCGAAGTCGAACATATTCCTGTTTTAGAAGAGTAAATGAAATTTAATTCAAAATATTTACCGCTTGTTATCGGAGCGACTTTAGCTCTGGGTATCGTTCTCGGAAGCCTGATGAATGCTCCCGCGGATGATCAGCTTTTGGCTAAAAATTACTCCAAAACCAAACTGAATAAGCTGATCGATTTTATCAATAATGAATATGTCGACAGTATCAACACCGACTCCATTGTAAATCTTACGGTCGATAATATTTTATCAAAATTAGACCCTCATTCCGTTTATATTCCGCCAACAGAACAAGCCGAAGTGGCCGAAAGTATGAAAGGGGATTTCGTTGGGATCGGGATTAATTTTTACATGTATAAAGATTCTGTTGCCATTATAAAACCAATTGAAAATGGACCTTCGGCAAAAGCAGGAATAAAGTCCGGGGATCGCATTCTATTTGCCGGAAAAACCAAATTGTTCGGGCGCAGATTGTCTTCGGATATCTTATTTTCTAAGTTAAAAGGATTAAAAGGATCTGAGATTGAACTGACTGTTTTTAGAAGATCAGAACAAAAGAAACTTAAGTTTAAAGTAAAAAGAGATATTATTCCAATCAAAAGCGTCGATGCTTCCTTGCTGTTCGGGAATAATGCCGGATATATCAAAATCAATCGTTTTGCCGAAACAACTTTTAATGAGTTTAAGAGTGGTTTGGATCGATTGAAGCAAAAAGGAATCGAGTCACTGGTGATCGACCTTCGTGACAATGGCGGAGGCTATATGGAAGAAGCCATTGCCATTGCAGATGAATTTTTAAAAGACAAACAGCTCATCGTTTTTACTAAAAATAAAAACGGTACAACCGAGAAGACTTACGCGACCAAAGCAGGTAGTTTTGAAACCGGTAAAGTGTATGTACTGATTAATGAAAATAGTGCATCGGCCAGTGAAATTCTAGCAGGAGCATTGCAGGATAACGACCGTGGGACCATTGTAGGCAGACGTTCATTCGGAAAAGGTCTGGTACAGCGTGAAATGGATTTCAATGACGGATCGGCAGTGAGACTGACCGTGGCTCGTTATTATACTCCAACCGGAAGATCGATTCAGAAGCCTTATAAAAAAGGAAATGAAGACTATTTTAAGGAATCCGAAGCCCGTATAAAATCAGGCGAACTTTATGCAAAAGACAGTATAAAAGTAGCCGATTCTTTGAAGTTTAAAACGCCAAAAGGTAAAATTGTATATGGCGGTGGCGGAATTGTTCCTGATGTTTTTGTGCCAATAGAGGCGGAGCATGGGAACGAGAATGTGGCCTACCTGATGCAAACCGGAATTGTGGGGCATTTCGTTTTTGAAGAATTGGATAAAAACAGAACTGTATTTGCCGGACTCCATTTTAATGAGTTTTTAGCAAAGATGAAGAGTTCTGATCTGTATTTTAAAAAGTTCAAAACCTATGTGTTGTTAACTGGTTTAGACTTGAAATTTGATAAAACCAAAGCGTTGGTAAATCGATATATCACTGCTGAGTTTGCCAGACAATTGTACGGCGAACTGTATTACTACGATGTTATTTTAAAAGAAGATGCCATGATCAAGGCTGTTTTGAAACCAAACAAGTAATCCCTAATCTTCATCAGATGAAAATAGAAACTATTGTAAATGCTGAGATTGAATTATTAACGGCCGTGAAAAGTGCTGATGTTCCAACTTTGGAAAAGATGCTGCACGACGATTTACTTTTTAATTTACCGGACGGGCAAACCATTACGAAAGAGTTTGATTTAAATTCGTATCGCTCGGGTAAGATGCAAATAGATGCATTAGAAGCTTCAGATCAGACTATAAACATAATTGATAACTCGGCTGTAGTTGCGGTAACAATTTTATTAAAAGGAAGTTTTAATCATAATCCCTTTAATGGAACTTTCCGATACATCAGGGTTTGGAAACAGTTTGATGAAAATCTGAAAGTAATTGCCGGCAGCTGTATTCAGTTGCAGTAAAGGATAGGGTTCTAGTCTAATAATGCCTTTGTCGGAATTCTTCCGGACGTTTATCGGATACTGTCGTGTGCATGCGTTTGTACGCCGTTGTTCCATAAAGTTAGGATGTCAGTTGCTACGGCAGCACCACTTCCGGCAGCGATAGCTAATTGACTTCTCCAGCCCGCCAGAGTTCCTATAACATAAATGCCTTCGGCAACCTTATGGTCGTCGTTTTTAAGCTGAATGCGTTTTTTTTCTGGAAGTGCTTTTTGGTGTGGCTCGATATATTGCATCAAGCCCTCGATGTCAAAAGTATTCGCCGAACCAATACCGATTACGATACTTTTTGTTTTATAGGAGTTTTTGTTGGTAGTTACGATGAAGTCCGGATAGGAGCCTTCAACTTTAACTACTTTCTCGTTTTCTATCTGAGTGATATGCGGATAAGTTTTGGCTAAATCCTGTGTACTTTCCACCAGTAAATCAGATCCCAGTTTACCGGGTGTAATGCCATAAGCGTTGTAAAAAATGGCTTCCTGTAGAGAAGAGTTTTTTTGATGTGTAAAAATTCCGATTTTTTTATCGGTTACAAAAGATTTCTTTTTGGCCGATCCCAATACAAGAGCGCAGGACATGCCTGAAACACCTCCGCCAATAATTAAAACGTCAAACATAGGATTATCGTCCGTTTGTTTTTTCTTCAATTCTTTTAGAGATTCTGAAAATCAAAAGAATTAAAACGGCGCAAAATGAAGCAGCGATTCCAATAAAAGCAACTACACTATCTCCCTGAAAAGGATTTTTGAAGTCCAGTAACGTAATATTAAAAACGATTAATGCCAATGCCAAAAGCACTAAAATTGAAGTAAAAATTTTCATAATGGTTGTTTGTTTGTCTAAAATAATAAAGTAGAACCGTCAGATGTGAAAAGTATCTTAAAGTTATATTTTAGAAATTTTATGGGGTAAATTTATAAAAATAAATGTTAGACAAACAAACCTTTAACATTAGCAGCAAATAATTTAACAGCAATTGCTAAAAGGATTACTCCAAATGTCTTGCGAACGACGCCAAGTCCGTTTTCTCCTAATAAATTTTCTATTTTTTTAGAAGATTTCAAAACAACGTAAACCAGAATAATGTTTAGTAAAATGGCAATGATAATGTTAATGGTGTGAAACTGAGAGCGTAATGATAATAAAGTAGTCATAGTACCGGCACCCGCAATTAAAGGAAAGGCCAAAGGAACAATCGAGGCCGAACCTGGTTCTTCATCACGATAAATTCGGATTCCTAAAATCATTTCTAAAGCCAGGAAGAACAATACAAATGAACCTGCAACAGCAAAAGAATGCACGTCAATACCAATAAGATGCAGAAAACCTTCTCCGACAAATAGAAAAGTGATCATAATCAGACCGGCTACAATAGAAGCTTTTTCAGATTCAATATGGCCAACTTTTGCTCTTAAATTTAATATAATCGGAATTGACCCTACAATATCGATTACGGCAAAAAGTACCATTCCAACGGTGATAATTTCCTTAAAATCAATTTCTAACATAATTTTTTGTTTACTGTTTAGAGATGTGCAAAAGTAGATAATAAAGTTAGGTGTTTTTTCGATACATTGTATTTTTGTTATAAAAACATGTTTGTTTGGTTAAAAAAGTGATATTTGTAACAATTATGATATTCTTTTAGAGATAGTGAAGGGTATAGCGGGTTTTACCGCAAAGCTCGCAAGGTTTTTTTCTTGTGATGTGTTTATAAATGTCGAAGTAGCTTCATTCTCTTTTGAGCTTTAGGAAGTTTAATGCAAAGCGCGCAAAGATTTTTTCTCTGTAGCGATTAGAAAGGCAAAGTTTGCAAAGTTGTATTTAGACAAAGCTTTGCGATCTATGTGTGTTTTTATAAAACCTTACGTGTAATAAATCTTAGCGCGCTTTGCGTTAAAATGTGAAAGTAATTTCAATACCAATACAGAGTAGCTTTCTTTCGATTTCAACCTGAAAATTTAATGTCAAAGTTTTAAGGACTTTGCCTTTAAAAATTTTAGCGAGCATTATCTGCTTTCTTTGCGTATCTTTGCATTTTATAAATTACAGTATTTCAATATCATGTTTCAATTAGGGAAAACCATTATTTCAGAAGATATTCTTGAGAAAGAATTTGTGTGCAACTTGTCAGCTTGTAAAGGGGCTTGCTGTGTTGATGGAGATGCCGGTGCCCCTTTGAATGAAGCTGAGACTAAAATTCTGGAAGAAATCTATCCGAAAGTAAAACCTTTCCTGCGAAAAGAGGGGATTGCTGCCATCGAAGCTCAGGGAACCTGGGTAAAAGGAACGGATGGTGATCTTGAAACGACTCTGATTGATAATAAAGACTGTGCTTATGTTATTTTTGATGGCAAGACTGCGCTTTGCGGAATTGAACAGGCATACAATCAGGGAATCGTAGATTGGAAAAAACCTGTTTCCTGTCATTTATATCCAATTCGTGTGAAAGACTTTACAGAGTTCGCTGCTGTAAATTATGACAAGTGGGACATTTGCGACGATGCCTGTTCTTTAGGTAAAGAGTTGGAAGTTCCGGTGTATAAATTTGTCAAAGAAGCGCTAATTCGCCGCTTTGGACAGGACTGGTATTTGGAGCTTGAAAAAGTCGCAGAAGAACTCAAAAAATCGTAGAAAAATTGGTAGCCATTACCATTACTGGGAAGTACTCAGATTTTTGCTAAAAAACATAGAATTGGTCAGGTGAAAACTTTTAAAAACATTTAAAATTTTCTTGCTTTTTATTTCAAAAATTCTATATTTTACTTCCAAAAATGAGATGAAATTTAATATTAATTTGCTTGTTTTCAGTATTTTAGTTATTGTATGAAAAATATCTCATTTTCGGCGTGTTGTTAAAAACTACGCCCGATTGTGAATAAGTTTGACTTTTATTTTTGGCGACAAATGACAATCTTTGTAGTCTACTGAATTAGCAAAAATTTAGTATAAAAATTAAAGAAAAATTTCATGTTACAAGTCGAGCCAATATTACAAGAAAACAAAAATCGTTTCGTTATTTTCCCAATAAAACACCATGATATTTGGGAATGGTACAAAAAGATGGAGGCTAGTTTCTGGACTGCCGAAGAAATCGATTTACACCAGGACTTGACTGACTGGAATAATAAATTAAGCGACGACGAAAGATACTTTATCAAACACATTTTAGCTTTTTTTGCAGCTTCTGACGGAATTGTAAATGAAAACCTTGCAGAGAACTTCGTAAATGAAGTTCAGTATGCCGAAGCTAAATTTTTCTATGGTTTCCAAATCATGATGGAGAATATTCACAGTGAGACTTATTCTTTATTAATTGATACCTATGTAAAAGATGAAGCAGAGAAAGCGGAATTGTTTAATGCTTTAGAAGTTTTTCCTGCAATTGGTAAAAAAGCAGAATGGGCTTTAAAATGGATCGAATCAGATTCGTTTGCTGAAAGACTAATTGCTTTTGCAGCAGTAGAGGGGATCTTTTTCTCAGGTGCTTTCTGTTCTATTTATTGGTTGAAAAAACGTGGTTTAATGCCAGGTTTAACTTTTTCGAATGAATTGATTTCGCGTGACGAAGGTGTACACTGTGATTTTGCAGTGCACTTACACAATCATCACCTGATTAATAAAGTGCCAAAAGACAGAATTAAAGAAATCATCGTTGATGCTTTAAATATCGAAAGAGAGTTTGTAACAGAATCTCTTCCGGTAAGTTTAATAGGAATGAATGCTGCTTTAATGACGCAATATTTAGAGTTTGTTGCGGATAGATTATTAGTAGAATTAGGTTGCGAGCGTGTGTATGGATCAGCGAATCCGTTTGATTTCATGGACATGATCTCTCTTCAGGGAAAAACTAATTTCTTTGAAAAACGTGTTGCGGAGTATCAAAAATCAGGTGTGATGAACACAGATAGTGATGCTCAGAAAATTTCATTTGATGCAGATTTTTAGCCAACAGCAATAAATTTAGTGAATACCAAAACACTAAAAAAATAAATCATTTTACAAGATTGAATCTTCATCCCAAATCGTTGATTCAAGTGCAATTTTTAATGCCTTTCAGTTTGTTTTTCAAACTGGAAACAGACAACTATTGAGAATCCTGCAATTCTCAAAAAATAATTTAAAAACACACAATGTTTAAGCCTTGGAAATCGTTATTCCCGAGACTTTCATTTTTTCAATAACTAAAAAAGTAAGCTTATGTATGTAGTAAAAAGAGATGGCCACAAAGAGCCGGTAATGTTTGATAAGATTACAGAAAGAATCAAAAAATTGTGTTATGGTTTAAATGAACTTGTAGATCCTGTTAAGGTGGCGATGAGGGTTATTGAAGGATTGTACGATGGGGTTTCGACTTCTGAATTGGATAATCTTGCGGCAGAAACGGCGGCTTCTATGACGATTGCGCATCCTGATTATGCACAATTAGCGGCACGTGTGGCAATTTCAAATCTACATTCCAATACCAAGAAATCGTTCTCAGAAACGATGAAGGATATGTACAACTACGTAAATCCAAGAAACGGACAAGATGCTCCGTTACTTTCGGATGAGGTATTTAAAGTAATCCAGGAAAACTCTGCTTTCTTAGATTCTCATATCATTTACACAAGAGATTTTAATTACGATTACTTTGGTTTTAAAACCTTAGAGCGTTCTTATCTGCTAAAAATAAACGGTAAAATTGTCGAAAGACCACAGCACATGTTAATGCGTGTTTCGGTAGGGATTCACCTTGACGATTTAAAAGCAGTAATTGAAACGTACGACTTAATGTCTAAAAAGTTCTTCACGCATGCGACGCCAACGTTGTTTAATGCCGGAACTCCAAAACCACAAATGTCTTCTTGTTTCCTTTTAGCAATGCAGGACGATAGTATTGATGGTATTTATGACACTTTAAAACAAACCGCTAAAATCTCACAATCGGCTGGAGGAATTGGACTTTCTATTCATAATGTTCGTGCGACAGGATCATACATTCGCGGGACAAACGGAACTTCGAACGGAATTGTTCCGATGTTGAGAGTTTTCAATGATACGGCTCGTTATGTAGACCAAGGTGGTGGAAAACGTAAAGGAAGTTTCGCGATTTATATCGAAACCTGGCACGCTGATATCTTTGAATTTTTAGATTTAAAGAAAAATACAGGAAAAGAAGAAATGCGTGCGAGAGATTTATTCTTCGCGATGTGGACTTCAGATTTGTTCATGAAACGTGTACAGGAAGATACTACCTGGACTTTAATGTGTCCTAATGAGTGTCCTGGTTTATACGATGTTTATGGAGAAGAATTTGAAGCATTGTATACAAGTTATGAAGCTCAGGGTAAAGGCAGAAAAACGATTCGTGCACGTGAATTATGGGAGAAAATCCTCGAATCACAAATCGAAACGGGAACACCATATATGTTGTACAAAGATGCAGCAAACCGTAAATCAAATCACAAGAATTTAGGAACCATTCGTTCGTCTAACTTGTGTACGGAAATTATGGAGTACACTTCTAAAGATGAAATTGCAGTTTGTAACCTGGCTTCTATTTCATTGCCAATGTTTATTGATAACGGAAAATTCGATCACGAAGCGCTTTATAATGTTACAAAACGTGTAACGCGTAACCTGAATAAAGTAATCGACAGAAACTATTACCCGGTTAAAGAAGCTGAAAACTCAAACATGCGCCACCGTCCGGTAGGATTAGGAGTGCAGGGCTTAGCAGATGCTTTCATCATGTTGCGTATGCCTTTTACAAGCGATCAGGCCAAAGCATTAAACCAGGAAATTTTCGAAACGTTATACTTTGCAGCCGTAACCGCTTCTATGGAAATGGCAAAAGAAGAAGGTCCTTATTCAACTTTTGCAGGTTCTCCAATGTCACAAGGAGAATTCCAATACAATATGTGGGGATTGAAAGATGAAGAATTATCAGGTCGTTGGGACTGGGCTTCCTTAAGAAAAGAAGTTATGGAGCACGGAGTTCGTAACTCATTATTGGTTGCGCCAATGCCAACTGCTTCAACATCTCAAATTCTAGGAAATAACGAAGCTTTCGAGCCGTACACCTCAAACATTTACACACGTCGTGTATTGTCCGGAGAATTTATCGTAGTAAACAAGCATTTACTGGAAGATTTAGTGAAACTAGGCTTATGGAACGAAGATTTGAAACAGGAAATCATGCGTCATAACGGATCTGTTCAAAACATTGATATTATTCCACAAGATTTAAAAGATCTTTATAAAACAGTTTGGGAGATGTCGATGAAAGATATTATCGATATGTCACGTCAAAGAGGATATTTCATTGATCAGTCTCAGTCGTTGAACTTGTTCATGCAGGATGCCAACTACTCTAAACTAACGTCTATGCACTTCTATGCATGGCAATCAGGTTTAAAAACAGGAATGTATTACTTAAGAACAAAAGCAGCAGTTGATGCGATTAAATTTACATTGAACAATGAAAAGAAACAGGAAACAACCAGTTCTTTAGTTCAGGAAACAGAAGCAATCAGTGTGGAAGACTACAAAGCAATGTTGTTAAAAGCACAAGCCGCAGATCCTGAAGATTGTGAAATGTGTGGATCTTAATAATTTTAGATAGTAAATCTGAGAGCTTAGATTTTTAGAATATAAAAGCAGTTATCTATAGGATAGCTGCTTTTTTTGTTCCAGTTTGTTATTTCGAGGAACGAGAAATCCTCGCAAGCAGCTACATAAAGTATTTCGTCAATCTTTGTAGAATTTCTTTCGAAGATTTCTCGTTCTTAGAAATGAAAAATTTTGCGATGATACTTTAAATTTCAAACAACAATATCTCTGTAAAATCTCCGTTTACACCAATACCAAAGATTTTAAAGCCTTAGCGCCTTAGTAACTAAGCATCTCAGAACCTTCTCTTTTAAACCTTTAAGAGAAAGTCAAGTCTTATTGTAATAATTTCTGAATTATGAAAAAAAGTAATCTTTGGTCATTACGATTGGGTTTTTCCGGAAAAGAATCCGATGCGATTGAAAAAATGGGATTAGAAAAATTCCTGAAGCAATCTTATCAATCAAAATTTGATACCCAGATCCCTGCTTTTCTCGAAGATGATCCCAAAACATTATTAGAACTCAAAGAACTTCGGGATTCTATTAAAACGGCAGATTCAGAGGAAAAAAAGAAAGCTCTGAAAAAAGAATTCTACTCTGCTGTGGAGCTGAGAAAATGGTGGATTGGAAAAATGCGTAATGACGAATTTCCATTACGTGAAAACATGGTTTGCTTTTGGCACAATCACTTTGTCTCAACTTCTCAAAAAGTAAAAGTCAATTACTGGATTTACCAGCACAATATGATTTTGCGGGAACATGCCTTTGGAAACTTTAAAGAGCTGACCAAGCAGATCCTAAAATCGAATGCTATGGTGAAATATCTGGATAATGTCGATAATAAAAAAGGGAAATACAATGAGAATCTTAGCCGTGAATTGCTTGAATTGTTTACCATTGGAATTGGGAATTACACAGAAAGCGATATTAAGAACGGTGCAAGAGCGCTGGCCGGACTCAATTATGGCGACAACAGAGCTGGTTACAGACGATTTGCTGAAGATGATACAGACAAAACGTATTTTGGTAAAACCGGAAATTGGAAAGCAGATGATTTGGTCGATATTATTTTCGAACAGAAAAACATTCCTTATCTGATTACCCGAAAAATTCTGGAATGGTTCATTTATGACAATCCACCTGCAAATTTGGTGACGTATTATGGAGATTATTTCAGAGAAGTAAAATTTGAAATACAGCCTTTACTAACCAAAATTTTTACCGAAGAATATAAGAAGGAGAATTCAGGAACAAAAATCAAAGATCCGTTAGTTTATATTTTGCAGCTTTTAGAGGAACTGCATATTGACGATCTTGATGAGGGTATGATTTTGTTTTTTCTGAAGCAGCAAGGAATGGATTTGTACAATCAGGTTAATGTGAAAGGCTGGGAGGGAGGGAATTCCTGGCTGACTTCGCAGGTGTATCTGCAGCGCAACAACACAGCCGACTTACTTTGTTCGGGACGAAGTATTACCCGAAAAGCCTTGAACACAATGACTAGTGAGGCTGAGAAACCAAAGCCGGAGTTTGAAAAAGTGGACGTAAAAATCGACTTTGATACCAATGGAACTAATAAAACGATCATTACAGAGCTGTCAAACAGATTATTGTTTAAAGTAAATGATTCGATGCAAAAAGACATGGAGAATTTACTAAAATACGATTTCGATCCAAAAGAGGAACATGCCAATTTTGCTGTAATTCGTCTCTTCAATTATATTACAAAACTGCCCGAGTATCAATTAATTTAGAAGTTATTATCATGAACAGAAGGAATTTTCTAACGCTCACAGGAACTCTTACCGGCGGAATGCTGGTGCTTCCTGATTTTTTACATGCATTTGGTTCGCAGAGTAGTTTAGTCGTAGGCGAGCAATGTGTGGTGTTTGTTCAGTTAAATGGAGGGAATGACGGTCTGAATACTTTTATACCATATGACAATCCGTTGTATTATGACTATCGTACAAAAATCGCTTTGAATAAAGACGTTGTTATTGGGAAAAATAAAGGAATGGCATTTCATCCGGCATTGAAAGATCTGGCTCAGATACAGCAAAACGGAGACCTGACCGTAATTCAAAATGTTGGTTATCCCGAACCCATCCGATCACACTTCAGAAGCCAGGAAATTTGGCAAACCGCAACAGATTCTAATAAATATAGTAACGAAGGCTGGTTGGGACGTTACTTAGATTTACAATGCAACGGACATCAGGCTACAGCGGGAATAAATTTGGATTCGATCGATAACTTGGCTTTAAAAGGAAATGAACCTAATTTTATAACCGTAAAAGATCCAAATCGATTTAAGGTGAAATCGGATAAAGAAGTAAATGTAACTTTGTCGGATAATCCGCAATTAGATTTTGTTCGAAAAATAGCCAATTCGGTTACAGAAGGATCGGATGAGATTCAGAAGGCATTGGCAAAATCAAAATCCGAAATTAGTTATTCGAAGACAGAATTATCTAAAAATCTCGAATGGATTGGCCGACTGATTAAAGGAAATCTAAATTCGAAAGTATATTATACCTCGCTGGGCGGATTTGACACTCATGACAATCAACTCGCTCTCCACGAAAGAAAATTAGGGGAGCTGAATGACGCCTTGTATAGTTTTTATCAGGATTTAAAACAGGCAAAACTGCTTCAGAATGTAACGGTCGTCGTTTTTTCTGAATTTGGAAGACGTGTTAGAGATAACGGAAACGGTACAGATCACGGAACTGCGGCGCCAATGTTTGTCATTGGCGGCAACAACAGAGGAACGATTCTAGGTAAGAACCCTGATTTATCTAATCTGGATAACGGAGATTTAAAATATGAAATTGATTTTAGAAGTGTGTATGCCTCATTATTACAGCAAAAAATGAATTTCGATTATGCTAAAATTGGGATAAGGAACGCACCAGTTACAGGATTATTTTAAGGATAATGTGATGGCTACGAATTCCCGAATTTTTTATTTGAAAACCATAATAGTTTGAAATCATTCGTGAATTTGTGGCAAAAAAACGTAGCACCTTTGTACCTCAGAATCTTAGTACTTTCAAAGAACGCACCAGTTACAGGATTGTTTTGAGGATAATGTGATGGCTACGAATTCCCGAATTTTTTATTTGAAAACCATACCAGTTTGAAATCATTCGTGAATTTGTGGCAAAAAAACTTAGCACCTTTACGTCTCAGAACCTTAGAACCTTCAAAAAAACCAATTGTAAATATCTCATTTTAAGTGGATATTTTTATATTATCCTACAAAACATCATAAATTTGTTAAGAAATCCTTTTTTGTTTCATAAAAAGTATTATTTTTTTTGGTGCGGTAAAAATAATTTATACATTCGCAAAGAATTTTATTGATAAACACAAACAAAATGACCCATAACCGTTTTTATTTTAGCAACTCTTTTTATTTCTTCTTTAGTAGAAGTGAGGATTGTGCTATGGTTATTTGAGAAAATTAAAAGACAAATAAAACTAATATACAATCCTGATGCAAATCAGGATTTTTTTTTGAATATATGACAACGAAAATTGCAATACAAGGTATTAAAGGATCTTTTCACCATCAGGTAGTGAAGGAGTATTTCTCTGAAAACGTGGATATTGATGAGTGTTTATCTTTTGAAGAATTAATTGACAGTCTGATTTCAGGAAAATCGGAGCAGGCAGTAATGGCCATTGAAAATTCGATTGCAGGGCCAATTATTCCGAATTATGCCTTGATTGATAAGAATAATATTCACATTATCGGAGAGCATTATTTGAATATTCATCAAAATTTAATGGCTTTAAAAGGTCAGAAAATTGAAGATATAAAAGAGGTTCATTCGCATCCGATGGCCTTATTGCAATGCATGGATTTTTTGAAACAATACCCCAATATTAAATTGGTTGAGGATAAAGATACGGCCGAAACGGCAAGGAGAATTCAGGAAAAACAATTGACCGGAATTGCAGCGATTGCGAGTAAGACGGCTTCAGAAATGTATAATTTAGAAATTATCGCTCCTGAAATCCAAACTATCAAAAATAACATGACCCGCTTTGTAATTATTAAAAAGCAAAATTCATTTCTGCCGGAAAATGAAATCAACAGAGCCTCGATTAAATTTGAACTGGATCATAAAAGAGGAAGTTTGGCAGCGGTTTTAAATGTAATGAGTGACTGCAAACTGAATCTGACCAAAATTCAGTCGCTTCCAAAAATCGAAACCCCTTGGAAATATTCGTTTTTCGTAGATGTAACTTTTGATAAATACGAAGATTTTGCAAAAGCCAAATCATTATTAAACATTATGGCAGAATATTTTAAAGTATTGGGAGAATACAGAAATACCAAACCTTAAACAAGGAAGTTCCAATAAAGAAAATCCAAATTCGAAAGGTTTAAAATAAAATTGTCGGGCTGAGCGAAATCAAAGCCCTTAAAGTTAGAAAATTAAAAAAGTGTCTAAAAACATAGAGCTTAAAGTCTAAAACCAAAAAAAATGATCACAACAGCAAAACGATTAGATACAGTTGAAGAATACTACTTTTCCTCAAAGTTGAGAGAAGTTCGTCAGCTGCAATCTGAAGGGAAACCTATCATCAATATGGGCATCGGAAGCCCTGATTTGAGTCCGTCTAAAGCAGTAATTGAAGCGGTAGCCGCGGCGATTATGGAAGAAAACGGGCACGGCTATCAAAGCTATCAGGGATTGCCGGAATTGAGAAAAGGAATGGCTGATTTTTATCAGAATCAGTTTGGTGTTGTGTTGAATCCTAACAATGAGATTTTACCGTTGATGGGTTCGAAAGAAGGAATTATGCATATTTCGTTAGCATTTTTAAATGAAGGCGATCAGGTTTTAATTCCGAATCCAGGTTATCCGACTTATACTTCGGTTACCAATTTGGTTGGAGCGGTTCCGGTTTATTATGATTTGAAAGAAGCAAATGTATGGGAACCTGATTTTGAAGCTTTAGAGAAACTGGATCTTTCGAAAGTAAAATTGATGTGGCTGGGTTATCCGCATATGCCAACGGGTGCAAGAGGAAGTTTGGAGTTATTTGAAAAATTGGTTGCTTTTGCCAAAAAACATAACATACTATTGGTTAACGATAATCCGTATAGTTTTGTTTTGAATGATAATCCAATGAGTTTGCTGCAGGTTGAAGGGGCAAAGGATGTGGCTTTAGAGTTGAATTCATTAAGTAAAACATTCAATATGGCCGGCTGGAGAGTAGGGATGGTTTTAGGAAAACCTGAAACTATCGATGCTGTTTTGAAAGTAAAAAGCAATATGGACAGCGGTATGTTTTACGGAATTCAGAAAGGGGCTGTTGCAGCTTTAAATTGTGATAAAAGCTGGTTTGAAGATCAGAATGTAATTTACAGACGCCGTAGAGAATTAACAGAAAAGCTGGCTGAAAAATTAGGCTGCGAAGTTTATAAAGAAGGAGTTGGCTTATTTGTTTGGGCAAAACTTCCGGAAGGAATAGCATCAGCAGAGAAGTTCATTGATGAAATATTATACGAGAAACATATTTTCATCACGCCGGGAACTATTTTCGGAAGCAACGGTGAAGGATACATCAGATTCTCATTGTGTGTTAAAGAAGAAAAAGTACAAGAAGCGATAGAGCGATTTTAGAATCAAGAATCAAGATTTTTATCCAGATTGTCAAGCTGAGCGAAGTCGAAGCCTTTTTAGTTGCAATTTGGGTTTTAAAATTTTGGAATTAAAAAAAATATGAAAATATACGTAATAGGAATAGGATTAATTGGTGGTTCGATGGTATTGGACATCAAAGACCAACATCCAAATGCAGCTGTCTTTGGAATTGACAGTAACGAAAAACACCTGCAGGAAGCAATTGATTTAGGGGTTATTGATCAGGAAGGGCATTTTGAAGATTTGTCAGGAGCTGATTTTGTAATTGTTTCGGTCCCTGTAGATGTGGCACTAACGATTTTGCCAAAAGTATTGGATGTAGTGGGCGACAAAACAATTGTTTTTGAAGTAGGTTCAACTAAAAAACCAATTTGTGATGCGGTAGCAAGTCACCCGAAACGAAGAAATTTTATTGCCACACATCCAATTGCCGGTACAGAGTTCTCAGGACCTTCGGCAGCAATAAGAGGGTTGTTTAAAGGGAAAACGAATATTATTTGCGAAGTGGAAAAAACCACTTTTAAATTGCAGGAAAAAGCATTGAAGCTTTTTAGCGAAATAGGAATGAGGATTCGATATATGGATCCGGTGTCGCACGACAAACACATTGCTTATGTGTCGCATTTATCTCACATCAGCTCGTTTATGCTTGGGAAAACAGTAATGAATAAAGAAAAAGATGAACAGGATATTTTCGATATGGCGGGAAGCGGATTTGAAAGTACAGTACGTCTGGCCAAAAGTTCTCCTGCAATGTGGACACCAATTTTTGAACAGAATAAAGAATACGTTCTCGAAACTTTAGAAGCATACATTTCAAATCTCAGTCGGTTTAGGGATTTGTTAAAAGAAGAAGATTACAGCGCCATTTTTGAAGAAATGGAAAGCACCAATAAAATTAAAGAAATATTAAACGGATTAACAATTAAAAAATAAACTATAACAAAGATGGAAAATAAGAAAGAAATGAGAAAGTGGTTAGAAGATTTCAATTTAAATCACCCACTTGTGATAGCAGGACCATGCAGCGCAGAAACAGAAGATCAGGTATTGAAAATTGCACGTGAATTGAAAGATTCAAAAGTTAGTGTATTCAGAGCAGGAATCTGGAAACCAAGAACGCGTCCGGGAGGATTTGAAGGTGTTGGAGAAATTGGTTTGAAATGGTTACAAAAAGCGAAAGCTGAAACCGGTTTACTAATGGGAACTGAGGTAGCAACAGCAGCACATTGTAAATTGGCTTTAGAACACGATATCGACGTTTTATGGGTGGGTGCCCGTACAACAGCGAACCCTTTTGCAGTTCAGGAAATTGCAGATACTTTGAGAGGAACGGATAAAATCGTTTTGGTTAAAAATCCTGTAAACCCTGATTTAGCTTTATGGTTAGGTGGTGTAGAGCGTTTACACATGGCGGGAATCGAAAAATTAGGGGTAATTCACAGAGGATTTTCGACTTACGAAAAGACAAAATACAGAAACATTCCGGAATGGCAGATTGCAATCGAATTGCAAAACAAATTCCCTGATTTACCATTAATCATCGATCCATCTCATATTACCGGAAACCGTAACATGATTTTCGAAGTGACTCAGGAAGCATTAGATTTGAATTACGATGGTATGATTATCGAAACGCACTACGATCCGGACAATGCCTGGAGTGATGCCGCTCAACAAGTAACTCCTGATGCGCTGAAACAAATCATAAAAGATTTGACCATCAGAAAAACAGATGATACTACAGACGAGTACAACCAAAAAATGAAGAAATTAAGAGCTAACATCGACGTTTTGGATGCTAATTTATTAGAGTTACTTGGAAAACGTATGAAAGTTGCTGATGAAATCGGACAGGTGAAAAAAGATGCGAACGTTGCGATTCTTCAAAACAACCGTTGGAATGAAATCTTAGGAAAAATGATTTTGGAAGGAGAGAAAAAAGGACTTACTGAAGAATTCGTTTTGAGAATGTTTAAAGCCATTCACCAGGAGAGTATCGGTCACCAGGAAAAAGTTTTCAATGCATAATTTTTTCTAAAGACATATAAGTGATATAGGTTAATCGGAGTTTTTTGAAACTCTGTTCTATGATTTTCTTATGTCACAATTTTAAAAATAGATTGTTTTTTTTTTAATCCTCATCGCTTTGAAAGAAGTGATGGGGATTTTTGTTTTAGGTATAGATTGGTTTTATTCAGTTTATGAAGATAGAGAATGTAACTTTTATGCAGACTTAGCAAAGTGTTTTATTCGTTAAGCGGTATTGTGCTTTTTTATAAAATACTGAATTACGTGTTTGAATCCGTGGGCTGTGGTTAAAATTATTCATTTATCTTTGCAAAGGTTTTAGAGTTAGAATCTAAAATCAGAAATCTAAAAATATAGAATGACAGGAATCGTATATAAATCTACAGGAAGTTGGTACACTGTAAAATCAGAAAAGGGTGATTTTATAGAATGCCGTATGAAAGGGAAGTTTAGGATGAAAGGTATTAAAAGCACTAATCCAATTGCTGTAGGTGATATTGTTGATTATGAATTAGAGCAGACTTCAGATGCGGTAACCGGAACGATTTTTAATATTCACGAAAGAAAAAACTATATCGTTCGTAAATCGGTTAATTTATCCAAACAGATTCATATCATTGCATCCAATATCGATCAGGTTTTCTTACTGATTACAATTGATAACCCTCCAACGACTACAAGTTTTATAGATCGTTTTTTAGTTACAGCTGAAGCCTATGGAATTGAAGCCATTTTGATTTTCAATAAAATAGATACATTAAACGAGCAGACTTTAGACGATCAGCTTTACCTGCAGCATATTTATACCGAAATTGGATATAAATGTCTCAGAATTTCATCAACCGAAAATAAAGGGGTGGATAAACTTAAAGAAATGATGGTAGGTAAAGTAAGCATGTTTTCCGGACATTCCGGTGTTGGAAAATCAACATTGGTCAATGCGATGGAACCGAGTTTGCATCTTAAAACTACGGTAATTTCAGAACAAAGTAAACAAGGACAGCATACCACTACTTTTGCCGAAATGTACGATCTGTCTTTTAATGCTCAGATCATCGACACTCCGGGAATAAAAGGTTTTGGAATTGTAGATATGGAACCCACAGAAATAAGCGGTTATTTTCCGGAATTCTTCCGATTAAAAGATCAGTGCAAATTTAATAACTGTTTGCATAAAGAAGAACCGCATTGTGCCATTAAAGCAGCTTTGGAGAAAGACGAAATTGCCTGGTCGCGTTATAATAGTTATCTTAAGATTTTGGAAGGAGACGAAGAGCATTACCGCACGGATACTTACGACGAAGATCGAAAAGCCAGTGACGAATCCAGAAAATAAAATGATATAGAAGTTATGAAGTTCAAAGTTAGATTTGTTGGACTTTGTGATTTTAAAACTTTAGATTAGAATAGAACATGAGAATAGTGCTGCAAAGAGTTTCAGAAGCATCCGTAACAGTTGATCAGAAAAAGGTTGCAGATATTCAGAAGGGTTTATTGATTTTAGTTGGAATAGAAGAAGCCGATACGCAGGAGGATATTGATTGGTTGGTGGGTAAGATTGTCAAAATGAGAATTTTTGGAGATGAGAATGATGTTATGAACTGTTCAATTCAGGATATTGATGGAGATATTATTGTGGTGAGTCAGTTTACACTTCATGCCTCTACCAAAAAAGGGAATCGTCCTTCTTATATAAAAGCAGCAAAACCAGACTTTGCAATTCCTATGTATGAGAATTTTCTACAATCCTTAGAAAAGGAATTCAATAAAAAAATACAGACGGGAATTTTTGGTGCCGATATGAAAGTAAGCCTTGTAAATGACGGGCCTGTAACTATTTTAATAGACAGTAAAAACAGAGATTAAAATAATTTAGACAAATGTTAAGGATTTCTAAAAATAGTATATATTTGGCGAAATTACTTATTAAATGAAAGTTCCTGTTTTTACGTTATTTTTCTTCTTTTTTACCTTTATTCTAACAGCTCAGAAGGTTGAATATAGTTCAGCTGCAATTTCCGACAGCCTTAAAGAAAATGCCAATGCTGTAGTTCGTTTCGATCAGATTGATATAGCGATTTTGTCTCAACGAAGCATGAACACTAAAAACCGTCGTGTTGTTACGGTTTTAAACGAAAAAGGACTCGGCGCAATACAAGCTCATGAATATTATGATAAATCAACTTCGGTTAAGAGTATCGAAGCTGTAGTTTATGATGCTTTTGGTAAGGAAATTAAAAAAGTAAAAAGGAAAGATTTTAAAGATCAAAGCGTTGTTGGAGGTAGCACACTCTTTTCTGATAGCCGTGTTATATATTTAGACTATACTCCGATTTCATATCCTTTCACAGTTGAGTTTAACAGTGAAGTCCAAACTTCTTCAACTGCATTTATTCCAAGCTGGATGCCCTTAAAAGGGTTTTATACCAGCATTGAAAAAGCGGTTCTAAATGTCGTCTATCCTGCTGATTTGGGCTTTAAGAAGAAAGAACTTCAATTTTCAGGGTTCAACGTAAAGAAAACAATCGATACCAGTACACAGCTTTCTTATACCGCAAGTACTATTTTAGCACAAAAACAAGAAGATTATAGTCCGGTATACAAAGATCTTTTTCCTAAAGTGATGATGGGGTTAGAGCGTTTTCATCTGGAAGGTGTTGACGGTACCGCTACAAATTGGACTGATTTTGGCAAATGGTATTCTGAAAAAATACTTTCCGGCACAACTGATCTGCCGGAGGAAACCAAAGCTAAAATAAAAACGATTGTTGGCAATGAAAAAGACCCGATTAAAAAAGCAAAACTGGTTTACGATTTTGTGCAAAAGAAATCCAGATATGTAAGCATTCAGGTTGGTATTGGCGGTTGGAAACCTATGCTGGCGACCGATGTTGATCGTTTGGGTTATGGCGATTGTAAAGCTTTAACCAATTATACCAAAGCACTTTTACAGGCCGTAGATGTTCCGTCGTATAATACAATTTTATACGGAGATACTAATAAAACAAATATCGAATCTGATTTTGTTTCCATGCAGGGTAATCACATGATTTTATCAATTCCAAATGGGAATCAGTATATCTGGCTAGAATGTACGAGTCAGGACGATCCTTTTGGATATCAGGGAACTTTTACTGATGACAGAGATGTCTTGGTTATGAAACCTGAAGGAGCAGAAATAGTAAGGACTAAAATCTATGAAGATAATGGCAATACTCAAATCGAAAAAGGAACTTATACCATAGATGAAAATGGACATTTTTCCGGTTCGATTTTAATAAATTCAGAAGGTTCTCAATACGCTTCAAAAACCAGAATAGAGCATTTACAGCCAACTGAAAAAGAAGCGCATTACAAAGAGTATTGGGATAATATCAACAATTTGAAATTGGGTAAGATAGCTTTGAACAATAATAAAGAGGCTATACGCTTTACCGAAGATGTACAGCTTAGCGCTTTAAATTATGCAACAGTTTCAGGGAACAAACTAATTTTTGCTGTTGATGCATTTAATCAAAACGGGAATAACGTAAAGAGAATCCGAAACAGAAAAAGTCCATTTCAGATTCAGCGCGGCTATGCAGATACAGATGAGATTGAGGTTAATTTACCAGCAGGTTTTGCTATAGAATTCTTGCCTTCAAATTTTGAATTAAAAGGGAAGTTCGGTGAATACAAAACTGAAATCATCAAAAAAGAGAATAATAAATTGCTCTACAAACGATCCTTGTTTTTGAATAAAGGAAAATACTCAAACAAAGAATATGATGATTACCGCCTTTTTATGGAACAAGTCGCAAAAAATGATAACACCAAAATTATACTAACCAAGAATTAATCAAAATGAAATCAATCAAATTTTTAAGTTTTTTAATTGTGTTGCTCTGCATGTTCAAAGGGACAGCGCAAGAGTTTAAATTAGGAAAAGTGTCTGTTGCCGAATTAGAACAGAAAGTTCATCCTAAAGATTCATCAGCGGCGGCAGCTATTTTGTATAGAAAAGGAACAGCCAGATTTGAATACGATGAAACGCAGGGTTTTGTTGTGGTAACGGAAGTCGAAACCAGAATTAAAATCTATAAAAAGGAAGGGTATGACTGGGCAAATCAAAAGGTATGGTATTATAACGAGAACGACTTTAAAGAAAAGGTAACATTTAGTGATGCAGTGACCTATAATTTAGTTGGAGGTAAAATCGAAAAAACAAAACTTAAGAGTGATGGAGTGTTTGACGAGGTAGTCAATAAATTCAGAGCACAAAAAAAGATTACAATGCCTAATGTAAAAGAAGGTTCTGTTCTGGAGTTTAGATATGTTTTAAGATGTCCAAGTGATCGAATGATCAGAGAATGGGATTTTCAAACGAGCATTCCTGTAGATTATTCAGAATTTACAACTTATATTCCGGAGTATTATGTGTTTAATCCAAGACAGAAAGGATATATTTTTCCAAAAACTACAGTAGAGAAAGCTTTAAAGACACTTACTTTTACAAGTAAAGAAAGAAGTGGCTGGCTGAACAGTTCTACAACATTTTCTACAGACAAATTAGATTATCAGGAGACTAAAACAACTTATGTGGCAAAAGATTTTCCGGCTATGAAAGAGGAGGCTTTTGTAAATAATATTGATAATTATACATCTAGTATTCAGCATGAATTATCGATGACTAAATTTCCTCGTAAAGAGTATAAAATGTATTCAGTAGACTGGAATTCAGTTGTGAAAACAATTTACGAATATAAAGATTTTGGTGCAGAGTTAAGCAAGACAGGATATTTCGAAGAAGATTTAAAAAAGAAACTGGAAGGGAAAAATAGCCAGGAAGAGAAAATACTGGTTGTTCTGCATCATGTGAAAGAAAATGTGAAATGGAATGATTATTTCGGATATTATGCGGATAATGGAGTTAAGAAAGCGTATAAAGAAAAGACAGGGAATATTGCCGATATTAATTTAATGCTTACAGCGATGTTGCGTTATGCCGGCTTGACAGCAAATCCGGTTTTAGTGAGTACACGTTCTAACGGGATTTCGCTTTTTCCAAACAGAACCGCTTTTAATTATGTAATTGCGGCAGTTGAAACACCGGAGGGGAATATACTTTTAGATGCTTCAGATAAGTACTCAACCCCTAATGTTTTGCCACTTAGAGCGCTAAATTGGTACGGTCGATTGATCCGAAAAGACGGAAGCTCCGAAGAAGTAGATTTGATGCCTAAGAAATCGTCGAATGATATTGTGTTTATGAATTATAGTGTTGATCCTGATGGTAAAATAACAGGGAAAACCAGAAGGCAATGTACAGATTACAATGCTGTGATTACCAGACATAATATTTCTAGTCTCAAAGAAGAAGAGTATCTTGAAAAATTGGAGAATCAAAACAATAAAATTGAAATCAGCGAGTACTCAAAAACCAATGAAAAAGATATTTTATTACCTATTGTTGAATCGTACTCTTTTACAGGAAGTAATTTATGTGAAGTAATTGGCGGTAAAATATATGTGAGTCCGATGTTGTTTTTCGCAAATCAGGAAAACCCATTCAAACAGGAAGTAAGAGAATATCCGGTAGATTTTGGTTTCCCGTTTACTGATAAATACAATATTACACTTAAAATTCCTGAAGGATTCGCAGTAGAAACATTACCTGCGCCAGCAATTTTCAATATGGAAGAGAATCTGGGGTCTTTTAAGTTTAACATTGCAGCAAATGATAATCTTTTACAAATCACAGTGCAGCACCAGATTAATGATGCAATTGTATCTACCGAAAAGTATGAAATGCTAAAAGAATATTACAAAGGGATGATCGCTAAAGAAACAGAGAAAATTGTTTTAAAGAGAATCTAGCGGTATTAAAAGATTAGAATTATTTTTGTTGAAAAATAGAACTATGGATTTGAAAAATGCACAACTGGATGTAGATACCTGGATTAAAGAACATGGCGTTCGTTACTTTAACGAATTAACGAATATGGCACAACTTACAGAAGAAGTAGGTGAAGTTGCCCGTATCATTGCCCGCAGGTATGGAGAACAGTCAGAGAAAGAAAGCGATAAAAACAAAGATTTAGGCGAAGAACTGGCTGATGTTGTTTTTGTAGTGCTTTGTCTGGCCAATCAAACCGGAATAGATTTACAAGCTGCTTTTGATAAAAAAATGGATTTAAAATCAGTTCGAGATAAGGATCGCCATAAAAACAACGATAAATTAAAATAATGTGATAAGTCCAGGTAAAGTTTTGGAGTGTCCTTTATTTAAAATAGATTTGCAAAAATGCTATAATATAATTACCCTATAATGAATTTACTACTCCAAACAACTCAACATAATTTACAAGGACAAATTGCAGTAACCGGATCAAAAAGCGAAACCAATCGTTTGTTGTTATTAAAAGCACTGTTTCCAAATATTACTTTAACGAATACTTCAAACTCCGATGACAGCGAAGTCATGCAAAAAGCATTAATTGGTCATGACGAAATTATAGACATTCATCATGCAGGAACGGCGATGCGTTTTCTAACGGCATATTTTGCAGTAAACGAAGGCCGTGAAGTAGTCATGACAGGCTCCAGCAGAATGCAGGAGCGCCCGATCAAGATTCTGGTAGAAGCTTTAGCACAACTGGGAGTCGAGATCTCTTATGAAAAAGAAGAAGGTTATCCGCCAATTCGAATCAAAGGGAAAAAAGTAACTGCTTCAAAAGTAACTTTGGCAGCCAACGTAAGCAGTCAATACATTTCGGCACTTTTGTTAGTGGCGCCAAAACTGGAGAATGGCTTAGAATTGACTTTAGAAGGTGAAATCACTTCGATTCCATACATCAAAATGACTTTGGCTTTGCTAAATGATTTAGATATTCAGACCAGTTTTAAAGGAAATGTGATCAAAGTATATCCAAAAACAGAAGTAGCTTCCAAAGAAATGGTAGTAGAATCCGATTGGAGTTCGGCTTCGTACTTCTTTAGTTTAGTAGCTTTGGCAGACACTGCTTCTATAACGCTGAGCAGTTACAAAGATAACAGCTTACAAGGAGATTCTGAATTGGTATCGCTTTATGAGAAATTGGGAGTGAAAACTACTTTTCAGAACAATAAAATGACTTTGGTAAAACAGGAGAATTTTAAGTTTGAAAATGTAAATTTTGAATTGAACAATACTCCGGATATTGCACAAACAATTGTTGTGACTTGTCTGGGATTAGGAATAGGATGTCATTTAACAGGTCTTCATACTTTAAAAATTAAAGAAACAGACCGATTGGAAGCATTACGAGTGGAACTTACAAAATTAGGAGCCACTATTTCGGTAACCAATGACAGTTTGACTTTAGAGGCATCAGAATCGATTAATCATAATGTGAAAATCGCCACTTACAATGATCACCGTATGGCCATGGCGTTCGCACCATTGGCTTTAAAAGTTCCGATTATTATTGAAGATGCAGGAGTAGTTTCAAAATCATACCCTGATTTCTGGAATGATTTGAAAGCTTTAGAGTTTGAAGTTGCCGAAATTGCATAAGGAATACAAGGTTATTCATTAACCAAACATGATAGAACAGCCTCCGGTTTCAATCGGAGGCTTTTTTGTTTTATCTTCCCAAAATAGGCAGCAGAAGAAATCTGCATAATCTGCGAGATCTGCGTGAAAAATATTTAACACGAGCAACATAGCTTTTTATACTCAGAAAAGAATGTTCAGGAAAACACATTTATCATACACCAGGTAAGTAGACAGAACTTAATTATAGTTAAAGAAAAGCTAAAACTTTCATTTTGAAGGAACTCAAAGGATCAGTAAACCAAAGACTTTTGAAAATAAACGGCAAAACACTTGACAACGCCTATCTCACAATCGTATATTTGCACTCGATTTACAATTTTAGATAAAAACATCTAAAATTTACACTCTAAAATCAGCAATGTCAATATGAAATTATCACATTTTCAATTCAATTTACCAAAAGAACTTTTAGCGGAATTTCCAGCAGAAAACAGAGATGAGTCTCGTTTAATGGTAATCGATCGTCAAAAACAAACTATAGAGCACAAAATGTTCAAAGATGTTATCAATTATTTTGATGATGGAGACGTTTTGATCCTTAACAATACTAAAGTTTTCCCGGCACGTTTGTACGGAAACAAAGAAAAGACAGGAGCAAGAATTGAAGTTTTCTTATTAAGAGAATTAAACTCAGAGCAGCGTCTATGGGACGTTTTGGTTGATCCGGCCCGTAAAATCAGAATTGGTAACAAACTTTATTTTGGCGACGACGATTCGTTAGTGGCTGAGGTAATTGACAACACCACTTCGCGTGGTAGAACTTTACGTTTCTTATACGATGGTTCTTACGAAGAATTCAGAAATAAATTGACAGAACTTGGAGAAACTCCAATTCCTAAATACATCAACAGAGAAGTAACGGCTGAAGATGCTGAAAGATACCAAACCATTTATGCAAAAGAAGAAGGAGCTGTAGCGGCACCAACTGCAGGTTTACACTTCTCAAAACACCTTTTGAAAAAATTAGAAATCAAAGGAGTAAATTTTGCTGAAGTAACACTTCACGTAGGTTTAGGAACTTTCAACCCGGTTGAGGTTGAAGATTTGTCTAAACACAAAATGGATTCTGAAGAATTGATCATCAGACAAGAAGCTTGTGATATCGTAAATGCTGCAAAAGCGGGCAGAAAACGTATCTGTGCAGTTGGAACAACTTCGATGCGTGCCATCGAAAGTTCAGTTTCCTCTCAAAATACTTTAAATCCTTATGAAGGCTGGACCAATAAATTTATTTTCCCTCCTCATGATTTTAGTATTGCAAACTGTATGATTACAAACTTCCACACACCAAAATCAACATTATTAATGATGATTTCTGCTTTCTGTGGTCATGATTTAATGAAAAGAGCTTACGAAGAAGCCATCAAAGAAGAATACAAATTCTATTCTTACGGAGATGCGATGTTAATCCTATAATTAAATTTTATAGTTATATCCAACCCGACAGGTTTTTAAAACTTGTCGGGTTTTTGTTTTATAATGGTTTCAGGTTCTGTTGGTAACTTGAAACCTGAAACTTCAAACAAAATAAACAAATTTTGTTATTTTAGCATTCAAAACAAAAACACAATGACTTTTCAAAATACACGCGAATTTGCGAAACAACTCGATTCAGAGGATATTTTAAACCATTATCAGGACCAATTTATATTCCCAAAAGTGAATGACAAAAGAGTGATTTATTTCACGGGGAATTCTCTGGGATTACAACCAAAACGTACCAAAGCTTACATTGATGAAGTAATGAATGACTGGGCAAATCTTGCTGTAGAAGGTCACTTTTATGCCGAGAAACCCTGGTGGGATTATCAGGAAAGATTCGCCGAACCCCTGAGCAAAATAGTGGGAGCTTTACCTTCTGAAGTGACAGTAATGAATACGTTGACTGTAAATCTTCATTTATTAATGGTTTCCTTTTATCAGCCAACAGCAACCCGTTACAAAATCATCTGCGAGGAAAAAGCATTTCCTTCAGATCAATATATGTTTCAAAGTCAGGTACATTTTCATGGCTATAAAACAGAAGATGCGATTGTAGAAATTAAACGCCGTGAAGGAGAGCATAATATTCGTCTTGAAGATATTCTGGCTAAAATTGAAGAAGTCGGAGATGAATTGGCATTAGTGTTAATAGGAGGAGTAAATTATTATACCGGGCAGGTTTTCGATATGAAAACAATTACTGCTGCAGGTCAAAAAGCAGGAGCAAAAGTGGGCTGGGATCTGGCACATGCCGCAGGAAATATTAAACTACAGCTTCACGACTGGAATGTAGATTTTGCGGCCTGGTGCAGTTATAAATATATGAATTCAGGACCGGGGAATGCTTCAGGTTGTTTTGTACATGAAAAACATCACAACAATCCGGACTTGCCAAGATTTGCCGGATGGTGGGGACATAACAAGGAGCGTCGTTTTAAAATGGAACCGAATTTTGATCCGGTTCATGGAGCAGACGGTTGGCAAGTAAGTAATTTACCAATACTTTCTTTAGCGCCTTATTTGGCTTCCGTTGAAATGTTTGCTGAGGTTGGAATGGATACTCTGATCACCAAAAGAGATAAAATCACCGCTTATTTAGAGTTTATTCTACATGAAATTGATAAAGAGGTAAAAGGCAGTTTTGAAATTATAACACCGTCAAATCTTAGCGAAAGAGCTTCTCAGCTTTCTGTTTTTTTACATGGAGAAGGAAGAAGCTTATTTGATTACCTGATGAAAAATGGAGTGATAACAGATTGGCGTGAACCCAATGTAATTCGTCTTGCACCTGTTCCGTTGTATTGCTCGTATGAAGACATGTATGATTTCGGACAGATTCTTAAAAAAGGAATTTTAGGAGAATAAGCCAAAGTATGAACCCCTACAGATTCAAATAGATCGAAGCAGTTTTTTTTAAATCTTTTTAATCATCTTAATCTGTGGCGAAACAGAACCTTCGAATTCTATAAGTTTTGGGTGAAATCCTGTAATTTTTCAGAAAAAAGTTCTTCTTTACTTTGTAGTGTAATAATTTTTTAAACTACAATCTCATGAAAGCTTTGTATATTTTTATAGCTGCAGTATTTCTTGTTTCTTGCCAGAATCAGGGAAAAGAGGATATCAATAAAGCAAAACAAGCTAGTATTGATTCGATGAAAGTTGAAATCAGTAAACAAAGAGTTATTGATTCAATGAGAACGGAAATGGCAAAAATCAGAGAAGAGCAGAAAGTAGAGGCACAACAAAAGTTAGAAACACAAAAAGTAGTCGTGGTCAATCAAAAAGCTGACGGAACCTCGACTGCAGCACAAGCCACTCCCAAAAAGAAAGGCTGGAGCTCAGCTGCCAAAGGAGCCGTAATAGGTGCCGGAGTAGGAGCAGTGACAGGAGCCATTGTTAGTAAAAGAAAAGGCGAAGGAGCAATAATAGGCGGTTTAGCCGGAGCAGGTGTTGGAGCCGGAACCGGAGCTATTATTGATGGCAGCAAGAAGAAAAAAGAGTAAACTAGAATACATTTTTAAAATAAAACCGCCGATTTAAATTTTAAATCGGCGGTTTCTTTTATACCAATTCACAAGCTGGAACTTTAATTGTAGCCAGTTCCAGTTTGTAAAAATCGAATTGGTATTTGATTTTTTCGCTATCCTCCTGAAAATAGAAAGAAGACGCGAACAAATTCTCATAATAAGCAATTCCTTCTAAGAGATTAGTCTTGAAAACAGTCCATTTCTTTAATTGGGCATTGGTAATTTCTCCCGAAATGTTATTGATTTCATTCCTGAAATAGTCGATATACATCTTTAATTCCTTCACAAACAGATTTGGCCTGTTATTAGCCCTCAGAATTGATTTATTTCCATAAATATGTGCCAGCATATCAGACAATGAAACTTCCTGGTCAAAATAGGCCATATTAGGTCCTGGACAGATAACAACTCCCTGCGCCTGACCTTTTATCTGAATATTATTTTCTAAATAAGACGCATTGGCCAATCCAACGCATAAACAGGCTTTTTCGGTGATAGCAAATTTTTCTTTCTCATATGCCTCTACAGAAAGAGTATTTCTCTTAGCATCCAATTCTTCCAGTTTAATGTCCTGAAATTTCTTTGACGCGGTACAAATTCCATGCGGATCATATTCCTTACTCAAGGCGAGAAATTTTTTCGGACAGGAACTTCCCGCTTTATTTTGCTCAATCCTTTTTTGCTTTAAAGCCTCATTAGTAGTGCCTTTTAAAGTGTTAAACGGAACTCCTAGCGGAGAAATGTGGCTCAGATACAAGTCTTTTTCTTTAGCATTCATTAATAAGTTGCGAGTGGCCTGATCTACAGAAGTCGCTTCGGGCACTAGTAAAAAAGGAGATCCCCATCCTACAGAGTCCACTTCGTAATTTTGTAATAAAAAATCGTGTTCTTCGGCAGTACCTACGCCTCCCTGAACCGTAATTTTCAATGGTAATGGTTCTTTTGGTACATGAACTTGTTTTTGCTGTAATACCTTTGTCATCAATTCGTGTGCCGACTGAATGAGCTGATTCTTTTTCTGCCTGAATTCTTCTAAAATCGGACCTAGTAAAAGACCGTCAGTGGCAAAAGCATGTCCGCCACAATTTAGTCCTGATTCAATTCGGTATTCAGAAACCCACAGGCCTTTTTTGGCCAGGAAATTTCCCTGAATCATAGCCGATCTGAAATCGCTGACTTTTAAAATAATTCTCTTTTTAAGTTCGTTTTTACTATTGGGAAAGAAATCCGTAAAATTTTCAAAGTAACTGTACAATCTCGGATTCATTCCGGCAGAAAGTACCACTGATGATTCAAGATTACTATTGGCGAAACCTCGCAAAGCAGCATGAGCATCATTAAATTCAATCGGAAGCTGTTCGTTTTTTTCGAAATTATCTTTGTCGATTTTGGTCATGATATTCACATCAATGTCACCGGGTGAAAGATGTGACTCAATATAGTTTTGGATATTTTCTTTAAAAGAAATTCCGTCCTCCAGTAAATTCTGAAACCCTTTTTTGATGTCGGAAGTATTGGGCAACATCGCAATATAGTTTTCTAACGCAGTTTTGCTTTCGATTAATTCCGTTTTAAAATTTTCGAATTTCTCTTTCACAATTTTATCCACCAGATTGAGATACGAAGTAATGCGCTCTGCCCTGTAGTCCTGAAATTTTTGACTGATCTCCTCGTACGGAAAATTAAATTTAGTACTGTAAAAATTACGCATCTTTTCAATTAGGTCGTCATCGGCGATAGAAACTACAGACGAAATACCAAATTGTGCCACTCGAATCGGACTGTCAATTGTATATGCGAGACCCATTACAGGGATATGAAAAGTGTGTAACGATGGTTTTGACATTTGTTTTAAAATTAAAATAAAAGCAAATGTTGGGAAAATAAAATTCAAAAAACCTGATAAATGTCAGGTTTGCAGTTTATTATTCCTTTGATCTTGTAGGGAATGAAACTCTTCTGAAGAATAGATAAATTAAATCAGAATTTGGGTAAAAGACGCCGCAATACTTCTCCATAGAAAATTGTAAAAAGATTTTTCGGGAATTCGGTCCAATTGAACATCAGCAGTTTTGGATGTTTCTCCCGAGTCATCTTTGAGTACTAAATTGGCAACTGCAGTTTTTAATTTCGCTTCCTTTTCAGGATGTTTCTTTTTAAAGAGTTTTACTTTTAAATTTTCATACTCCAGTAATGCATTTCCTTTGACGTTGTCATCATTTCCGTAAAAATTAAAATGGTATTTATGAAATTTACCGGTAAAAGTAGTGTTGATGTAAGGTTTGGTAAAACGCTCCATTGCGGCAACATTGAAACGAGAAATTGTTCCCTCGATATGAAAACTGTCTTTAGGATCCAGAACATTAAAACTCCAATCCACATGTAAAGGAGACGTTTTCATGAACAGGCAATTGATCTTAATCTTCACATCAGCGGTTTTCTTTAAAGCAAAACCACTTTTCAGATGGATAGCCTGCAAATTGAAATGATCAAAATTTAGGATCCCGGGACCCTTTGAAAAATCAATTTCTTCCTCATAAACCAGCTTTGATTTTAAAACCTGTACGGTATCAATCTGTAGAGGGAACTTAATTTTTCGCAATAAAGCATTGTAAAGATACTTTTTGCTCAAATCATCTTTCGGAATTTTATTGCGATAGATATTGGCATCCAGATGATGAGCAACCAACGAATTGGCTTTGAAGAAAAATTGCCCTTTTTTAAAACCCCAATCCATTTTTTCAATGTCGGCCGAATCCAGTTTTAGCGTATAAATATCTTTCTCCTTGTCGAGTTTTTGGATAAATTCTTTTCGATTCAATTCAGGTAAATAAGAAAAATTCTTAACCCTTAGAAATTGATTTTCACTACTGATTTTGCCAATATTCAGACGATAAAAAGCATTGGGTTTAAAATACAAACTATCACAGACCAAAACATATTTTTTAAAATGCATCGGGATTTTTTCTTTTAAGGTAGCAGCAGTGACCAGAATTCCTTCGAGTTTTAGAATCATTTTTTTGATGCTAAAAATAGGTTGGTTATTATTCAGAGAAACCACATCGACACTTCCTTCATTTAAATAGATATTGGAAACTGCAATTATTTTTTGAAAAGGGGCTATAATTTCCGTCTGAATGCTTTTGCTATTGTTTAAAAGCTTTTCACCTTTTTTGTATAAAATAATGCGGGGTTTGTTAATGATGATACTTTCAGCTTGAATAATATCACGAAAGGCCAGATCCCAAATGTTAAAATGCCGAATCGTAATGGATTCAATTTTGGAGTAGATTCCGTTTTTTGTTTTGCTGTTCTGAAGCTGACTTTTGGGATGAATCAGTAAAGTTTGTGCATTGATGCTTCGGCTCCATAAAGAGACTTCGATTTTTTCGTAATGAATCGAATAAGCAGTTTTGTTTTTTTCGTGTACAATAAAAGGCAACTGTTTTTTTATCCAATAGTTGAGGCCAATATTGAATAAAATCACAAAAAAAAGGACTGAAATGATACCCATCGCTATTTTTTTATAGATTGACATTTATAGTATTGATTTTAAATACATAAATTTAGACTTTTAAAAGAGATGTTTCTTACAGGATTTTAAATTTAAGTTACATCATTGCAAAATCATTTATCATTATACGTTTCATAAATATGAAAAAAATTAAAAAAATTCTGCTGGTTTTATTGGTATTGATTGTTATTCTTGGAATTGGTTTGTGTGCCTATATCTTCCATCTGAAGCCTAAATACGAAGGCGAAGTAGAATTGAAGAACCTTCAGAAAGAAACCACGGTATATTTTGATGATTTTGGAGTGCCCCATATTTACGCCGATTCTGAAAAAGACGCGATGACGGCACTTGGCTACGTTCATGCGCAGGAACGATTGTGGCAAATGGAATTACTTCGAAGAATTGCACCCGGTAGATTGTCAGAAATCTTTGGATCGGTTGCACTAAAAAATGATAAATTTTTCTCCGGAATCGGTATAGAAGAAGCTTCGGCAAAAGCCATAGCAAAATTAGATCCGAACAGTCAGAGTTATAAAATGACAATGGCTTATCTGGACGGGATAAATCAGTACATGGAAGAGGGAGTGACACCAATTGAGTTTACCCTGGTAGGAGTGAAAAAAGAAAAATTTACCATAAAAGACGTGTATAATATTTTTGGTTATATGTCTTTTAGTTTTGCAATGGCGCAAAAAACAGATCCTTTGTTAACGTTTATTCGCGATAAATACGGTGTTGAATATTTAAAAGATTTGGGGATTGAGGGGGAGTTTAATACCACCAAAATTAGAAACTCAAAAGAGAATATCGAAGAATATACTACCATTTCAAAATCGGTAGCGGCATTGCTGGAGAATTCACTTATTCCTCCTTTTGTGGGAAGTAACAGCTGGGTTGCGGGTCCCACTAAAACGAAAAGCGGAAAAGTGATTTTTGCGAATGATCCGCATATTAGCTTTTCACAGCCTGCCACCTGGTATGAAGCACATTTGGTAACACCAGATTTCGAATTGTACGGCTGTTATCTGGCCGGAACTCCTTATCCGTTATTGGCACACAATCGCAATTATGCCTATGGGCTGACGATGTTCGAGAATGATGATATCGATTTTTATCAGGAAAAAAATAAAGATGGTGATTCTAATCAATATCAGACGCCAACTGGTTTTGCGGCTTATACATCGATTAAAAAAACGATAAAAGTAAAAGATACGTCAGATGTAGTTTTGACAGTTAAATCAAGCCGACACGGGCCAATTATGAACGATGTGCTGGATCGTTTAGGAAAAAAGAATCCTATTGCAATGTCGTGGGTATATACACGACAGCCCATTCAGATTTTAGATGCAGTTTACGGACTTTCACATGCTAAAAATAAAGACGATTTTAGAAAAGCAGTTTCGCTTGTAGCGGCACCGGGTTTGAATGTGATGTATGGTGATGCCAAAGGAAATGTGGCATGGTGGGCAACCGGAGCACTTTACAAACATGATAAGGGAGTGAACACCTTTCTTATTTTGGACGGTGCCAGCGGTAAAGATGATATTAAAGAACACTTAGATTTTTCGAAGAATCCTTCTGCCGAGAATCCAAAATGGGGTTATGTGTATTCCGCTAACAACCAGCCTGAGGCGATTGACGGCTTTTTATATCCGGGATATTATTTGCCGGAGGATCGTGCCAAAAGAATTTCAGGGTTAATGGATGCAAAATCAGATTGGGATAAAGAAGCCATCAGTAAGATGATTTTTGACAATACTTCACTGGTGTCACCGGGAGTGGTGCAGCGTTTGATTTCGATCGTAGCCGGAAGTAAACTTTCAGCAGAAGAAAAAGAAGCGATAAATGCTTTGCAATCCTGGAAAGGGACCAATAATACAGAAGATGTTGGACCAACGATTTACAATAAATGGGTGTATCTGTATCTGAAAAATACGTTTGAAGACGAGATGGGGGCTGACAATTTTAGCTTATATCTTGATACTTCATTGGGGAAACAAATCATTGCAAGACAAATTCAGAATGAAAATTCCGTTTGGTGGGACAATATCAAAACTAAAAATGTAAAAGAAACCAGAAGTGATATTGTTTCAAAAGCCTTTCATGAAGCCATAGCGGAACTTCAGGAACAATTTGGAACTCAGATCGCAGATTGGAACTGGGGGAAAGCACACACTGTAGAACATGAACATCCTTTGGGAAAAATAGCCGCTTTGCGCAGTTTGTTTAACGTAGGGCCATTTGCAGCTCCGGGATCGAATGAAGTAATAAACAATCAGTTTTTCGGATTTAATAAAGAAGGAAAGTACCACGTAAAAGGCGGACCGTCAACCAGAAGAGTAGTAGATTTCTCTGATATCGAAAATAGCTGGAGTATTCTGCCAACAGGACAATCCGGTAATCCGTTCAGTAAACACTATGAGGATCAGGCAGAGATGTACAATGCCGGTAAATTCAGAAAGATGAAACTGAACAAAGAAGAGATTATTAAAACCTCCACCAAGTTGGTGTTTAAGCCTGCCGGGAGATAGTTTTTTAGTTTCAGGTTTGTTGGTTTTACCGCAAAGATTCGCAAGGTTTCTTTTGCGTTTTTATGATTACATCTTTGTCAAAGCTTACGCTTTGACAAAGATTAAAACCTCAGAACCTCAGAATCTAAAAAAAACTTTGTCGCTTTGAGCCCCTGCAACTCTGAACCTATTTATACTTCCCCCGAACAATATCATTTGCAAATATTTCCAGATTATAACCCAGTGCATCATTCGTAACCATGACATTGGTTGTTTGATAGATTGTATCTTTTTGATAAGTTTTTAAAAGTGTTTCCAATTCTATTTCATTATAAAACGCAAACATATTATAAACGGCATCACGGAAGTTTTTGTAGTTGATACTCGCCGTTATTTCGACTGTTTTCTGATCATTCCATTTTTCTTTAAGTGCAGCTTCGCTAATAGTGGCCAGACAAAAATCGGTGACATAGTTTTTGTATCGGGCAGCCTCAACAATTTTATCAATGATAATTTTGTTTTGCTGGCTCGGCATCGGGACTGTCTTGGTTGAGGTTTGAGAATGACCGATAAAAGGAATAAACAGGCACAATACTAATACTAAAAGAATTTGTTTCTTTAATTTTTTCATAGGTTAAGTAAAACAGTTCACAACAGTTCTTGTTGTAAATCACGTTAATTTGAGGGTTTATTATTGTTTTTTTGGGCAGCGCTAAAATAGTTCTTTTAATGCTAAATTACCGAATCTGACTGTTAGAAATTGTAACAAAAAACTCCGCTAAAACTGATTCAAAATCAATTTTAGCGGAGTTTTTTAAAGAGGGGTGTTAAGAGTTATTTCGTTTTGTTTTTAGAAATTTCTTCTAATACTTTTTTTCCGTTTTCATTTGAAGGATCCAGTTCAACTGATTTGGAATAATTGACAATCGCCAGTTTTTTATCTCCATCAGCCAAATAAGCTTCTCCTAAACTATCGTACACATTTCCGGATTTCGGAAAAGTCTCCGCATTAATTTTAAAAATTTCAATAGCTTCTTTCTTTTTTCCACTTTGCAGTAATTGATAACCGGCTTCGTTCATGTCGTTTTCTTTAATAACGAATGTTGGATCGTTCTTGAACTTTTTATAAGTATCAATTCCGGCTGTGACACCTTTGGTAGAGAAAACATCCAATAAATCAACAGCCAACGATTTTCGGGCAGGTTTATAAGGCTGGTTGTACAAAATAGCACGAATAGCAGTGTTCATTTCGCCCAAAACAGTATTGCCAGTATTGTTAAGTAACACCACTAGAATTTTATCAGCAGGCACACGTGAAATGAGCGTGTTAAATCCGTTGATTCCTCCACCGTGCTCTGTGACTTTTAGTTTGTCCTTATTGCCATTACTAGCTTCCGTAATAAACCAGCCGTAACTGTAAAAATCCCCCCAGGCTTTTATGTAAGGTTTAAAAAATGACTCCATAGATTTTTCTGAAAGCAATTTAGTCGTATAAAGTGCCTGATCCCATAAATATAAATCTTCGACAGTAGAATATAAAGATCCCGCCGCATAGGGAATACTCATGTCAATGAAAGAAGAATTGACAAAATTTTTGCCTTGTTTTTCATAACCCGCTGCTCTGTTTTTAAGAATAACTTCACTATGATCAAAACCACTGTTTGCCATTTTTAAAGGAGTAAGAATAGTTTCCTGCAAATATTGCTCGTAGGTTTTACCGGTAACTTTTTCGATAATATATCCCAGAAGGAAATATCCTGAATTACTATAATTGAATTTTTCACCCGGTTTGAATTCCAGAGGAAGTTTATTAAATGTTTTTACAAAGTCTTCCGGAGTATAAGGATTGCGGCTTTTATCTCTAAGAAAATTTGGTGTGGCCGTATAATTTGGAATTCCCGAAGTATGGGTTAGTAAATGATGAAGCGTTATTAGATCTCCGGTTTCTTTAGGGTAATCCGGTAAGTAAGTACTGATAGGGACGTCCAGTTTTAGTTTTCCGTCATCCACTAATTTTAAGATCAAAAAAGCGGTAAATTGCTTGGTGATCGAGCCTAGTCTGAATTTGGTATCAGCCTGATTCGGAATATCCCATTCCATATTGGCTGAACCAAAGCCTTTTTTAAAAATTACCTTTCCATTTTCGGCAACCAGTACCGAACCATTAAATTGACCGTATTGATTGTAGGTACTTAACAATTGGTCAATTTGTTTGGCTTTATCCTGTGCGGAAGAAATGTTCAGAGCGAAAAATAGAAAAAGAACGCTAAGAACAACTAGTTTGATTGGTTTTTGCATATTGATTGATGGTTAAGGTTAGTGACTCCGTGATTGATTTTTGATTTGATGATTGAAACTCTTTAATCTGTTCAGGATTATGTCGTTGTCTTTTGTTAGACGACAGATTTTCAATTATGTTTCAGGATCGATCCTTTTTTTATCTTTTTCTTAACACTCTTGCGGGAGAGCATAGGCCAGAACCGCCAGGAACTTCTCTATATAGACCTATGCTCATAACTAACAAATTTCTTTCAAATCAATAATAGGTTTATGCAAATAGAACTTCACTTAAATATAACACTATAAGAATACATAGTTTTACCATAGATTTCGGAATAAGGATTTTATATACATCACTTTTTTGAATTTAGATTTACTTGGTTTCAATCTCAATTATTTTCTTCCCTTTTTCACCCATGTAATGTGTAAGGATTTTTTCGTAAACCTTATATCCATCATCAACATTGGTAAAAATAATTAGCCCTTGTTTGGTTTTTGGGAGTAACATGAAAATCGTCTGAACCCCATTGTCAGCCCCGCCATGCGATAAAGCGAAATCATCATTTCCTAAATCATAAATCTCAAAACCTAAACCAAAGTATTTGTTCTTCTTGGTTTGAACCTGATGAGCTGTCATGTCTTCATAAACTTTTTTGCTCAAACCATCACTGTTCATCACACTGCATAGAAATGTCCCGTAATCTTCAAGGGTTGTCAGCAAATCATCGGCTGCACTTGCCGTTTTATTTTTGACAGGTTCATAAGCATTTCCTTTATTGTCGTAACCAATGGCATATCTCGTAACATCTGTTATGGCACCCCAGGTAAATTTGGTGTCATTCATTTTAAGCGGTGTAAAAATCAATTCATTTGCTAATTGATCCAATGATTTACGGAATTTCTTTTCCAGAGCTTTTCGCAAATATTCCATACCTTCTCCTGAGTATTTATATTTTGTTCCGGGTTTGAATTTGAAATCCAATTTGCCGGATTCATTCATATGTCTCCAATTCGGAAAACCGGTTTGATGGCTTAAGACAATTCTTGTCGTTAATAATTTAGTATTCGGATCATTTGCGATATCCGGATCCGACCAGTATTTGTAAAGAGGTTCGTCGAGATCCCATTTTCCGGAACTTACTAATTTTAAAGCGACGATGGCAGTAATGGGTTTAGTCAGAGAGGCCACATTCCAAATCGTATTATAAGGTGCAGCAACTCCTTTTTTAAGTTCACCAAAGACTTTTACTTCCTGTAGTTTTCCATCATTGATCACACCAATGCCCAGTGCCGGAACATTATTCTGAACCAGCCATTTTTTAATTTCGGAATCATTGTCAAAAATATCCGTTTGGGTGCCCGCTGTACTGGTTTCCTGATGATCGTAACTAAGAGATCTTTTAAGTTTCCAATCACCATTTTCTAAAATCCATAAATGAGTAAATCGTGCCGTACTGCCAAATTTCTCCTTCACGTCGGCAAGAGATTCATTTTTTCCTGCTGATTTTTCGTAAAACTGATGAATGCCTATTTGAACAGCGCCATACAATACGCCTTTTTGATACAACGGATAAATTTCAGTGCTGTTTGGAACCAGGTATCTTCGGGCTTTGTAAGTTTCAACCGATTTGCACAAACCTTTTTTGAGATTGACTAAAAAAAGAGCCTTATCAGAAGGACCATCTTTGTCATGATAAAATTCAAAGCTGTCGCTGTACAAATTTTCGAATTGTGATACATCACAAGTATTAAAGCCTACATTAAAAAGTAGGCTGTCTTTCGACATAATGGTCTTGTACAATGGAGAGTTTTTTTCTTCCTGTGAGAATCCAATTTGGATTTGAAAAAGGAATATTCCAATTAAGAGAACTCTGAACCGGAAAACGGATTTGTTGATTTTCATTTTGTATTAATTTTGATTGATTGATGATTTTGCAATAGTACTGCAATCTAAAACCTGAAAATTGTACAAATGCGAAAATCTTATCTTTTTTTAGAAAGAAAGTACAAACTGGAGTTGAATGTTTTTGGAGTTGTTTTCATAACTCCTTTAAATTGTTTTATAAAATGAGACTGGTCAAAATACTTATTGTAAAGCGCAACCTCTGTCAGACTGAGTTTTTCAGGATTCGAATGCACCATTTGATCCACTGATTTTCTGAATTTTAAAATCTGAATGTATTTTTTAATCGTAAGTCCTGTCGCTGTTTTAAACTTCATCTGCAACAACCGCTGAGAGACCTTTAAAATCTCCCCAATTTCCGAAACCGAAATTTCTTCGTTGTGACGTCTGATGATTTCGCAGATGCTTTCGATGGTATTTTTATTCGGATTGGTGAAGTTTAATTCTTCAAAATAGACATTCAGCATCATCAATAATGAGGGAATGTCAAGATTTAAGTTGTTTTTTATTTTAGAGGTAAAAGGCAATTCGGCAGGATCGATTTCAATAATAGAATCAATAAAAGTACTTAGATCGTACTGAGGAAACATCGAAAGTGTCCAGGTTTGCAATTGAATGATAGTTACTTTGGTCTTAGGTCTTATGTTGACCAAAACTTTGTTCGTCATTTGCGAACAAAAGTAAAATCCTTCGTTCATTTCATATTTTCGCTTACTGGTATGTACTTCTATGGATGCTCCCGAAATAATTGCCAGATTAAAACAGCCATTAGGCAAAACGAGTTTGTTTTCAACAGTCGTTTTTCCATTGCCATTATCCAGACACCAGATTTTGGTAACAAACCGCTCGCTTTTCTCGCTTACGTAATATTCCGAATAGAGATTCATTATAGAGGTAATCAGTTAGAGTATGTTTCTCGTTTTTTGAAACAAAATTTCTAAGCTAAAATACCATTTTTATATCACAATAGTTGAGGTTGTTTTCCTATATAAAATAAGGGGAATATTGGCTTTTGACAGTCTTCCATTCCTAAGTAATATTACTATAATAAATATTGTTGGGACGAAGGACTATTTTTTAAATAGCCCGATGCTCATAACTTACAATGCGTTTTACAACCCAGCTGTTGTTTTTTCTTTCCCAGATGTGAATAAATTTTGCAGTTCCAACAGGGACACCATTGACAAGGAATGTGTGTTCGCCCAATTGAACCGCACCATAATCACCCAGTTTATCCACGGTTGTTGAGTTTAGTTTTCGGGTCAGTTTTTCAGGTCTCTCGCATCTTTCCAGAAAAGCTTTGATTTCATTTTCTTTAGAAGCGTTTAATCCCGAACGATCGTCATAAAACTCCAGATCGTTGGCCATAATTTTCTTGAAAAGGTCTGTTTTGCATTCGTTGAAAGCCACAGTAAAGAGTAAACTGTCCATTTTGATGATTTCAGTTTTCAACTGAGCCATTTTAAGAACCTCTTCGTTCGTTTGAGCCTGTATTGTACCAGCTGTAAGGACAATAAAAAGCAGTAAGATTGATTTTTTCATGATTTGATTTTTGATTGAATGGATACGAAAGATAGTAAAAAAGTTTCGTCTTGTATTTTGTTCGACTGATATCTTGCGGATTAGAAAGCTTAAATGCTAAATATTTCCTTTATTTTAAAGCTTATGTATATTTATTACTTATTTTTACGATCTTATATTTAGATTTTTCTTGATGCAAACTCCATTAAAAATTGCTGTTGTTGGTTCCGGATTAGTAGGATCACTTTTGGCGATTTATCTTAAAAAAGCAGGCCATACCGTTCATGTTTATGATCGTAGCCCCGATATTCGTAAAATTAATTTCTCAGGTCGTTCAATAAATTTGGCAATGTCAAACCGGGGTTGGAAGGCTCTTGATGGTGTTGGCGTTGGAGATGCCGTGCGGGAAATCGCTATTCCAATGGACAAACGTGCCATTCATTTGGTCGATAAACTCAATTTCCAGAACTATGGTCAGGAAGGCGAGTCCATTTATTCCATTTCCAGAGGAACTTTAAACCGGAAAATGATTGATCTTGCGGAAGAAGCCGGCGCAGAATTTCTTTTCGAACAAAAAATTTGGGACGTAACGTTAAACGATGCTACGTTACACATAGGTGAAACCGAAAGAGGAGAGTGGGAAGAGAAAAAATACGATATGGTTTTTGGTGCCGATGGTGCTTTCTCGAGAATACGACACAGAATGCAGCGTCAAAGCATGTTCAATTATTCACAGGAATTTTTGAATATGGGGTACAAAGAGCTAAACATCCCTGCAAATACAGATGCTTCGCATAAATTAGATAAAAACTCTTTTCATATATGGCCGCGTGGCGAGTACATGTTAATTGCACTTCCTAATCTCGATGGAAGTTTTACCTGTACTTTGTTTATGCCTTTTGAAGGAGAAAATTCATTTGCATCGCTTACAGATCGTAAAATGGTCGAAGACTTCTTTTTGAAGAATTTCCCGGACTCGATCGAAGTCATTCCGAAGCTGGCTGAAGATTTCTTTAAAAATCCGACCAGTACTTTGGTCACCATGAAATGTTTTCCATGGACATACGAAAATAAAATTGCTTTGATCGGAGATGCCTGTCATGCAATTGTTCCTTTTTACGGACAAGGTATGAATGCGGGTTTTGAAGATATCACCGTTTTAAATGAAATGATCGAAAAATACGGAGACGACTGGAAGAAGATTTTTTCCGAGTATCAAATCTCACGTAAACCCAATGCCGACGCGATTGCCGAATTGTCTTATCGAAATTTTATGGAGATGAGTACCAAAACAGCTGATGAGAAATTCTTATTGCAAAAGAAAATTGAAAAAGCATTCTCAGATAAACATCCTGATAAATGGATTCCGCTTTACAGTCGGGTAACCTTTAGCGATCGTCCGTATACTGAAGCTTTGGCGATCGGAGATTTTCAAAACATCATTATGGAGGAGATTTTACGAATAGAAAATATTGAAAACATCTGGAGCAGTCCTGAAGTAGAAAATAAAATTCTGGAATTACTCCAGAAATAAATTAATTTCAAAAAAGCAATGTCAATAACAATGTCAAAAAATCAATTTTAAATTGTCATTGACATTGTTATTGACTTTTGATATTGTCACTTTTTAAATATTTTGGATAAAACTCCAAAGACGCCTCTTATAAAGGTAGCGCTGGTAACTACTTTTAAAACCGATTTACCAACAACGCTAGCGGTGCTTGGTTCAGATTTAGATGATTTTGCCGGAGTTTCTTCCTCTTGTTCTGCAGCCGCCTGAGTAGCGTCTTCAATTTTCTTGTTCAGAATTTCGTAGGCACTTTCCCGATCAATTTCCTCCAGGTATTTTTTTACGAGTTTCGATTTACTATTGATTCCTTCAATTTCTTCAGAAGTTAAAACATCCATTCGACTCATAGGCGCACGCATCATAGTCGCTACAAGCGGAGTAGGGACTCCCTTTTCATTTAATGCTGTTACCAAAGCCTCTCCAATTCCTAAACTGGTGAGTAATTCATCCGTCTTATAATAAGGAGAAGTTGGATAATTGTCTGCTGTCTTTTTTATCGCCTGACGGTCATTAGCAGTAAAAGCCCTCAGTGCGTGCTGAATTTTTAAACCCAATTGCGCCAATACACCACTCGGAACATCCATTGGATTCTGAGTTACAAAATAAATTCCAACTCCTTTAGAACGGATTAGTTTTACGATTGTTTCGATTTGTTCCAGAAGAGCCTTGCTGGCTTCGTTGAAAATCAAATGTGCTTCATCAATAAAAATGACCAGTTCAGGTTGTGTAACATCTCCTTTTTCCGGCATTTGCTGATAGATTTCAGCCAGTAAACTCAGCATAAAAGTCGAGAACAATTTAGGTTTATCCTGAATATCCGTCAAGCGGATAATGTTTACGTAGCCCTTTCCGTTTTCATCAATTCGCATTAAATCATCAATTTCAAACGAAAGTTCACCAAAGAACAAGTCACCGCCCTGCTGCTCCAATTCTATAATCTTTCTAAGAATTGTTCCCGTGGTTGCGGTTGAGATCTTGCCGTAGTTAGCAGTTATTTCATCTTTGCCTTCCTCGGTAATATAATTAAGAACCTTTTTAATGTCTTTTAAATCAAGCAGCGGCATTTTGTTATCATCACAATATTTAAAGATGACGGCAACAACACCAGCCTGCGTATCATTCAGGTCTAAAATTCGGGAAAATAACACCGGTCCAAACTCCGAAACAGTAGCTCTTAAGCGAACTCCGTTCTGTTTAGAGAGTGACATTAATTCAACAGGAAAAGAAGCTATATTATAAGGTATGTTTATTTTAGCATGACGCTCCGTTATAAAACCTTCTTCTTTACCTTCTTCGGCGATTCCGCTAAAGTCACCTTTAATATCCATCATCAAAACAGGAACTCCCACATTCGAAAGCTGCTCAGAGAAAACCTGTATCGTTTTGGTTTTTCCCGTCCCTGTTGCCCCGGCAATCAGTCCGTGGCGGTTTAATGTTTTCAGAGGAATTTTGACATGAGCTTCTCCAAGTGGTTCTCCGTCCAGAATGGCACTTCCAAGAACAATACTATCTCCCTTTGAAGAATAGCCATTGTTGATATCCTGAATGAAATTGTCTTTTTTATTCATGTTTTTATTTGTAATTTAGATGATTATAAGAGGTTTGCTAGGTTTATTAACATTTTAGGCTGTTTTTCTTTAGTAGGAAAAAACTTTTTCGGGTTAAAAAAAATATAAAAAACAATTTCGCAACTTTTTAAGAAGATATCAATGGAATGTTTGAATATTTACTAAAACGTTGTAATTTTCCCATTATTAGCCCTTTTTTTTGTTTTATCTAAAAAATGATATCGGCAATTTAATGAGATATTTTTTAAATTGACGTTAAATTTCCTTCAATTAAATTAAAAAAAGTTTTTTTATTTAAACTAAACGTATAAATTTGCTCCTCTACAAGTTAAATATAACTAAAAAATAAAAATTATTTAAAACTATTAAAATTAAAAAAAATGGCAAACGTTAAAGTTAAAAAAGAAAGCACTTCAAACGGAGGAGGAATGATCACTGGAATCATTATTGTAGCGTGTATTTTAGTTGGGGTGTTTATTTGGAAAGTAATCATGGGAGATGCAGCTAACTTTGAAGGAGGAAATCCAGAAACAGGTCACCCTATCAATACATTAGGACAGGTTTATAAAGGAGGTTTTATCGTACCAGTATTATTAGGTATGTTTTTAATGGTTGTTGTTTTTTCTATTGAGAGATTTATCGTTATCGGTAAAGCTGCTGGTAAAGCTAACTTAGATACATTTATGAAAAATGTACAAGGAAGCATTAAAGAAGGAAACATCGAGGCTGCTATCGCTTCATGTGACAAACAACAAGGTTCAGTTGCAAACGCAATTAAATCTGCTTTGATTAAATATCAAGATGTTAAAAAAGAAGGTTTCAACAGTGAAGAAGCTTCAGAAGTAATCCACAAAGAAATCGAAGAGGCAACTTCATTAGAAATGCCAATGTTAGAAAAAAATATGACTATTATCTCTACTTTAGTATCATTAGGAACTTTAGGAGGATTATTAGGAACAGTATCTGGTATGATTAAAGCGTTTGGTGCGTTAGCTTCTGCTGGAACTCCAGACCAGGCTGCTCTTGCAACAGGTATCTCTGAGGCACTTATCAACACTGCAACAGGTATCTCTACTTCAATCTTAGCAATCGTTTCTTACAACTTCTTTACTGCTAAAATTGATGATTTAACTTACTCTATCGATGAGGCTGGTACTACAATCGTGAATACTTACAGAAGATTCAGAGGAAGTTTGAAACAATAATTAATTTTTGATATTATATATAATTAATTATTTATCAAAATAAAATAAAAGAGAATGGCTAAAATAAAAATGAAAAAAAAGTCAACATCGACAGATATGACTGCCATGTGTGATGTTGCGTTCCTTTTGCTTACGTTCTTTATTTTGACCGCTACTGCTAAGGTGCCAGAGGCACTTCCTGTAGATATGCCTTCTTCTACTGTTCAAAGTAAATTACCAGATTCTGATTTGGCAATTATTACGATAGGTAAAGGAAAAGACGGAAAAAGCAAAGTGTTTTTTGATATCAAAGGAAGAGAGATTCGTAAAAGAACTCTTGAAGGAATGGGAGCTAAATTCGGTGTGACTTTCTCAGAAGATGATAAAACTAAATTTGCCTTAATGGACGACTTCGGTGTTCCGGTAACAAATTTAAAGCAAATCATCGATATGAAAGCGGCGGATAGAGTAAAAGCTGATCAACCTGGTATTCCAATCGATTCTTTAGACAATCAATTAAAAGAGTGGCTTTTAGTTTCAAGAAGAGCTGCAATTGACCTTGATGACAAAGAATTGCAAATTGCAATCAAAGGAGATGCTAAAGAACAATATCCACAAATCAAAAAGATTATGGATATTTTACAAGATCAGAAAATCAATTCCTTTAACTTAGTTACAGGTATGAGAGGAAAAGACTTTTAATTAAAAAAGATACACTAAAATGGCTGAATTAAATACCGGCGACGGTGGTGGCGGAAAAGGTGGCAAAGTAAGAAGTAAAAAGCAGAATTCGAAAGTCGATTTAACGGCGATGGTAGATTTGGCATTCTTATTGATCACGTTCTTTATGTTAACCACATCGTTGTCAAAACCTCAATCGATGGATCTGTCGTTGCCAAATAAAGATGAAGATCCTACCAAGAATAAAGATATCAAGGTAGATGAGAACCGTACGATGACTGTGATGCTAGGTGAGAATAATAAAATGGTTTATTATATGGGATTGCTTGCAACTCCAATTGCTGGACCAAAAGATATCGCATATGGTAAGGATGGAATTCGTAGAGAAGTTCTTAAAAGAAAGAAATCGGTTTTAGAATATTCTACAGCTTTAGGGAAACCTAAAAATGGGATTATCGTGATCATTAAGCCAACTAAAAAATCAACTTACCGCAATTTAGTTGATATGTTGGATGAGATGGCTATTACAGGAGTAGATACGTATGCAATTGTTCCTGAATTTAGTCCTGAAGAAACTAAATTGATAGATAGTAAATAAGAGTTGTCTTGTTTTAATATCCTAAATAATCAAGAAAAATGAAATTAGATATAATTAAAAATCAGTGGCTTGATATCGTATTCGAAGGGCGTAATAAGATATATGGTGCATATGAGTTAAGAAAATCGAACGGTAAGACGACTGTAAAGTCTCTTGTCATAGGGTCTATTATTTTTAGCTTTGCTGTTGCAGCTCCTCTTATTGCAAGTTACTTACCGGATTCCAGTGAGGACGAAATCAATACAGATATTAAGATCGCTACAGTGAAATTACCTCCTAAAAAAGAGGAAGTAAAGCCAAACCAACCGCCACCACCGCCACCACCACCAAAAGTGGATCAGGTGAAGTTTGTGAAGCCGGTTGTTGCTAAGGCAAATGAAGTTACTGAAGATCCTCCAAAAATTGAGGAACTAAAGGACAAAAAGGTAGGTGCTGAAACCATCAAAGGAGATCCGGATGCAGTTTTAACTGTTGATGAGCCAGTGGGTAAAGGACCAGTTACAGAGATCATTCAGGAAGATAACAACGTTTATAATACTGCAGGTATCGAAGTAAAACCAGATTTCCCTGGAGGAATTGAGAAATTCTACAAATTCGTAGGAAACAATTACAAGACTCCGGAAGAAGAAGGTTTAAAAGGTAAAGTTTATGTTACTTTTGTAGTTGAAAAAGACGGTTCATTAACCGACATTAAAGTTTTAAGGGATATCGGTTACGGTACAGGAGCAGAAGCAATTCGTGTTCTTAAAAAATGTCCAAAATGGACTCCCGGCGAGCAAAATGGTAAAAAAGTTAGGGTGCTTTACTCTCTGCCTATTACTATTCAATCTGCAGAATAATGTTAAAAGATATACTTAATAATATTCAGAAGAAATCGCTCAAAGAGCGATTTCTTCTTGTTTTAGGAATACTGTTCTTTTTAATATATCTTGTACTCGGTTTAATGATCATGTTTTGGGAGAAACTTCCGCTAAATATGGAACAAAAGTATAGATATGCTTTTGGAGGATTATTGATAGTGTATTCAGCAATTCGTTTTTTGAGATTAATTAATTCAAACGCAGAATAATTATGTTAAAGTATAGTAAGATTGGAGGCTTGGTAGTTTTTGTTTTTTTGTTTGCCATGTGCAACCAAAAAAGTAAAAACGATAAGGAAACAATTTTAAAAGGAGCAATCGATATTACTGTCGATGAAACTGTAAAACCTATTGTAGACGATCAGGTTGCTGTCTTCGAGGGAACTTATTACGATGCAAAGATTACAGTAAAACCAAAGTCAGAGGCTGAGCTTATAAATGATTTACTCAATCAGAAAGCAAAAGTTGTGGTTACAACAAGAGATTTGACGAAAGAAGAATTGGCTAAATTTGAAAAAAGTAAAATAAAGCCAAGAGTTACGCCTTTCGCGACAGATGCAATTGCTTTTATTTCGAACAAAGGCAATAATGATACATTAATAGCGTTGAAAACGGTAATCGATTTTATGCAGGGTAAACCTGATGCAAGAATTAAAGGACTTGTGTTTGATAATCCAAATTCAAGCACCGTACGTTATATGAAGGAATTAGCGAAAGTTAAAGAAGTTCCTGTAAAAGGAGTGTTTTCTTTTAAAACGAACGATGAAGTTATTAAATTTGTATCTGAGAATGATGGTATGATTGGGGTAGTTGGAGTAAATTGGCTTTCTCAGCCATCACCTAACATGGCGGATGTGGTTAAGAAAATAAATGTATTGAGCGTCAAAGGATTAAACAGTAATCAATATTATAGCCCAACTCAGAATGATCTTGCAGAAGTGAAATATCCTTTGGCACGTGATTTGTTTATCATAAATTGCCAGGGTTATTCTGGTTTAGGAATGGGGTTTGCATCCTTTATTGCCGGCGATATTGGACAAAGGATAGTTCTGAAATCAGGTTTGTTACCGGTTAGAACTCCTGGAAGAAAGCTTAAAATAAGGAATCAAATAGTAAAAGATAAAGAATAAATTAATTACAATTAGAGATGAATAAATTTAAAATTTTTAGTCTTGCCTTAGTTGCTTCAGCTACTGTAGTAAAAGCGCAAGATATCAAAGAAGCTAAAAAAGCAATCGATGCTGAGCAATTTCAAAAAGCAAAGTCATTGCTAAAATCAATCATCAAAGCAAAACCTTCTGATGGAGAAGCTAATTTTGTTTTAGGTAATGTATATTTAAATCAGGCAATCGTTGATTCTGCTAAAATTTATTATGCAAATGGTTTACAGGCATCAGATAAGAAAAGCTTAAATTATATTGGATTAGGTCAATTAGATCTTGATGCGAAGAATGCAGCTGCCGCTCAGGCAAATTTTGCTTTGGCTACAAAAGATATGAAACGTAAAGATGTAGAAGAGTTTATTTACATCGGTAGAGCTTACATGAATTCTACTTCACCTGATTATACAAATGCTATAGCTGTTTTGAAGCGCGCGTTGGTAATTGATCCTCAGAATGCATCAGCGCTTTTGGCTATTGGTGATGCTTACTATGGGGCAAACAATCAAAATGATGCTTACAAAGCATACCGTGATGCATTCGCTGCTGATCCGACACTTTTAAGAGCAAAAATGCAGCTTGGGGTTTTATTGAAAGGTGCTAAATCTTATGATGAAGCAATTAAATCTTTTAATGAAGTAATCGCTTTAAGTGCTAATTATGGTCCGGTTTACAGAGAGTTGGCTGAGACGTATTACAAATGGGGAAGAAATAAACCATCTACTTCTAAAGTTAACATGCAAAATGCAATTACAAACTATGAGAAGTATTTAAATCTTACGGATTACTCTTTAGATTCTAAAATGCGTCACGCTGATTTCTTGATCTTGGTTAAGGATTATAAGAGTTTAGAGACTGTTGCAAACAAAATGATTGCTGAGGATAAAGTAAATCCTAGAATTTTCAGATATTTAGGATATGCTGCTTATGAGAATGGAAACGTAGATGTAGCGATCAAATCTATTGAAGATTATATCAAAGTGCCTTCTAATAAAGTAATTGGTAGAGATTACTTGTATTTAGGTTTGTCAAAAATTAAAAAAGGAACTGCCGCTGACGGAACTGTTGATCAGGTTTCTTTTGATGCTGGTATAGCAGATATCAAAAAAGCGATCGAACTTGAGCCTTTAGTGGTTGAGGAATTATCTGATTTAGGAAAAGCTTTGTTCGGGAAAAAACAATTTGCTCAGGCTGCTACTGTTTTAGAGCTTGGAACAACGAACAAAGAGTCTAAAAACTATTTAGATGATAATATTTACTACGGTATTTCTCTTTATTACGCTAACGCAAATAAAACAAATGGAGCTGCTGATCCTGTAGCTTTAGGAAAAGCGGATGTTGCTTTTGATAGAATCTTAGAAGCTTCTCCAACTTATAATGAGGCTTACTTGTACAAAGGTAGAATCAACAACTTGTTAGAGAAAGACGATTTAATCATTAAAAACTACGAAGAGTACGTAACAAGAACTACTGCTAAAGGTCCTGAAGAAATGGCTAAGCCGGCTACAGTTAAAAAAATAGTAGAAGCTTACAATAGTATTGGAGCTAGTTATGCCAATACTGATAAAGCAAAAGCAATTGAATATTTCAATAAGAGTTTAGCTTTAGATCCTGCAAATGCTTACGCTGCGCAATCTGTAAAAGCTTTGAAATAATATAAATTTACAGTCAAATATAAAAACCGGTAGTTTCTTTGAACTATCGGTTTTTTTTGTTCCGTATTTAATTGACTATCTTTGCACTTTAAAATAGAATAATGTTATCAAAAGAAATACAATTAGAAGTAAATAAAGGAGCAATGTTGCCTTTGATGGAAGAATTTTATACCATTCAGGGAGAAGGTTTTCATACCGGGACGGCTGCTTACTTTATACGAATTGGAGGTTGTGATGTGGGCTGTCATTGGTGTGATGTGAAGGAAAGTTGGAATGCTGAGTTACATCCGCCAACAAGTATTGATTTAATTGTAAATAATGCGTCAAGTCAGGCCGATACTGTAGTGATTACAGGAGGTGAGCCTTTGACATGGGATATGGGTTTGTTAACCCAGCAGTTAAAGGATAAAAATATGAAAGTTCATATCGAGACTTCAGGAGCTTATCCATTATCTGGTACTTGGGATTGGATTTGTCTTTCGCCTAAAAAAAATAAGCTGCCTACTCAAACAGTGTACGAGAATGCACATGAGTTGAAAGTAATTATTTATAACAAACATGATTTTATTTTTGCAGAAGAGCAAGCAGAGTTGGTAAATGACAACGCAATTTTATTTCTTCAGCCGGAATGGAGTAAAAAAGAAGAAATGACACCCCTGATTGTGGATTATGTGATGAATAATCCAAAATGGAGAGTTTCGCTTCAAACACATAAATATTTAAATATCCCTTAAGGTATTTAAACAAAAAAAAATCTCTTCAATTGAAGAGATTTTTTTGTCTATGGTAAATATTATACACTGTGTAAAAATGAAACATTGGATTTAGATCCAATTTTTACTGTTTTTTAAGTTTGTTATATGGGTCAAATGATGGTTGCTGTGCCAGGCATACATTCCGATGATTTGTTTGATCAGGTATTCGGAGTTGTTTTCAGGATGAATAAATGACTTGTTTAAATCTTGCGGACTTAGATTTTTCATGATATAAGCTAACCGGTAATGTAATCCTTCTAGTAGGTATAAGGTTGGTTGGATGGGCATGGTTAGATTGTCCTGTAATTCCGACCATAATTTTTCATCATAAGCTTTTATTACGGGATTATTTTCGGTTAAAGCCCATTTTACTCTGATATAACAGTTCATGTGGCTTTCGGCGCAGTGATGAATTACTTGTCGTAAGGTCCACCCGTCTGGACGATAAGGGGTGTCAAGTTGTTCGTCGGTTAAATGAATCGTTTCTTTTTTTAATCTTTCGGGAAAAGACGCAATGATGGCAATGTTATCGGAAATGTATTCAGGGGAGTAATCTGTTGGAGTATTAAATTTTCCGATAGGATATTTTAGTTTTTCTAAATCTGTTTCGTTCATTTTTCTTTGTTTTATAGAGAGAGTTTAGCTAAATAATCATAGTGGTCGCCTTCAAGAATAAGCTCACATTTTAATCCATTTGCACTAGCGGCATTTTGAAGTGTATTATAATCAAGGTATAACCAGTCGAACGGTTCTTCTTTTTCATCTTTATAGGAAATGTTAAAGACGAGCTCGCCGTAATAATCATTATTGGACGGGATCCATTTTCCGCCATCTTCATCCTCGTCAAACATATAGATAATGTCTGAACTGTCGAGTAAAATTTGCCCGCCCGGATTCAGAAGAGATTTTAGTTTAGTAAGATACTTGTTGCAATTCTCTAGTTTACCGAAAATTCCAACTCCATTCATTAGTAGAATGATAGTGTCGAATTTTTCTCCTTCAAAATCGAGAATATTTTTGACCATGGCGTTTTTGACTCCGCGAAGCTTGCAGGTTTCAATTGCGTTTTCTGAAATGTCAATTGAAACAACCTCCAGATTTCTGTCATTTTGTAAAGACAAACTGTGACTTCCTGCTCCACAGCCTACGTCCAGGGTTTTTCCGAAAGCTAATTGCAGAGCTTTTTGTTCGAGTTTAGGCATTTCATTGTGCGAACGGAATAAATAATCCACACTCATTTCATCTTCTTCAGAAATAGAAGTTTCAGTGATAATATTCTGAGGTGAATTATTCGTTTGGAAATCGTACATGGCTTTCCCGAAAAGATCTTTCATTGTATTTTAGTTCAAAGTTTAAGGTTTCAAGTTTAAAGTTGTTTAATTTTGCAGATCAACTTTAAATCTTAAACTTGAAGCAAATTTTAAATAACTTAAATAAGTTAGCCAAAGATAAGCATATCGAAAATAAAAAGTATTTTGATAAGCTTAAAAAGAAACAGCCAAAGAATCTGGATTATGTGATGCAGGATTTGCACGACGCCGAATTTAAAAAAACAGACTGTCTGCAATGTGCGAATTGCTGCAAAACTACCGGGCCTTTGTTTACTTTGGCTGATATTGAAAGGATTTCAAAATCATTCCGACAAAAGCCACAGCAATTTATTGAACAATATCTCAGAATTGATGAGGATAAAGATTATGTTTTGAAAAGTGTTCCTTGTGCTTTTTTGGATAATGAAAATTACTGTATGATTTATGATGTCCGTCCGAAAGCATGCAGAGAATTTCCACATACAGATCGTAAAAAGTTTCATCAGATAGCCGACTTAACATTGAAGAATGTGGCTATTTGTCCTGCTGCGTATAATATAGTGGAGGAAATGAAGAAAAAGCTTCCTTTATAGCCTTCTAAACATTTGATAATTGTTTTTAGAAGCAATTCATTTTTGGTTTTTAAAATGTACTTTTGATTCGAATGAACTGAAAGCAGATATAATTAATAATTTCAAGATAACATAAAATTTGAGTTTAGAATATTTCATAGCGAAAAGGCTAATTACTGCAAAAGATTTTAAAAGCAGTATTTCGGCGCCTATTATTAAAATTGCTATTTCGGCCATCGCTATCGGTATGATAATGATGATCGTTTCTGTTGCGACAGGGATTGGTCTTCAAAAGAAAATAAGGGATAAGGTCTCAGCTTTCAATGGGCAGATTATAATTTCAAACTACGATAATAACAATTCTGATGTTACTTTGACTCCTATTTCGAAAAAACAGGAGTTTTATCCTGAATTTAAATCGGTTCCTGAAGTAAGTCATATTCAGGCAATCGCCAGTAAGGCTGGAATCATCAGGACAGAGAATTCTTTTGAAGGTATAATCTTCAAAGGAGTCGGGGCAGATTATGACTGGAAAAATATAGAAGAGTATTTGGTAGAAGGCAAGTTGCCTGATTTTTCAGCCGCTTTAAACGAAGATGTTTTGATTTCAAAATTCCTTGCAGATCGACTTCATCTTAAAGTAGGGGATAATTTTAATACTTTTTTTATCAAAGAAGAACAGGGAAAAATGCCTAATAGCCGCCGATTTAGAATAGCAGGTGTTTTTAGTTCAGGTTTTCAGGATTTTGATGCGACCTATATTTTGGGAGATATAAGGCATATTCAAAGAATTAATAAATGGGGATCCAATCAGGTTGGTGCTTTTGAGGTATTCATCAATGATTTTGATGCTATTAAAGCGACAGGAGAAAAAATTTATGAGCAAACATCATCTAATTTAGATACCAAAACAATAATAGAGAAGTACAGTTATATATTTGATTGGTTACAGCTTTTTGATTTTAATATCATAGTGATATTAGGAGTAATGATCTTGGTGGCTACCATTAACATGGTTGTTGCGTTATTGGTTTTGATTTTGGAAAGAACTCAAATGATCGGAATTTTAAAAGCTTTGGGGGCAAATAATTGGATGGTTCGTAAAGTGTTTTTGTATAACGCCTTCTATTTGATTGTTCGGGGGCTGTTTTGGGGTAATTTAATTGGTATTGCTTTGTTGTTAATTCAGCAGCAGTTTGGAGTGATTCGCTTAAATCCTGAAAATTACTATGTAAACCAGGCTCCGGTCTATTTTAACATTTGGCATATTGTTTTATTGAATTTGCTTACGGTTGGGGTTTGTTTTGTAGTGCTGTTGATTCCTTCTTATATAATCACAAAGATTTCTCCGGTCAAAGCTATTCGTTTCGATTGATGGTATTGTTCTAGAGGATATGTACAGCCCGACAGTTTTTCAGAACCTGTCGGGTTTGCTTTTTCATCTATTCTGTATATAAGAGTAGTTTTTGTCTAATATAGACAAATGCCCGGCTGAGGCGAATGTCCGGCTGAGCGAAGTCGAAGCCTTTAGGTTTGGAATTTGGAATTTGAGGTTTGTAATTTAAGTATTGGGGAGCTTTATCTCGCTATTCGTTTGTATCTTTTGTGTCGAACCCCGCCACAAAAGGATGTCCACTTCTATCGGGGCTAGGAGGTGAGGTTATGATAAAGAGTCAAACCCGACAGGTTTTCAGAACCTGTCGGGTTTACTATTTACAACAACAAAAAAAAAGATTGCTTGTAAAAAACGCCAAACCAGCCATTTAAGAAAAACTTTAAAAATAAGTTTAGAAAAAGCTTGTAAAAGCGAATAAAGTGACTACTTTTGCACCCGCAACAGCGATAACCGTTCACAGTAATACTGGCAAGAAAGGAAAGGAAATGAGAAAAGAAATTTTCGAAAAAAGATTCCAAAAAGCTTGCGAGATTTAAAAACGGGTATTACATTTGCGCCCCGCAAAACATGGGAAGTTCATTGAGAAATTGGTAAGGATAGAGGTTGAAAAGGAAAAGAAATTTTCTAAAAAAAAAACTTCAAAAATCTTTTGCCAGTTTGAAATAAGTTTTCTACTTTTGCACCCGCTTTGAGAAACAAGCGATGATAAGAAAAAAGAATACGTTCGTAGACATATTGAATTGACAGCCGTCCCGATTAATCGGGACAAAAGAATAAGAGTAATAGAGTCGTAAGATTCGAAAAGAACCGATAAATATTCATCGCGATATAATATAAAAAATATACGATGAAGAGTTTGATCCTGGCTCAGGATGAACGCTAGCGGCAGGCTTAACACATGCAAGTCGAGGGGTATATGTCTTCGGATATAGAGACCGGCGCACGGGTGCGTAACGCGTATGCAATCTACCTTTTACATAGGGATAGCCCAGAGAAATTTGGATTAATACCTCATAGTATAACACAATCGCATGATTGAGTTATTAAAGTCACAACGGTAAAAGATGAGCATGCGTCCCATTAGCTAGTTGGTAAGGTAACGGCTTACCAAGGCTACGATGGGTAGGGGTCCTGAGAGGGAGATCCCCCACACTGGTACTGAGACACGGACCAGACTCCTACGGGAGGCAGCAGTGAGGAATATTGGACAATGGGCGCAAGCCTGATCCAGCCATGCCGCGTGCAGGATGACGGTCCTATGGATTGTAAACTGCTTTTGTACGAGAAGAAACACCTCTACGTGTAGAGGCTTGACGGTATCGTAAGAATAAGGATCGGCTAACTCCGTGCCAGCAGCCGCGGTAATACGGAGGATCCAAGCGTTATCCGGAATCATTGGGTTTAAAGGGTCCGTAGGCGGTTTAGTAAGTCAGTGGTGAAAGCCCATCGCTCAACGGTGGAACGGCCATTGATACTGCTGAACTTGAATTATTAGGAAGTAACTAGAATATGTAGTGTAGCGGTGAAATGCTTAGAGATTACATGGAATACCAATTGCGAAGGCAGGTTACTACTAATGGATTGACGCTGATGGACGAAAGCGTGGGTAGCGAACAGGATTAGATACCCTGGTAGTCCACGCCGTAAACGATGGATACTAGCTGTTGGGAGCAATTTCAGTGGCTAAGCGAAAGTGATAAGTATCCCACCTGGGGAGTACGTTCGCAAGAATGAAACTCAAAGGAATTGACGGGGGCCCGCACAAGCGGTGGAGCATGTGGTTTAATTCGATGATACGCGAGGAACCTTACCAAGGCTTAAATGTAGTTTGACCGATTTGGAAACAGATCTTTCGCAAGACAAATTACAAGGTGCTGCATGGTTGTCGTCAGCTCGTGCCGTGAGGTGTCAGGTTAAGTCCTATAACGAGCGCAACCCCTGTTGTTAGTTGCCAGCGAGTAGTGTCGGGAACTCTAACAAGACTGCCAGTGCAAACTGTGAGGAAGGTGGGGATGACGTCAAATCATCACGGCCCTTACGCCTTGGGCTACACACGTGCTACAATGGCCGGTACAGAGAGCAGCCACTGTGTGAGCAGGAGCGAATCTATAAAGCCGGTCACAGTTCGGATCGGAGTCTGCAACTCGACTCCGTGAAGCTGGAATCGCTAGTAATCGGATATCAGCCATGATCCGGTGAATACGTTCCCGGGCCTTGTACACACCGCCCGTCAAGCCATGGAAGCTGGGGGTGCCTGAAGTCGGTGACCGCAAGGAGCTGCCTAGGGTAAAACTGGTAACTAGGGCTAAGTCGTAACAAGGTAGCCGTACCGGAAGGTGCGGCTGGAACACCTCCTTTCTAGAGCCTTAGTGTTAGTTTTCGGACACGCTAAGGAAAAAAGATGATTATTTATAGGATTCTGAATTGGAGATTGTATTACTCTTGCTGTTAATTTAAAAAATGAAAAAAGAATTAAGTAAAAACAGAGTCTCGTAGCTCAGCTGGTTAGAGTACTACACTGATAATGTAGGGGTCGGCAGTTCGAGTCTGCCCGGGACTACTTTTTTAAAGAGTTATAAGTTATGAATTATAAGTTATAAGTTTAAAAAGGCTGAAAAACTTGATTTAAAAGGAAATTTTAGAGGTTGAGTAACCGTTTTAAGTAGTGTTAACTGAAAACTGTTAACTGACAACTAAAAAATGGGGGATTAGCTCAGCTGGCTAGAGCGCCTGCCTTGCACGCAGGAGGTCAACGGTTCGACTCCGTTATTCTCCACAAGGCCTAAAGCTTTAAGCTATAGGCAAAGGCTAAGAAAGCTTAAAGTGTATTGCTTAAAGCCTAAAGCGAAACAAAGTTCATTGACATATTGAGATAAGAAAATAATAAGAAAGTAGAAAGCGTTTTTTATTAGCAATAATAAGAAACAAAAAAAACGGTCTTGTTTTAAATAACAAGATTGGTACAATAAGCAAAATAAGGGCGTATGGGGGATGCCTAGGCTCTCAGAGGCGAAGAAGGACGTGATAAGCTGCGAAAAGCTACGGGGACGAGCACACATCGATTGATCCGTAGATATCCGAATGGGGCAACCCACTATGTTGAAGACATAGTACACCGATAGGTGGGCAAACCCGCTGAACTGAAACATCTAAGTAGGCGGAGGAGAAGAAAACAAAAGTGATTCCGTAAGTAGTGGCGAGCGAACGCGGATTAGCCCAAACCAATGATGTTACGGCATTGTTGGGGTTGTAGGACCACGACATTTCATGTACAAGGAACCGGAATTGACTGGAAAGTCGAGCCATAGAGAGTGATAGCCTCGTATGGGTAACAAGTATAATGGATAGTGGTATCCTGAGTAGGGCGGGGCACGTGAAACCCTGTCTGAATTTGGCGGGACCATCCGCTAAGGCTAAATACTCCTGAGAGACCGATAGTGAACCAGTACCGTGAGGGAAAGGTGAAAAGAACCGTGAATAACGGAGTGAAATAGATCCTGAAACCATACGCTTACAAGCGGTCGGAGCCCTTTAGTGGGGTGACGGCGTGCCTTTTGCATAATGAGCCTACGAGTTAACGTTGCTGGCAAGGTTAAGTGATTAAGTCACGGATCCGTAGCGAAAGCGAGTCTGAATAGGGCGCTTTAGTCAGTAGTGTTAGACGCGAAACCGTGTGATCTACCCATGGGCAGGATGAAGCGCTGGTAACACAGTGTGGAGGTCCGAACCGGTTGACGTTGAAAAGTCTTCGGATGACCTGTGGGTAGGGGTGAAAGGCCAATCAAACTCGGAAATAGCTCGTACTCCCCGAAATGCATTTAGGTGCAGCGCTGATAATAGTTATATAGAGGTAGAGCTACTGATTGGATGCGGGGGCTTCACCGCCTACCAATTCCTGACAAACTCCGAATGCTATATAATGTTTTACAGCAGTGAGGGCTTGGGTGCTAAGGTCCAAGTCCGAGAGGGAAAGAACCCAGACCATCAGCTAAGGTCCCCAAATATATGCTAAGTTGAAAGAACGAGGTTTGTCTGCCCAGACAGCTAGGATGTTGGCTTGGAAGCAGCCATTCATTTAAAGAGTGCGTAACAGCTCACTAGTCGAGCGGACGAGCATGGATAATAATCGGGCATAAGCATATTACCGAAGCTATGGATTTTGCAGCAATGCAAAGTGGTAGGGGAGCATTCCAGCAGGGTTGAAGGTGTATCGTAAGGTATGCTGGACTGGCTGGAAAAGAAAATGTAGGCATAAGTAACGATAATGCGGGCGAGAAACCCGCACACCGAAAAACTAAGGTTTCCACAGCTATGCTAATCAGCTGTGGGTTAGTCTGGTCCTAAGGCGAACCCGAAAGGGACAGTCGATGGCCAACGGGTTAATATTCCCGTACTACTAATTACTGTGATGGGGTGACGGAGTGATGAAAGCGCCGCGAACTGACGGAATAGTTCGTTGAAGTACCTAGCTATATTCTCTATAGGCAAATCCGTAGAGAATGGTGAAATACGATAGTACTCGGAGTCTTCGGACAAAGAGATAGTGCGCCTAAGGGCTTCCAAGAAAAACCTCTAAACTTCAGGTAATTAGTACCAGTACCGTAAACCGACACAGGTAGTTGAGGAGAGAATCCTAAGGTGCTCGAGAGATTCATGGCTAAGGAATTAGGCAAAATAGACCTGTAACTTCGGGAGAAAGGTCGCCCCGAGCAATCGGGGCCGCAGTGAAGAGGTCCAGGCGACTGTTTATCAAAAACACAGGGCTCTGCAAAATCGTAAGATGACGTATAGGGCCTGACACCTGCCCGGTGCTGGAAGGTTAAGAGGAGATGTTATCTTCGGAGAAGCATTGAATTGAAGCCCCAGTAAACGGCGGCCGTAACTATAACGGTCCTAAGGTAGCGAAATTCCTTGTCGGGTAAGTTCCGACCTGCACGAATGGTGTAACGATCTGGACACTGTCTCAGCCATGAGCTCGGTGAAATTGTAGTAACGGTGAAGATGCCGTTTACCCGCAGTGGGACGAAAAGACCCTGTGCACCTTTACTATAGCTTAGTATTGACCTTGGATAAATGATGTGTAGGATAGGTTGGAGACTGTGAAGTGGCGTCGCCAGGCGTTGTGGAGTCATTGTTGAAATACAACCCTTTGTTTATCTGAGGCCTAACCCCGTGTTGCGGGGGACAGTGCTTGGTGGGTAGTTTGACTGGGGTGGTCGCCTCCAAAAGAGTAACGGAGGCTTCTAAAGGTTCCCTCAGTACGCTTGGTAACCGTGCGTAGAGTGCAATGGCATAAGGGAGCTTGACTGAGAGACATACAGGTCGATCAGGTACGAAAGTAGAGCATAGTGATCCGGTGGTTCCGCATGGAAGGGCCATCGCTCAAAGGATAAAAGGTACGCCGGGGATAACAGGCTGATCTCCCCCAAGAGCTCATATCGACGGGGGGGTTTGGCACCTCGATGTCGGCTCGTCACATCCTGGGGCTGGAGAAGGTCCCAAGGGTTGGGCTGTTCGCCCATTAAAGTGGCACGCGAGCTGGGTTCAGAACGTCGTGAGACAGTTCGGTCTCTATCTACTGTGGGCGTTAGAAATTTGAGTGGATCTGATTCTAGTACGAGAGGACCGAATTGGACAAACCTCTAGTGTATCTGTTGTCCCGCCAGGGGCACCGCAGAGTAGCTACGTTTGGAAGGGATAAGCGCTGAAAGCATATAAGCGCGAAACCCACCACAAGATGAGATTTCTTTTAAGGATCGTGGAAGATGACCACGTTGATAGGCTATAGATGTAAAGGCAGTAATGTCATAGTCGAGTAGTACTAATAATCCGTAAGCTTATGTACGCACTTTTCCCTCCGAGCAATCGGAGGGAGGAAACTTTCTAAAACTTAAAATACTTATTTGTTTCTTTATCTCAGTATGTTAAAATATTTGCAGCGAAGCTGCAGTTGAAAGTTGAAGGTTGGTAGTTGATGGAAACACCAACAACCATAAACCAACAACCGCCAACAATAATCTTAAGGTGGTTATTGCGGCGGGGCTCACCTCTTCCCATCCCGAACAGAGAAGTTAAGCCCGCCTGCGCAGATGGTACTGCAGTTATGTGGGAGAGTATGTCGTCGCCTTTCTTTTGAAAACCCTATCCAAATCGGATAGGGTTTTTTGTTTTTATATCTTTTCGAGAAATCCTTGCGTCCTTTGTGTAAATCTTCGCGCTCGTCGCGGTTAGAAATAGTTCACAGATCAAACGTTTTTTTTTGATTTACAGGAGTGAGAATGGCTTTTGCCCTTTCAGGGCGGCTTGATACTGGGTATCGTAAGTCATAGTGCTTCGCACCATGCTGTTGCTTTAGGGCTTTCAGCCCTTTTTCGAATGTCTATGAATGGTTTTTTTCTTGAAATATTCTTTTTATCGCAGACTGCGTTAGGGATGGGAGCGGTATCCTTTTGCGATAACGGTGCTCTTAAAAATTTCCCTGGAACTTCTATCGCAAAAGATTTAGCGGACAGCCCGACCCGGAGGGGAACGCCATAATAATTAGTTAACATGAAAAAAAATGAATATGCGGTCGTGTAGGGATTGCGGAGTTAAGCGAGTTTGTGGATTGGGTGTGGTTAATGTCTTAGCTATGTCTGTTTTCTAAGCCCTAGTTTGATTGATTCTTAGAGGCTTTTTTTTTTGCAATTGATCGGTTAAATTAGAATTTGCTTTGAAATACTCTTGGTGGTGCCGAGGTGAGAAATACTTAGGAGGAATAATAGCGGTTATTGTTGGTATATCGTAAAGGTGGGAGTGTGATTTCGGTGAGAGCAATCTTGTTTTGTTTGAGATTGTGTTTTTAGTGAAATTGCTTTTTTTTTTGTTAAAACTTTGGAGCTTTTTATGAGCTCTTGGTTGAATTGAAATTTTTTAGTTGCTTGAATTTCTTTTGTTTTTAAATTCGAATTACTGTAATCTGTTTTATTGTGTTTCTATTAATTTGTTTCCTGATGATATGTGGAAATGTGTGTAATGAATGTCTTGTAAATGTAAAAAGGATAATGGTTTGATATTTTCTTGAGTTTTTTGTTGATTTTATATTGTGGTTGGTTCTTTTGTAGAGAGTGGGATTAAGGTGCTTTAAAAATCTGATGTACTTGCTTTAAAGCAGATTTTGGTTGCTGTTTGAGTAGGAAAGTTGTAAAAAGAAATTAGAGGGTATTGTGTGTGGATGGAATTTTGATAATAAATGATGGAATATATTGAAGAAGGTGTAGGAATGAAGTAGTGTGGAGGGGTGAAATTATGATAAACAGGTATGTTCGGAGAAAAATCTTATAATTGTAAAAGAAATAAGAAATCGTAAAGCTTGTGTTATCAGAAGGTTAAGTGAAAATTCGAAAAAACTTTAAAAATAAGTTTAGAAAAAGCTTGTAAAAGCGAATAAAGTGACTACTTTTGCACCCGCAACAGCGATAAACGTTCACAGCAATACTGATAAGTAAAACGAATCAAAACGAAAATTTATTTTCGAAAAAAGATTCCAAAAAGCTTGTGAGTAAAGAAAGAAAGTTTTAAGTTTGCACCCCGCAAAACATGGGAAGTTCATTGAGAAATTGGTAAGGATAGAGGTTGAAAAGGAAAAGAAATTTTCTAAAAAAAACTTCAAAAATCTTTTGCCAGTTTGAAATAAGTTTTCTACTTTTGCACCCGCTTTGAGAAACAAGCGATGATAAGAAAAGAGAATACGTTCGTAGACATATTGAATTGACAGCCGTCCCGATTAATCGGGACAAAAGAATAAGAGTAATAGAGTCGTAAGATTCGAAAAGAACCGATAGATATTCGTCGCGATATAATATAAAAAATATACGATGAAGAGTTTGATCCTGGCTCAGGATGAACGCTAGCGGCAGGCTTAACACATGCAAGTCGAGGGGTATATGTCTTCGGATATAGAGACCGGCGCACGGGTGCGTAACGCGTATGCAATCTACCTTTTACAGAGGGATAGCCCAGAGAAATTTGGATTAATACCTCATAGTATAACACAATCGCATGATTGAGTTATTAAAGTCACAACGGTAAAAGATGAGCATGCGTCCCATTAGCTAGTTGGTAAGGTAACGGCTTACCAAGGCTACGATGGGTAGGGGTCCTGAGAGGGAGATCCCCCACACTGGTACTGAGACACGGACCAGACTCCTACGGGAGGCAGCAGTGAGGAATATTGGACAATGGGCGCAAGCCTGATCCAGCCATGCCGCGTGCAGGATGACGGTCCTATGGATTGTAAACTGCTTTTGTACGAGAAGAAACACCTCTACGTGTAGAGGCTTGACGGTATCGTAAGAATAAGGATCGGCTAACTCCGTGCCAGCAGCCGCGGTAATACGGAGGATCCAAGCGTTATCCGGAATCATTGGGTTTAAAGGGTCCGTAGGCGGTTTAGTAAGTCAGTGGTGAAAGCCCATCGCTCAACGGTGGAACGGCCATTGATACTGCTGAACTTGAATTATTAGGAAGTAACTAGAATATGTAGTGTAGCGGTGAAATGCTTAGAGATTACATGGAATACCAATTGCGAAGGCAGGTTACTACTAATGGATTGACGCTGATGGACGAAAGCGTGGGTAGCGAACAGGATTAGATACCCTGGTAGTCCACGCCGTAAACGATGGATACTAGCTGTTGGGAGCAATTTCAGTGGCTAAGCGAAAGTGATAAGTATCCCACCTGGGGAGTACGTTCGCAAGAATGAAACTCAAAGGAATTGACGGGGGCCCGCACAAGCGGTGGAGCATGTGGTTTAATTCGATGATACGCGAGGAACCTTACCAAGGCTTAAATGTAGTTTGACCGATTTGGAAACAGATCTTTCGCAAGACAAATTACAAGGTGCTGCATGGTTGTCGTCAGCTCGTGCCGTGAGGTGTCAGGTTAAGTCCTATAACGAGCGCAACCCCTGTTGTTAGTTGCCAGCGAGTAGTGTCGGGAACTCTAACAAGACTGCCAGTGCAAACTGTGAGGAAGGTGGGGATGACGTCAAATCATCACGGCCCTTACGCCTTGGGCTACACACGTGCTACAATGGCCGGTACAGAGAGCAGCCACTGTGTGAGCAGGAGCGAATCTATAAAGCCGGTCACAGTTCGGATCGGAGTCTGCAACTCGACTCCGTGAAGCTGGAATCGCTAGTAATCGGATATCAGCCATGATCCGGTGAATACGTTCCCGGGCCTTGTACACACCGCCCGTCAAGCCATGGAAGCTGGGGGTGCCTGAAGTCGGTGACCGCAAGGAGCTGCCTAGGGTAAAACTGGTAACTAGGGCTAAGTCGTAACAAGGTAGCCGTACCGGAAGGTGCGGCTGGAACACCTCCTTTCTAGAGCCTTAGTGTTAGTTTTCGGACACGCTAAGGAAAAAAGATGATTATTTATAGGATTCTGAATTGGAGATTGTATTACTCTTGCTGTTAATTTAAAAAATGAAAAAAGAATTAAGTAAAAACAGAGTCTCGTAGCTCAGCTGGTTAGAGTACTACACTGATAATGTAGGGGTCGGCAGTTCGAGTCTGCCCGGGACTACTTTTTTAAAGAGTTATAAGTTATGAATTATAAGTTATAAGTTTAAAAAGGCTGAAAAACTTGATTTAAAAGGAAATTTTAGAGGTTGAGTAACCGTTTTAAGTAGTGTTAACTGAAAACTGTTAACTGACAACTAAAAAATGGGGGATTAGCTCAGCTGGCTAGAGCGCCTGCCTTGCACGCAGGAGGTCAACGGTTCGACTCCGTTATTCTCCACAAGGCCTAAAGCTTTAAGCTATAGGCAAAGGCTAAGAAAGCTTAAAGTGTATTGCTTAAAGCCTAAAGCGAAACAAAGTTCATTGACATATTGAGATAAGAAAATAATAAGAAAGTAGAAAGCGTTTTTTATTAGCAATAATAAGAAACAAAAAAAACGGTCTTGTTTTAAATAACAAGATTGGTACAATAAGCAAAATAAGGGCGTATGGGGGATGCCTAGGCTCTCAGAGGCGAAGAAGGACGTGATAAGCTGCGAAAAGCTACGGGGACGAGCACACATCGATTGATCCGTAGATATCCGAATGGGGCAACCCACTATGTTGAAGACATAGTACACCGATAGGTGGGCAAACCCGCTGAACTGAAACATCTAAGTAGGCGGAGGAGAAGAAAACAAAAGTGATTCCGTAAGTAGTGGCGAGCGAACGCGGATTAGCCCAAACCAATGATGTTACGGCATTGTTGGGGTTGTAGGACCACGACATTTCATGTACAAGGAACCGGAATTGACTGGAAAGTCGAGCCATAGAGAGTGATAGCCTCGTATGGGTAACAAGTATAATGGATAGTGGTATCCTGAGTAGGGCGGGGCACGTGAAACCCTGTCTGAATTTGGCGGGACCATCCGCTAAGGCTAAATACTCCTGAGAGACCGATAGTGAACCAGTACCGTGAGGGAAAGGTGAAAAGAACCGTGAATAACGGAGTGAAATAGATCCTGAAACCATACGCTTACAAGCGGTCGGAGCCCTTTAGTGGGGTGACGGCGTGCCTTTTGCATAATGAGCCTACGAGTTAACGTTGCTGGCAAGGTTAAGTGATTAAGTCACGGATCCGTAGCGAAAGCGAGTCTGAATAGGGCGCTTTAGTCAGTAGTGTTAGACGCGAAACCGTGTGATCTACCCATGGGCAGGATGAAGCGCTGGTAACACAGTGTGGAGGTCCGAACCGGTTGACGTTGAAAAGTCTTCGGATGACCTGTGGGTAGGGGTGAAAGGCCAATCAAACTCGGAAATAGCTCGTACTCCCCGAAATGCATTTAGGTGCAGCGCTGATAATAGTTATATAGAGGTAGAGCTACTGATTGGATGCGGGGGCTTCACCGCCTACCAATTCCTGACAAACTCCGAATGCTATATAATGTTTTACAGCAGTGAGGGCTTGGGTGCTAAGGTCCAAGTCCGAGAGGGAAAGAACCCAGACCATCAGCTAAGGTCCCCAAATATATGCTAAGTTGAAAGAACGAGGTTTGTCTGCCCAGACAGCTAGGATGTTGGCTTGGAAGCAGCCATTCATTTAAAGAGTGCGTAACAGCTCACTAGTCGAGCGGACGAGCATGGATAATAATCGGGCATAAGCATATTACCGAAGCTATGGATTTTGCAGCAATGCAAAGTGGTAGGGGAGCATTCCAGCAGGGTTGAAGGTGTATCGTAAGGTATGCTGGACTGGCTGGAAAAGAAAATGTAGGCATAAGTAACGATAATGCGGGCGAGAAACCCGCACACCGAAAAACTAAGGTTTCCACAGCTATGCTAATCAGCTGTGGGTTAGTCTGGTCCTAAGGCGAACCCGAAAGGGACAGTCGATGGCCAACGGGTTAATATTCCCGTACTACTAATTACTGTGATGGGGTGACGGAGTGATGAAAGCGCCGCGAACTGACGGAATAGTTCGTTGAAGTACCTAGCTATATTCTCTATAGGCAAATCCGTAGAGAATGGTGAAATACGATAGTACTCGGAGTCTTCGGACAAAGAGATAGTGCGCCTAAGGGCTTCCAAGAAAAACCTCTAAACTTCAGGTAATTAGTACCAGTACCGTAAACCGACACAGGTAGTTGAGGAGAGAATCCTAAGGTGCTCGAGAGATTCATGGCTAAGGAATTAGGCAAAATAGACCTGTAACTTCGGGAGAAAGGTCGCCCCGAGCAATCGGGGCCGCAGTGAAGAGGTCCAGGCGACTGTTTATCAAAAACACAGGGCTCTGCAAAATCGTAAGATGACGTATAGGGCCTGACACCTGCCCGGTGCTGGAAGGTTAAGAGGAGATGTTATCTTCGGAGAAGCATTGAATTGAAGCCCCAGTAAACGGCGGCCGTAACTATAACGGTCCTAAGGTAGCGAAATTCCTTGTCGGGTAAGTTCCGACCTGCACGAATGGTGTAACGATCTGGACACTGTCTCAGCCATGAGCTCGGTGAAATTGTAGTAACGGTGAAGATGCCGTTTACCCGCAGTGGGACGAAAAGACCCTGTGCACCTTTACTATAGCTTAGTATTGACCTTGGATAAATGATGTGTAGGATAGGTTGGAGACTGTGAAGTGGCGTCGCCAGGCGTTGTGGAGTCATTGTTGAAATACAACCCTTTGTTTATCTGAGGCCTAACCCCGTGTTGCGGGGGACAGTGCTTGGTGGGTAGTTTGACTGGGGTGGTCGCCTCCAAAAGAGTAACGGAGGCTTCTAAAGGTTCCCTCAGTACGCTTGGTAACCGTGCGTAGAGTGCAATGGCATAAGGGAGCTTGACTGAGAGACATACAGGTCGATCAGGTACGAAAGTAGAGCATAGTGATCCGGTGGTTCCGCATGGAAGGGCCATCGCTCAAAGGATAAAAGGTACGCCGGGGATAACAGGCTGATCTCCCCCAAGAGCTCATATCGACGGGGGGGTTTGGCACCTCGATGTCGGCTCGTCACATCCTGGGGCTGGAGAAGGTCCCAAGGGTTGGGCTGTTCGCCCATTAAAGTGGCACGCGAGCTGGGTTCAGAACGTCGTGAGACAGTTCGGTCTCTATCTACTGTGGGCGTTAGAAATTTGAGTGGATCTGATTCTAGTACGAGAGGACCGAATTGGACAAACCTCTAGTGTATCTGTTGTCCCGCCAGGGGCACCGCAGAGTAGCTACGTTTGGAAGGGATAAGCGCTGAAAGCATATAAGCGCGAAACCCACCACAAGATGAGATTTCTTTTAAGGATCGTGGAAGATGACCACGTTGATAGGCTATAGATGTAAAGGCAGTAATGTCATAGTCGAGTAGTACTAATAATCCGTAAGCTTATGTACGCACTTTTCCCTCCGAGCAATCGGAGGGAGGAAACTTTCTAAAACTTAAAATACTTATTTGTTTCTTTATCTCAGTATGTTAAAATATTTGCAGCGAAGCTGCAGTTGAAAGTTGAAGGTTGGTAGTTGATGGAAACACCAACAACCATAAACCAACAACCGCCAACAATAATCTTAAGGTGGTTATTGCGGCGGGGCTCACCTCTTCCCATCCCGAACAGAGAAGTTAAGCCCGCCTGCGCAGATGGTACTGCAGTTATGTGGGAGAGTATGTCGTCGCCTTTCTTTTGAAAACCCTATCCAAATCGGATAGGGTTTTTTGTTTTTATATCTTTTTGAGAAATCCTTGCGTCCTTTGTGTAAATCCTCGCGCTCGTCGCGGTTAGAAATAGTCCACAGATCAAACGTTTTTTTTGATTTACAGGAGTGAGAATGGCTTTTGCCCTTTCAGGGCGGTTTTACACTAGGTATTATCAGTCATAGCGCTACGCACCATGCTGATGTCTTTCGGGCTTTCAGCCCTTTTACTTTAGGGTGTTTTTGAATGTCTCTGAGTAGTTTTTCTTTAAATGTTTTTTTGTCGTGGATCGCGCGTTAGGGATGGGAGCGGTATCCTTTTGCGATAACCGTGCTTTTAAAAATTTCCCTGGAACTTCTATCGCAAAAGATTTAGCGGACAGCCCGACCCGGAGGGGAACGCCATAATAATTGGCTAATGCGAAAAAATGAAAATGTAGCAGTATAGGGAATGTGTAGTTGAGTTGTTTTTAAATTGTTTTTAGTGTTTTACTTTTGACTTTATTTGTAGAGTGAGGTACTTACTTGTTTTAGATGAAAAAAGCGGCTGAAATCTCCCGTTTTGAAGTGTTTCTTTTTATGGGAAACTACGAGGGGGTTAAATTGTCATAATTGTATCCAACTTTTACCTTGTCCATTATTACATGGGTGTAGAAATGTTTAACATTTGGGTCGTCCATGAGCCATTTTTTGGCAAAAGATTCGTAATGCTGCATGTCTTTTGTGTTTACAATAATGACAAAATCATAGGTGCCGGTGACAAAATAACATTGCGTCACTTCGTGGCATTTCCGCATAGAGGTCTTGAATTTTTCTAAGGCTTTTGAATTTCCGTCGGTTAGAACAATATCTACGATACAAGTAATAGTTAAACCTATAGCGCTTGGTGATATTATTGATATATCGGCTTCTATTATTTTATTTTCTCTCAATCTTGCTAATCTTCTTTGTACGGCTGAACTGCTTAGATTTACTAAGTCGCCAATTTCCTGTGCAGTCAATTTGTTGTTTTCCTGCATGAATTGTAAAATCTTTTTGTCGTAATCATCGAGTGCTTGCATTTTTTACCTGATTTTCAAGTAAATTTAGGTTAAATTAGTTATTTGTAGTATTTATTTGCTGAAATAAAGTAAGGGGATCTAAGTAGTTTTGTGTTGTAATAGTTAACATAAAAAGAAGAGTAATGAAAAATAATGAAAGTGTTTTTTCTGAGGAAGAAATCAAAAAATTTAGAAGTGAAACCATTGGGTGTAAAAATGTAAATCATCTTAACAATGCAGGCGCAGGTCTAATGCCAGATGCGGTGACTCGGTCTATTTTGGAACATATAAAGTTAGAGTCTGAAATTGGAGGGTATGAGGCTGCAGCTTTGAAAGCTGATGTGATAAAGGAATTTTATACTCAGGCGGGAAGATTGATTAATTGTAATCCGGCAAATATTGCTTTTACTGCAAGTGCTACAGATTCGTATACTCGAGCATTGTCTTCTATTCCGTTTTTGAGTGATGATATAATTTTGACGGACAATGATGATTTTATTTCGAATCAGATTCAGTTTATTTCATGTCAGAAACGATTTGGAATTAAAATAGTGAGAATAAAGAATGCTGAAACCGGAGGTATTGATCTAAGTGATCTCGAAGAAAAATTATTTTCTCTTCAGCCGAGATTGTTGGCTATAACACATATTCCAACTAATTCCGGTTTGGTTCAGCCTGTTAAAAGTATAGGTGAAATATACGATCGTTATACAAAAGTGCATACTGATAAAACCTGGTATATTCTGGATGCTTGTCAATCAGCGGGGCAAATGAAGTTGGATGTTGAGGAATTGAAATGTGATTTTTTAAGTATTACGATCAGGAAATTTTTGAGAGGTCCTCGCGGTACGGGGTTTCTTTATGTTTCGGATAGAGTTCTTGTGTCTGGACTTGAGCCTTTGTTTATTGATATGAGAGGTGCTGATTGGGTTGAAAAAGATGAATACAAACAGCAACCGGATGCGAAGCGTTTTGAAGATTGGGAGTTTGCTTATGCTCTTGTTTTGGGAAGTAAGACTGCTATTGAATATTGTTTGGATATTGGGGAGGATAGAATTTGGAAGCAAATACAGCTGTTGTCAAAATATATGAGGGATGAACTGGCTCAAATTCCTAAAGTAAGGGTTTTGGATAGAGGGCCTGAACTCGGGGGCTTGGTGACGTTTTTTGTGGAAGATTCGCAACCAAAATATATTGTTGACGAGTTACTGAAGAGAAAAATAAATGTGGTTCCGAGCTTTAGAAATTTTGCTGTGATTGATTTTGATGAAAAGGGGGTAAAATGGGCAGTGAGAGCATCTCCTCATTATTATAATACTTTCGATGAAATTGATTTGTTTATCGAGGCAGTAAAGGAAATTGTGTCAAGTTAATATCAGTAACTTGTAGTGAGAGAAATAGAAAAAAAAACTCCTTAATTTCTTAAGGAGTTTTTTGTGGGCGATGAGGGGTTCGAACCCCCGACCCCCTCGGTGTAAACGAGGTGCTCTGAACCAGCTGAGCTAATCGCCCTATTTTACTAGGTTGCTATCGTTTGTGATTGCGAGTGCAAATATACGCTAGTTTTTGAGTTCTGCAAAGAAAATCGAATAAAAAATAAAACTTTTTTTAAAAGAATTTATATCTCGCTGTTTATGAATTTGTTATTAAATTGGTTTTTTGTGACTTTTTTGGATCTTAGAACTTTTATTTATGACAGAGGCAGTTCAGCAACTACAAATGTGCTTCCGCCAACATAAATAAAGTCATTTTTTGAAGCATTTTTTCTGGCTGCGGCAAAAGCATGTTCTACGGAGTCATAATTTTCTCCAATTAAATGGTGCTTTTTAGCGGCTTCATTTAAAATTTCAGTTTTCAAACCTCTGGACGAATTTGGGCTGCAAAAATAGTATTGTGCATTTTTTGGAAAAAGAGGTAAAATAGAATCGAGATCTTTATCGTTTACAACTCCCAGTACAATATGTAAATTTTCGAAACTTTCTTTTTGAATTTGTTTCATTACAACGGCTAGTCCGTGTTGGTTGTGGGCGGTATCACAGATGATTTTTGGGTTTTCTCCTAACTGCTGCCATCTGCCTTGTAAACCGGTGTTTTTTACAACATGTAATAAACCGTTTTTTAGATTTTCGTCTGAAACTTTAAACTCATTTTGAGAGTTTAAAATGTGGATGGTTTGCTGTACTGTTTTTTTATTGTGAAACTGATAATCTCCAATTAAATCAGAAGGGAAAACTTCTGTGACTGAATCGGAAGCAAAATAAATTGGAGCTTCATTTAGTTTTGCTTTGGCTAAAAATACAGGTTGAGTTTCGAAGGTGTATTCTCCAATGACAACAGGGACATTTGGTTTTATGATTCCGGCTTTTTCACCTGCAATAGCTGATGGGGTATTTCCTAAAAACTGAGTATGGTCTAAATCGATATTGGTAATAACCGATACTAATGGTGTAATTATGTTGGTTGCATCAAGTCGTCCGCCAAGACCAACTTCAATAATAGCAATGTCTGTTTTCTCTGAAGCGAAGTAATCGAAAGCCAGTCCAACAGACATTTCGAAAAAACTCATATCATTGGCTTCAAAAAAGTTTTTGTGTTTGGCTACGAATTGACAAACAAAATCCTCGGAGATTTCCTGGCCATTAATTTTAATTCGTTCCCTGAAATCTTTAAGGTGTGGAGAAGTATACAATCCTACTTTATATCCGGCTTCCTGTAAAACCGAAGCCAGCATGTGTGAGGTTGATCCTTTACCATTCGTCCCGGCAACATGGATGCACTTTAGCTGATTTTGAGGATTGTCAAGATGTGCAGCCAGCAGCTTAATATTAGTCAAATCTTCTTTGTATGCCGAAGCTCCCTGAAGTTGGTACATTGGAAGCTGATTAAACATCCAGTTTGTCGTTTCCTGATAGTTCATTGAATTGAGTTAAAATAGTTTCGAATTGAAATAATTTTCATTTTTTTTAGTTTTATAAGGGAGTGAAAATTATCTTTATTGCAAATTTCAAATATTTTTTAGAATTAATTATTAAAAACCAGAATTAATATATGTTTAGCTACATTCAATTACAAGCTGATACCATCGCAAATGCCTCAAACGTAGTTATCGAAAAGATTGCACCTGAAAATGAAATTTCAATGTTTGGGTTTATTATGAAAGGAGGAGTTTTCTTAATTCCGATTGCATTATTATTATTTTATACTATTTATATCATTTTTGAACGTTACTTATATATCAAAAAAGCATCAAGAATTGATTCCAGATTGATACAGGATGTGGGCGATAAATTAAATGCCGGAAATATTGAATTGGCCAGAACTATTGTGGAAAGAAGCGATACGGCAGCCGGAAATATTCTGAAAGAAGGTGTGCTGGTTATTGGAAGGCCAATTGCAGAAATTGAATCCAACATGGACCGTGCCGCTGATATTGAAATTGGTGAAATGGAAAGACATTTGGGCCATCTCGGACTTATTGCGGGGATTGCTCCAACCCTTGGCTTTATTGGGACTATTTCGGGAGTAATTAAGATTTTCTACAGTATTTCGGTTACGGAAAATATTAGTATCGGAAATATTTCGGGAGGATTGTATGAGAAAATGATCAGTTCCGGTTCGGGATTAATTGTGGGGATTATTGCCTATAGTGCTTATCACTTACTGAATGGGAAAATTGATGATTTTGCATTGAAGATTCAGAAACAAATATTAGAATTTGTCAATATAATTCAAAGAGCGTAAGGTATGTCTATTAAGAGAAAAAGAAGGTTTCATGCTGAAGTGGCGACATCGTCCTTAAGTGATATTATGTTTTTCCTGTTGTTGTTTTTCCTTATTATATCAACACTTGCGAATCCTAATGTGATCAAAATGACACTGCCGAAAGCGAAAGCCAATGAAAAAACAAATAAACAGCTGATTAGTTTGTCTGTTACTGAAGACAAGAAATTCTATATCGACAAAGTGCCTGTTGAATTTGATGCTCTGGAAACCACTTTGATGGCGAAAATTGGAGCTGACAAACAGCAAACAGTAGTGGTTCGAATTCCGTTTAATCTTCAGGTTCAGGATTTAGTTGATGTACTGCAAATAGGAGTGAAGAATAATTTAAAGTTTGTAATTGCTACAAGTCCGAAGTAAATTGAGAAAAACACATAGTTTTGTCTTTTTGGGATGAAGGAAAAAAAGACAAACAAACTGATGAAAATAAAAAAGGCTTTCAGGAAATTCTGAAAGCCTTTTTTATGAAAACAGATTTTAGTGTAAATCTGTGCAATTCGTGTTTAATCCAGACTGAAATTGTAAATTATTTTTCCAACCTGTTTTGCGGCTGCTTTGTCATCTGCGGACCATCTTGTGTTTAATGCTGCTATTTTTGCCTGTTCCAGTAAACAGCTAGCTGTGTTGGTTGTTCCTTTTATTCCTGCAGTAGCACTAATGGTTTTGCCATTTTGGTCTACGGTAACTTCTACCACTACTTTTCCTTCTTCGTTACAGGTATATTTTGGTGCCGGTTTAGATAATGCTTTTCGTCCGTTTAAAGAATATCCGGATCCTCCACCGGAACCGCCTCCACTTCCCGGGCCATAACCGCTTCCGGTACCAATTCCATTTCCGGTTCCGTTACCACCGCCAGTTCCTCCTCCGGAACCTCCCGTTCCATAATATCCATTAGAACTTAAACTTCCGTTTGCTTTTCCTTTGTTTCCTGCTGCTTTGTCGTCGCCATCACCACCTTTATTCGATCCTTTTAAAATACTTGATAGAGCATCGTTTGTAGAATTGGAAACTTTTGGTTTTTCAGGAATCGGTTTTGTTTCCGGTTTTACAACGGGAGTTGCTTTTTTTGTTTTTTCTTTTGTTGGAATTGCAACACTTTCGTCGGTTGTTGTATTTTCCTGAGTTAAAATTGCTTCGTCCGGTGTTGCTTTTGCAGGAGTTTGTCGGGCTTCGTTTTTTACATTTAAAACTTCACTTTTATAATTTGCTCCCGAGCCTAAATCGCTGTCTCCAAAATTTACCGTAACCCCTCCGCCGCCTCCGCCGGAAGCCAGTGCGACATTGTTCTCCGGATTGTATGGAGGCCAAAAGCGTATAAGAAATAACAACGCAATGAGTACTGCATAGATAACAGTTGTGAGTAGTAAGGATTTCTTTTGATCTGAAGAAATGGAACTCATTTTTATTCTGAATTTTGAAATTGTATTATTTAAAAAACGCTTAAAAGTAGTAAAAATTGTTTAGAAACTAAGAGAGAATTTAACCGCAGAGAACGCAAGGGATTTTCGCAAAGGATGCTAATTTATTTCTCGCAAAGACGCAGAGTTGCAAAGTTTTTCTTTTTAAGTTTTTTTTGCGACTCTGCGTCTTTGCGAGATTAGAAAACAAATAGCTTAGTGAACTTTTTGTAAAGCTTTGCGTTCTCTGCGGTTAAATAAAAAAACGAGTCAAATTTCTATTTGACTCGTTTATATATAAAGTATAAAACTAAGATTATACTAATTGTTTCAATGCAATTTCAAAAGCAGTTGCACTGATATTGGTTTTGGATGAATTTAAAGTATGAGCTTTAACAATCGCATTTTTGATAATTTCTGAAGTATCATTGAAAATATCTTCGTCTGTCATTTGCACTTTTTTCTCCATGAAATATGCAAAAACTCGTGCCATTCCACAGTTTGAGATGAAATCAGGAATCAAACTTACTTTGCTGTCCACTTCTTCCATAATAGATCCGAAGAAAATTTCTTTATCAGCAAAAGGAACGTTTGCTCCACATGAAATAACTTCTAATCCATTTGCGATTAAGTTATCGATTTGGGCCTGAGTTACCAATCTTGAAGCTGCACAAGGGGTGAAGATTTCAGCACCAATCGTCCAGATTTTAGTGTTGATTTCGTCAAATGGAATCATGTTGTCGGCAACTAATTTGTTTCCGTCTTTATTTAAAAACAAAGTTCTGATTTCTTCAAATGAAAAACCTTCTTCTTTTATTAATCCTCCGTCACGGTCAATAATTCCGATTACTTTAGCACCCATTTCTGCCAAATAGAAAGCAGCAGCTGAACCTACATTTCCAAATCCCTGTACAATTGCTTTTTTACCTTTGATGTCTCCACCATAAGTGGCATAAAAATGACGAGCTGCTTCAGCAACACCATAACCGGTAATCATGTCGGCAACCGTATATTTTCGGGTTACATCAGGAGAGAACTTTGGGTTTTCGATTACTTTGATAACACCCTGACGCAATTGTCCGATTCTGTTAATTTTATCTGCTTCGGTTGGTTTGAAGTGTCCGTTGAAAACTCCTTCCTGCGGATGCCATACACCACATTCTTCGGTCATTGGAATTACTTCGTGAATTTCATCTACATTTAAATCTCCTCCGGTTCCGTAGTAACTTTTCAATAATGGTGAAACGGCTTTGTACCAACGTTGTAATACTCCTTTTTTTCGTGGATCATTCGGGTCAAAATTTATTCCTGATTTGGCACCTCCAATGGCTGGTCCTGAAACAGAAAATTTAACTTCCATAGTTTTGGCCAACGATAAAACTTCATTCATATCTAAGCCTTTTCTCATTCTTGTTCCTCCACCCGCAGCTCCACCGCGCAGTGAGTTGATAACAGTCCATCCTTCGGCTTCTGTTTCGGAATCTTTCCAGTTAAAAACAATTTCAGGTGCTTTATTTTCAAATTGCTGTAATAAATCTTTCATTTTGTTGAGATATGTTTAGTTTGCGTAAAAGTATAAAATAGAATAATGCGAATAATGTATCTCGTATCAAAATTTTATCGAACAGAAAAAAGAAAGCCGAAAACAGTACGTTTTCGGCTTTTGAGTTTTATAAATCTAACAAATTATATTCCTAATAAGTGTTTTTTTAATGTCTCGTCAACCGGTTTGTCTGAAAGCCAGATTCCGAACAATGCTTTTTTGAAATCAAATCCGGGAATTTTTCCTTTCAAAACTTCATTTTTGTAAACATTGACTGTTTGGTCAAGTGGGTTGTAAGCCAAAACAAATACATCTTTTTCAGTAATCATGTCGCTTAAAAAAGTTTTAAATTCTTCAATTCGGGGACGCAATTGATTAAGATTGCTTCCTGCAGATTTTTCAAAACCGGCATTCATTGCTTTAGTCAGTTTGCCTGAAGAAACCATTGAAGAAGTAATTTCAATTCGGATTGCCATTTCGGTATCGCTGTCAATAATAAATTGTGGATCCTGACTTAGCTGTGATAAATATAAGGCCTGAACATAAACTTCCAACCACATTTTTGATCGGCCTCCAGCACCATTAAGCTGTAAAGTTTTGCCTTGAAATTCAATTTTTCTTGGAACTGTTACGCCGTTCACGTCAAGCTGAGTCTGGGCTGAAACGGTCGAGAATTGTATACTAAAAAGGAATGTAAGTAGAAGTAAACTTTTTTTCATGTTTTATGGAAATTATAATTTTTGAGCAAAAATAATGTTAATTTATCAATTTTATAGCGTTATTAAATATGTTTTTTTTGACTCAATTTTGCTTTTTTTGTTTGTATAAGATTAATAATCAAATTAGTAAGAGTTATTTTACGGGAACCCGTATATTTTAAGAATTGTTTAATCTTTTGAGTAGCTAAATTTTACTAAAATTTTAGCAATCGGACATTTTTGATCGTGTATTTTATTCTTGTTTTTTAGAGTAATGATTGCAAATTTGATGCGTGTTAGGCTAAATTTTTGAGATAATAACGAAAACGTTATCGTAATTATTGCCGATCTAGTAAATTTATATGCGCGCATTGTTAAACTCACTTTTAAAATTTATCTTTGGAAGCCTTTTTACAGAAAAAAGCAATTCAAAAAAAACAAAACAAAAATAACCGTCATCTTAAATTCGATATTTTAAATCGAGTTGAGCTGAGAAAAATAAAACAGAATAACTATGGATTTTAATCTTACCGAAGAACATTTAATGATTCAACAAGCTGCAAGGGATTTTGCTCAAAACGAATTGCTGCCTGGTGTTATTGAACGTGACGAAAAACAAATTTTTCCAACAGAACAAATTAAAAAAATGGGACAATTAGGATTCCTTGGAATGATGGTTGATCCTAAATATGGCGGAAGCGGACTGGATGCCATTTCTTATGTAATTGCGATGGAAGAAATTTCAAAAGTAGACGCATCAGCTTCTGTAGTAATGTCTGTAAACAACTCTTTAGTTTGTTGGGGACTACAGGAATTTGGAACTGAAGAACAAAAACAAAAGTACTTACCAGGCTTGGCATCGGGAGAGATTCACGGAGCATTTTGTTTGAGTGAACCTGAGGCAGGTAGTGATGCTACTTCTCAAAAAACAACTGCGGTTGATATGGGAGATCATTATTTGGTAAACGGAACAAAAAACTGGATTACTAACGGAAATACAGCATCGGTTTATTTAGTGATCGCACAAACGGATCCGGAGAAAAGACACAAAGGAATCAATGCTTTGATCATGACGAAAGATATGCCGGGCTTTTCTATTGGACCAAAAGAGCAAAAAATGGGAATCCGTGGTTCTGATACACACTCTTTAATGTTTACTGATGTAAAAGTTCCTAAAGAAAACAGAATTGGTGAAGACGGCTTCGGATTTAAATTTGCAATGAAAACTCTTGCCGGAGGCCGTATCGGAATTGCTTCTCAGGCTTTAGGAATTGCTTCAGGAGCTTATGAATTGGCGTTGAAATATTCTAAAGAGCGTAAAGCTTTCGGAACTGAAATCTGCAATCACCAGGCAATTGCTTTTAAATTGGCAGATATGGCAGTTAATATTGAAGCAGCACGTCATTTGTGTATGAAAGCAGCTTGGGATAAAGACCAACATAAAAATTATGATGTAAGTGGTGCGATGGCAAAATTGTTTGCTTCGCAAGTAGCAATGGATACCACTGTTGAGGCAGTTCAGATTCATGGAGGTAACGGTTACGTAAAAGAGTACCATGTAGAACGTTTAATGCGTGATGCAAAAATTACTCAGATTTACGAAGGAACTTCAGAAATTCAGAAAATTGTAATTTCGAGAGCTGTTATTGCAGGATAAATCTCTTCGAAACTTAAATAATCAAAACCCTTTTAGGAATTCAAAAGCCTGAAAGGGTTTTTGTTTGGGTTTTAATTTCGTTATATTTACAAAAATAAACTTTTTTATGTACGAAGATTTAAAATACTGGTATTTGCGGGATCATAAATTGTTTCGAACCCTGAGTTATTCGCAGATCAAGCAATTGTGTATTATCACAGGTTTTAAAAAAGCGTCAAAAGGAGAAATTATTTATTTTTCTACTTCAGATTTACCCCGCATATTTTTACTCAAAAAAGGAAATATTAAAATAGTGTCTATTGATGAAGAAGGTAATGAAACCATAAAAGACATCATTCAGAAAGGGGATTTATTTGGCGAATTAACTTTGGAAACAGATGCCAAAAACGAAGAATATGCAAAAGTACTTTCTGACGATGTTGCAATTTGCAGTTTCCTGATGTCAGATTTCGAAGATTTATTACTGAGAAATCCAACACTAGCACTTTCGTATACCAAATTTGTCGGTCTGAAAATGAAACGCATCAAAAACAGTTACGCTAATTTGATTTCTAAAGATGCAAAAACCAGATTGTACCAATTTCTTAAAGACTGGGCAGAGAAGGAAGGGACTGCCGATGGAAATCTGGTAACTATCGATAACTATTTGACACAGAACGACATTGCACAAATTATTTGTACTTCAAGACAAACGGCAACTCAATTGCTGAACGAGATGGAAACGAACGAACTGATACATTACAATAGAAAAGAAATTGTTATTGTGGATATTACCAAAATTTAGTTATTTTTGGCTAAGTGTAAATTAGCCGACATTTACCTTTTTCATACTACCGTAATTTTACATTATCAAATTAAGATGTAAAGTTAAAAATTATGAAAAAAATATTTTTTATTGCTTTAGTAGCCTTAAGCACTGTGGCTGCTGCACAAAATTCGCTTCCCCAAATAGCGACCGATATTACTCCTTTATTAATAGGAGAGAAAATTCCAAATACCACATTAAAATCAGCTGAAAATGCAACGGTAAAAATCTCTGATTTGCTTGAAAAGAAAAAAGCGGTTTTAGTTTTCTATCGCGGCGGCTGGTGTCCTTATTGCAATATGCATCTTCAGGCGTTAGCTGAAGCAGAGAAACAAATTCTGGATCTTGGATACCAGATTATTGCAATAAGTCCTGATGCCCCGGAGAATTTAAAAATCACGGAAGAAAAAGATAAAGTAAAATATACTTTGCTTTCTGACTCAGAAGGTGAATTTGCGAAAGCAGTTGGAATTGCTTATGCGGCTCCTGAAAACTATAAATCAGTAATTAACGTACATTCTAAAGGAGTCAATACAAGTTTTTTACCGGTTCCTTCTGTCTTTGTTATAAACCAAAATAGTGAGATTGCATTCGAATATATTGCTCCGGATTTTAAGCATCGTATTTCGACCGAATTGCTAGTTTCAGTATTAAAAAACCTAAAATAAAACAAGATGAAAAAGCTATTGTTTTTTGTATTGATTTTGGTTTCGGGGATTTCATTTGCTCAAAATGATGTGAAAAGAATCAGTCAGTACAATCTGGAAAATAGAGTAGCCATTCAGGGCTACGATCCTGTGGCCTATTTTAACCAGGGGAAAGCTATTAAAGGTAAGAATGAATTATCTGCTTCTTATCAGGGGGTAATTTATAAATTTTCTTCAAACGAAAATAAACAGGAATTTTTAAAAAATCCCTCAAAATATGAACCGCAATACGGAGGTTGGTGTGCCTATGCTCTTGGAAGTTCGGGAGAGAAAGTTGAAATAAATCCGGAAACTTTTAAAATTATCGACGGTAAACTCTATTTGTTTTACAACGCATATTTTAATAATACTTTGAAAAGCTGGAATAAAAATCAGACCAATCTGAAAATACAAGCCGACGAGAACTGGAAAAAAATAAACAGGTAACAAGATGGAAAAATCAGAAAAAATAATCTGGGCTTTAAGGATTATAGCAGCCGGAATTTTGTTGCAAACCTTATTTTTTAAATTCAGCGGAGCAGAAGAAAGTATTTATATTTTTTCGACTTTAGGAATGGAACCTTATGGAAGAATTGGATCAGGAATAGCCGAATTGGTTATTGCCGTTTTAATTTTAATTCCAAAAACAACATGGATTGGAGCTTTGGGAGGATGTGGAGTGATGGCTGGGGCTATTTTGTCGCATTTGTTTGTTTTGGGAATTTCAGTTCAGAATGATGGAGGCTTACTTTTTTTTCTGGCCCTTATCACCTTATTATGCTGTTTAGGATTACTTTATTTCAATAAAAGCAAATTGTTTAATCTTCTAAAATTAAAATAGCCATGTTACTAAAATCAATACGCCACAGTTTAGATGAGCTCGATGACCTGCTAGGTCAGTTGAAAGATGCAGATTATGCAAGACCATGCCCTGCTCTCAACAATGCAACAATTGGCGAGCATTTGCGACACATTTTGGAGATGTTTATATGTCTGGAAAAAGGTTACAATTCAGGAGTTATAAATTACGATAACCGCGAGAGAAATATCCGAATGCAAACCGAAACAGCATTTGCAAGAGAACTTATAGCGGGAATAAAAGCAGATTTGAAAAGTGAGAATAAAACCATTTATTTAGAACAGGTAATAGATGGGCTCGCACTTCGAATTCAAAGCAATTATTACAGAGAATTATTATATAATCTGGAGCATTGCATCCATCATCAGGCTTTGATCAAAGTGGCGGTTATACCGTTTAAAAATATTGTGATTCATGAGAATTTTGGTGTAGCCCGTTCCACTATAGAATACAGAAAACAATGTGTACAGTAAGTTTCGTGAACCATAACGGAGTGGTAATGATTACTTCAAATCGGGATGAAAAAGTAATTCGTCCGGAAGCCATTGCACCAAAAAACTATTGTCATAATGGTAAAAACATTATGTACCCAAAAGATTCAAAAGCGGGAGGAACCTGGTTTGCCGTGGATAAAAACGGAACTGTACTGGTACTTTTGAATGGAGGTACGGAGAAGCATCGGATTTCATTTTCGTATAGAAAAAGCAGAGGACTGATCGTTCTTGATATGATTTCCGGCTTATCGCCAAAGGATTTCTGGAATGAAATTAATCTGGAAGATATCGAACCGTTTACGTTGGTTTTGTATCAGAATGGAGAATTGTACGAACTGGTTTGGGATGGTCTCGTGAAAATAAAAACATTGTTAGAAGCTTCGAAAAATCACATTTGGTCGTCGGTTACTTTGTATCCTCCGGAAATTAGAAAGAAACGTTCGGATTGGTTTTTTGAATTTTTAGAAGGTAAGGATGAAATCTTCTCCAAGGATATGTTAGATTTTCATAAAAATACTCAAAATGATGATTCTGAAAACGGATTGGTCATTAACAGAGAAAATGTTTTGAAAACACTTAGCATAACTCAGGTGGTGATCAAACAGAATAAAGGGACTATGAAGTATTACGATTTAATTAAAACAAAGGAGTTCTCGACTTCTTTTATAAGTATTTAATTTACTAAAGATGAAACTATTTTTTCATAAAGTAACCAATTGGGAGTACTGGCCTTTTAAAGTGCTTTACGTCCCTATTTATTTTCTTTGGGCCTATTATGCGATCAAAGCGAGATCAGTATTCTTCTTTAACGCGTCTAATCCGAAGATAAAAAACGGTGGGTTTATAATGGAAAGTAAAAAACAAATTTATGATTTGCTTCCCAGAGAATGTTATCCCAATACTATTCTGATCAAAGAGAATACGGATCTAAATAAGATTGTCGAAAAAATAGTCGAAAACAGAATTTATTTTCCTTTAATTGCTAAACCTGATATCGGTTTAAGGGGTTCGGGT